>NZ_JBSFUA010000105.1:0-1590 GCF_053591555.1 Crossiella sp. NPDC003009 | reverse complement strand
CCAAGGCCGCGCGTGATGTGGCCAAGGGCGCTCGACTGGCCGCCGAAGCCGCGGACCAGGCCGCGATCGCGGCGACCGCGGCAGGCAAGGCCGCCGAGTCGGCCGCCAGCGCGGGTGTGCACGCCGATGAGGCCGGTGGCGCCTCCGGCGAGGCCGGTGACTGGGCCGCCAAGGCCGGCGCCAGCTCCGCGCAGGCCAAGCAGGCCAGCGCGCAGGCCAAGCGCAAGGCCGCCGAGGCCAAGCGTGCCGCCGGGGAGGCCAAGCGGATCGCCGGTGACGCCGCGCGCTACGCCGGTCAGGCCAGGGACGCGGCCAACGACGCCGCCAACCACGCCGACAACGCGGCCCGCCTGGCCGATGAGGCGGTCAAGCACGCCAACGACGCCGAAGGCGCGGCGAACCGGGCGCAGGCCGCCGCGGACAAGGCCAAGCTCTACGCCGACGACGCCACCAGGTACACCGACCTGGCCCGCTCGATCGCCGCGACCAGCCGGGCGGCCGAGGACGAGCGCCTGGCCGCGCAGAAGGCCAAGGCGATCGAGGAGGCCGTCGAGGCCAAGCTGGCCGAGGAGAACAAGCAGACCGAGACCACCTGGGTCGCGGGCGAGGCCGCGAAGCTCGACACCGAGGCGCAGCGGCTGCTGACCCAGGCGCAGGACCCGGCCACCCCGGAGGAGACCGCGGTCGCCAACGGCCGCAAGGTGGCCGCGCGGCTGGTCACCACCGGTGGCGGCTGGGTGCGGGCGGCCTCGGAGAACGCGCTGGTCGGCGACAAGTACGAGGTGCTCAACTTCGTCCGCGGCGGGGTGGCCAAGGCGGTCGAGGAGGACGACCGGGCCAGCGTGCTGCACATCGCCGACACCACGGGCAACGAGGGCCTGCGCTGGTCCGCGCGGGACATGCTCACCGCCAAGCACGACGTGGTCAAGGACTTCCTGCAGGACCGCTGGTACGCGGGCAAGGACGAGGACGACCAGGTCGCCATCACCCAGATCATGAACGCCGGTGGCCCCGGGGTGAAGGCCGCGGCGCAGAAGGCGCTGCGCGGCACCCCGGCCGACCGCACCGCGTTCCTGGCCACCGGGCAGCACAAGGCGCGCCAGGACGACGACCACGTGCTGGTCACCCAGGCGATGACCAACGGCGGCAAGGAGGTCAAGGCCGCCGCGCAGGCCGCGCTGAACGGCCCGCCTTCGCTGTGGCGCAAGTTCCTCACCAGCGAGCAGTACAAGGCGCAGCAGCGGGACGCGGACACCGCCAGCCACGTGGCCAAGATCGAGTCCTACCTGGCGGACGCGGACAAGATCGCCGCGGAGTCCCGGCAGGCGGCGCTGCAAGCCCAGTCCTACGCGCACACCGCGCGCGGGGCGGCCGATGAGGCCAAGCACTGGGCGGCCGAGGCGCAGAAGTCCGCGGCCAAGGCCAGGGAGTACGCCGACAAGGCCAAGCAGGAGGCGGAGAAGGCGCAGCGCTCGGCCGACCAGGCCGCTGAGTCGGCCCGCCAGGCGCAGCAGGCCGACCAGGACGCGCAGCGGGCCGCCGCCGCGGCGGCCAGGTCGGCCAGCCAGGCCGAGGCCAGCGCTTCCCAGG
>NZ_JBSFUA010000104.1:0-1644 GCF_053591555.1 Crossiella sp. NPDC003009 | reverse complement strand
GGTGATGCCGCCTACCGGGCGTACGTGGCTTCACCGGCGCCACCGCCAGGGACGAGCTGGGCCCGGCGATCGCGTGCGAGGGCCGCCGCACACGACCAGGGTAGCCAGCAAGGCTGTGATCGTGCCCAAGGTGAAGAAGAGAGTTAGGCCACCGAAGGCCGCCAAGGCGCCGAAGACGGCGCTGGCCACCGAGCTGCCCAGGGTGCGGGCGAGGGAGTTGAGGCCGTTGGCCGCGGCGGCGTGTTCGGGCGGGGTGGCGTCCAGGATCAGCGCGGGCATCGCCGAGTAGGCCAGGCCCGCGCCGCCGGAGATGATCGTGGTGGCCAGCACGACGTGCCACAGCGAGCTGTCCAGGACCAGGCGCGCGGCGAAGCCCAGCACCACCCCCGCCGAGCCCAGGAGCAGGGTGAACCGGGCGCCGCGGCCGGAGATGAGCCGGGCGGCCACCGGGGACAGCGCGGCCATCAGCAGGCCGCCGGGCAGCATGTAGAGGCCGGAGGCGACCACGGAGAGCTCGTAGCGGGTCTGCAGCACGGTGACGGTGCCGAGGAAGTTGACGAACAGCGCGAAGCCGGTGAGGAACGCGGACAGGTTGGTCACCAGCACCTGGGCGCGCACGGCCAGCCGGAGGTCGACCAGCGGCGCGCGCCTGCGCAGCTCGACCACGCCGAAGACGGCCAGCGCCAGCGCGGCGGCGCCGAGCAGGCCCAGCACCAGCGGCGAGTCCCAGCCCCACTCCGCGCCCCGGCTCAGCGGCAGCAGCAGCGCGGTGAGCCCGCCGATGAGCAGGGTCGCGCCGACCAGGTCCACCGGGGCGCGCTCGGCGCCGGGCTCCACCGAGGGGACCAGCCGCCACACCGCGAGCAGCGCGGGCAGTCCGGCGGCGGCGCAGAACCAGAACAGGCCGTGGAAGCCCCACACGTCCGCGATCAGCCCGGCCAGCGGCAACGCGACCGCGCCGCCGATGCCGAGCATGGCGCTGATCAGCGCGATGCCCCCGGCCCTGCGCTCCGGCGGGACCAGCGCGGCGAGCAGGCTGATGCCCAGCGGAATGGCCACTGTGGACAGTCCCTGGACCGCCCTGCCGACGATCAGCAGGGTGAGGTCGGCGGTGAGCGCGCACAGCAGGGAGCCGAGCAGGAAAGCGCATACCGCCAGCAGCAGCACGCGCTTCCGGCCGAACAGGTCGGCCAGTCTGCCCAGCACCGGGTTGGCCACCGCGCCGACCACCACGGTGACGGTGACCAGCCAGCTGGTGGCCGCCGGGGAGGCGCCGAGGCGCTGCGGCAGGCCGGGCAGGACCGGGATGAGCATGGTGTGGGTGAGCAGGGTGACCAGCGCGGTGAACGCGAGGACCGTGGTGAGCACCCCGGTGCGGGTGGGGGTCTCGCGCAGTGTGGTCACCCGGCCACCCTACGTCCGGGGGCGGCGGGGGCGGACCGAGTGGGCGGGCAGCTGCCCGAACCGCTGACCGGTTGGCCGGTTCGGGCACAGCGCGACTGGCCTGGCTGCTGAGCTGGCCCGGCGCAGGTGCAGCCCGCCCGGCGCTCGGCTGCCCGCCCCGCTCGTCCCGCCCGGCGCTCGGTTGGCTCGGATCACGCCTGCACGGCGCGGCGGCCGGGACGGCGCGACGGTGGCGCGGCG
>NZ_JBSFUA010000103.1:0-2062 GCF_053591555.1 Crossiella sp. NPDC003009 | reverse complement strand
GCCAGCGCGGACCGGCTGGCCCGCACCGTGCTGGCCGCCGCGGGCGGGGACTGCACGGTGCCGCCCGATCTGCTGGACGAGCTGCTGGAGCACCGCGCCCGGCCGGTGCCGCGCGCGGGGATCGGCGGGGTCGCGCTGAACGAGCGGGAACGCGAGGTGCTGCGGCTGGTCGCCGACGGCAGGGAGACCGGGGAGATCGCCCGGCAGCTGTGCTACTCGCCGCGGACGGTGGTGAGCGTGGTGCACGACATCACGCACCGGTTCCGGCTGCGCAACCGGGCGCACGCGGTGGCCTAGGCGCTGCGGGCGGGCCTGCTGTGACCGCGCTGCGGGTCCGGCTGGCCTGCTCCGGGCTGGCGTGCACCTGGAACTGATGTCCGCCACCGGCGACCGCCTTTCCGTGCTGTGCCACGACTCGCAGGCGATCCCGGCCACCAGCGCCCTACGCGAGGCACTGGAGATCGGTGTCACCGGACTGCGACTAACGGATGATCAATCCACTTGTGTTACGGTCCAGGTGGATAGAAAATCCGGTTAGTGGAGGTTGCTGTGCGGAACTGGACCGTCGCGGACATGCCAGACCAGACCGACCGGACCGCAGTCGTGACCGGCGCCTCCAGCGGCCTGGGCCTGGCGGTCACCAAGGCCCTGGCCGCCCGCGGCGCCCGAGTGATCATGGCCGTCCGCAACCCCGCCAAGGCCGAACGCATCCGCGCCCAGCTGCCCGATGCCAACCTGGTCACCCGCGAACTCGATCTGTCCAACTTGGACTCGGTCCGCGCCTTCGCCGCTGAGCTGACCGCCCGCGGCGACCAGCTCGACGTCCTGGTCAACAACGCCGGCATCGGCAACCAGCCGCAGAGCCACTCACCGCAGGGCCACGAACTCCACACGCCACCAACCACCTCGGCCACTTCCTGCTCACCGGCCTGCTGCTGGAAAACCTGGCCAAGGGCAACGACCCGCGCGTGGTGACGGTGGCCTCGCTGATGTACCGCTACGGCAGGCTCAACTTCGACAACCTGCCCATCACCCGCGGCTACACCACCGGCCGCGCCTACTCCCAGTCCAAACTCGCCAACGTCCTGTTCGCCCTGGAGCTGGACCGCCGCCTGCGCGCCGCGAAGTCCCCGATCCGCAGCATGCTGACCCACCCCGGCATCGCCCGAACCCCCATGCTCGGCAGCGCCCCCTCCCCACTGATCAGCCGCCTGTCCAGCGCACTGGCCGGAATCGTGAGCCGCCCGGTGGAACAAGGCGCCCTCCCCATCATCTTCGCCGCCACTGCTCCCCATGCTCCGGCAGCCGTCATGCTCAGCCCCTGCGGCATCCTCCGCCCCCACCGCCTCGCCCCAGAGCAACTCCGCCCCCACGCCACCAACCCGACCACCGCCGCCACCCTCTGGACCGTCTCCGAAACCCTCACCAACACCCCCTTCCCCGCCCTCCACAACCCCACCACCTAGCCCCTGTGGACAGCCGCCCCCACCAGTTCAACTTCCCCGCTATGTTCAACTGGCGACCCGTCCACCCACCCCCAAACCCCCACCGGAGCCCCGCAAAAGCCAACCCCACCACGGTTCGCCAACCCCACCTGCCCACACCCAGTCGCTCTGGGTGACCAGCCCAGCGGCCACCTATCGCCAATCCGGGTGGAGTCGGTATGCCGGTCATAGTGAATGCCCCACGGAACTTTGACCCATGATCATTTCGTTACCGCAGTAGGAAGCGGAGGGCGGCGCAGGGCACCACGATCGGCTCCCCCCTCCCGCCCCAGGCAACCCCCCAAGAACAACAGCCACCGGCACCGAGCGACCGCCCACGAGCAACCAGCGATAGCCGCGCCGGCAACTGGCGACAGCCTCGCGAGCCGGCAACTGGCGACAGCCTCGCGAGAGAACGGACGTCGGCGGCCCGGGGAGCCCGCCGGAAGCGACGGCGGAAGGGAAGCCGCGGAGGCGGGGCAGTCGTGGCGGGCCGGGCGCGAACGCTGGCCGGTTGACGGGACCGGTGGCGCTGGCTGGCGGGGACGTAGGCTGTCTGGTGTGCCGTGCGGGCGCGA
>NZ_JBSFUA010000102.1:0-2454 GCF_053591555.1 Crossiella sp. NPDC003009 | reverse complement strand
CGAGCCGTTCGTGCGGCCGGTGGTCGAGCAGGTGCTCTCGCTGCCTGCGGGCGCCCTCGACACACCGAAGCTTGCTTCGGGGGTGTGGCGAGGGCACGAACGCACGACTCCAAGAGCGAAAAATCCCGCGCGCGGAGCGCGCCAATGTGACAGCCCGCTACCTGGCCATCAGGGCGGTGATCTCCTGGGCGCCCGGACCGGCCTCCGCGAGGTGGCTCAGGTGCTCGGGAACCTGCTCGCCGCGGAACTGCTTCGCCTGCGCGTACAGCCGCCCCGCGCGGTAGGAGGACCGGACCAGCGGGCCCGCCATCACCCCGGCGAAGCCGATGCGCTCCGCGGTTTCCTTGTGCGTGACGAACTCCTCCGGCTTGACCCAGCGCTCCACCGGGTGGTGGCGCAGGCTCGGCCGCAGGTACTGGGTGATGGTGATGATGTCGCAGCCCGCGTCGTGCAGGTCCTGCAGCGCCTCGGTGACCTCGTCCGGGGTCTCGCCCATGCCCAGGATCAGGTTGCTCTTGGTGACCAGGCCGGACTCGCGGGCCTCGGTGATCACCTGGAGGGAGCGCTCGTAGCGGAAGGCGGGGCGGATCCGCTTGAAGATGCGGGGCACCGTCTCCAGGTTGTGCGCCAGCACCTCGGGGCGGGAGCCGAAGACCTCGGCCAGCTGCTCGGGGTCGGCGTTGAAGTCCGGGATGAGCAGCTCGACGCCGGTGCCGGGGTTGAGCGCGTGGATCTGGCGGACCGTCTCGGCGTAGAGCCAGGCGCCGCCGTCGGGCAGGTCGTCGCGGGCGACGCCGGTGACGGTGGAGTAGCGCAGGCCCATGGCCTGCACGGACTCGGCCACCCGGCGCGGTTCCTCGGCGTCGAAGTCGGCCGGCTTGCCGGTGTCGATCTGGCAGAAGTCGCAGCGGCGGGTGCACTGGTCACCGCCGATGAGGAAGGTTGCCTCGCGGTCTTCCCAGCACTCGTAGATGTTGGGGCAGCCGGCTTCCTCGCAGACCGTGTGCAGGCCCTCGCGTTTGACGAGGCCCTTCAGCTCGCGGTACTCGGGACCCATCTTCGCCCTGGTCTTGATCCACGAGGGCTTCTTCTCGATGGGCGTCTGGCTGTTACGAACCTCCAGCCGCAGGAGCTTGCGGCCCTCGGGCACCACGGTCATACCCGTCAGACTACGTCCCCGCGGCCGGTGACCCCAGCCCAGCGGGGGAGGGCGCGGTCACACGTCAGGCCGGGTCCGGCGCGATCCCGGTCAACTTGCCGCTGACCCCGTACAACTCCGCCGCCACCGCGGTGTCCTGGGACTCCGGCGAGCAGCCGGCCAGGCCGGGGCCGCCCCACACCTCGCCCGGTCCGGCCGGGCCGTAGTACTGCCCGCCGCGCACCGCAGGCGCGGTGGCCGCGTACAGCTGGGAGAGCACTCCGCGCTCGGTGCGCATGGTGGCGACCTTGTTGAACAGGCCGACGCCGATCTCCAGCAGCTTGTTCCGCCTGGCCCGCCCGCCGTTGGCGGCCAGCTCGGTGTCGGTGAGGCCGGGGTGCGCGGCCAGGCTGAGCACGTCGGCGTCGGCCGCGGACAACCGGCGGTCGAGCTCCTGGGCGAACATCAGGTTGGCCAGCTTGGACTCGCTGTAGGCGACGAAGGCGTTGTAGCGGCGGCGCTCGTAGTTGAGGTCGTCCAGGCGCAGTGTGGTGCGGCGGTGCGCGAGGCTGGACAGGGTGACCACCCGCGCGCCGGGGGCCTGCCGCAGCGCGGGCATGAGCAGCCAGGTCAGCGCGGCGTGGCCGAGGTGGTTGGTGCCCATCTGGATCTCGAAGCCGTCCGCGGTGCGGCCCAGCGGCGGGCCGAACACGCCCGCGTTGTTCATCAGCACGTGCAGCCGGTCACCGGTGCGTTCCCGGATGTCCGCGGCCGCCGCGCGCACCGAGGCCAGGTCGGAGAGGTCCAGCCGGACCAGCTCGACCTTGGCCCTCGGCGCGGTGGTGCGGACCTGGTCGACGGCGCGCGCCCCGCGCTCCGGCGAGCGGCAGGCCAGTAACAGGTGCGCGCCCTTGGCGGCCAGTGCGTAGGCGCTGTGCAGACCGAGCCCGGAGTTGGCCCCGGTGATCACGATGGTGCGCCCGCTCTGGTCAGGCATGTCCTCGGCCGTCCAGTCCCGCATGCCGCCCACCCCGTCTCGCCGCCGTCGAGTGCCCAGTCTCCCGGACACCCAGTCCAACGCGGTGGGCGGGCGAGAGTTCCGGAGGGAGGGCGGAGAGGGGGATGCGCACCCACTTGTCGCGAAAGAGGCGTGGCGCGCCAGCGACACGGCGGGCTCTTGACCCAGCGGTGGGGTTGATTTTTTCGCGTCGTGCGTTCGTGCGGACCGAGACCCTGGCCCGCCGCCTGGATGAGGCGGGTGAACTGCCGGATGTCAGCGGCCTGCCGCGACGGCCGTCGGGACGGGTGGAGCGGGA
>NZ_JBSFUA010000101.1:0-4363 GCF_053591555.1 Crossiella sp. NPDC003009 | reverse complement strand
GCCCGCATGAACGCCCTGGCCAGTGCGACCTTCTGCCACTGGCCGCCGGAGAGCTGGTGGCCGTTCTCGAAGTGGCGGCCCAGCATGGCGTCGTAGCCGTCCGGCAGGATGTCCACAATGGAGTCAGCGCCACTGGCCTGTGCGGCGCGGCGGATCCGGTCGGTGTCGGCGCGGTGCTCGATCTGCCCGAAGCCGATGTTGTCCCGCACCGGCAGCTCGTAGCGGATGTAGTCCTGGAAGATGACGCCGAGGTTGCGGCGCAGGTCTTCCAGGTCGAACTCCTGGATCGGCACGCCGTCGAGCAGGATCTCCCCGCTGGTGGGCTCGTAGAGCCGGGTGAGCAGCTTGACCAGGGTGGTCTTGCCCGCGCCGTTCTGGCCGACCAGGGCCACGCAGTTGCCGGCAGGCATGGTGAAGCTGACCCGGTCCAGGACCTGTTCGCTGGTGCCGGGGTAGGTGAAGCTGACCTCGCGGAACTCGATGCCCTGGCGCAGCCGCTCCGGGAACTTCCGCTGCCCGCCCCGGATCTGCCGCTCGGGCAGGTCGAGCAGCTCGAACAGGTTGCTCACGAACAGCTTGTTCTCGAACAGGTTGGCCACGCCGACCAGCAGGGTGTGCCCCGATGCCTGCACGATGCCGATCGCCTGCAGGTACCCGGCCAGCTCGCCGATCTGCCCGGTGTCCTTGGTGGCCAGCATCGCGAACACCAGCGCCCCGGCCGAGATCAGCACGCTCACCAGGCCGAAGACGCCGAGCGAGACGGACTGGCGGCGGGTGATGTCGCGGTCCACCCGCAGGAACCGCTGCACCTGGTCGCGGTAGGCCTTGATCAGGTGGCCGTCGAGCTGGAAGAGCCGGACCTCCTTGAAGGAGTGGTCGGTGGTGGTCAGGTACTGGAGGTACACCAGGCGGCGGCGATCGGCGGCCCGGCCGTACTCGATCTCGTACATCTTCTTGCCGTACCACATCTGCGCGATCGCGGACGGGATCGGCGAGATCAGGATGAGCACCGCGACCCAGAAGTTCCAGGAGAACAGCACCGCGGAGACGGACAGGATGGTGATCAGCTCGCGGGCGAAGGCCAGGGTGTCGGTGAACAGCTGATGGATCCGGGTGCCGCTGCTCTCCTGGAAGGCGCGCTGGAGCTTGTCGTAGGAGTCGGCGTCCTCGTAGTCCTGCAGCTCCATCCTGGTGCCCTTGCGCATCACCTCCTCGCCGACCGCGGTGGACAGGTGCAGGCGCAGCACCGAGTCCAGGTAGCCGTGCCACACCCCGAGCAGGTGCGCGGCCACCGAGACGGCCAGGATGAGCAGGCCGACCGCGAGCACCGCGGGGCCGAAGTCGCCCTGGCCTCGCGCGGCGATGGCCTCGGCCACGGTCTGCACCGCGGTGGCGGTGAGCTGCAACTGGATCGCGGGCACCACCGAGACCGCGACGGTGACCAGGATCAGCGCCAGCACGCGCAGCGGGCTGAGGTCCCAGAGCATCTTGGCGATCCGCAGCCAGTGGTTGTTCGGGTTCATGCCGTGGCCTCCGGTGCGGGTCGGCCGCCGATGGCGCGCAGAGCCTGCCGCCACAGCGCGTAGAGGTGCGATTCGCGGCGCAGGTCGATCGGCAGCAACCGGTTGACCTGCATGTGCGCCAGGCTGCCCAGCACCCCGGCCTCGGTGCCCCACAGCTGCCCGCCGGTCACCGCCGCCTGCGCCGCGGCGACCGACTCTTGTTGCGGGGACAGGACTTCGGCGATCAGCTCGTGGTGCCGCCTGCCCTGTTCGTGCGGGCGGAAGTCCCACGGGACCAGGAGTTCGGTGAGATAGGCGCGGTGCTGCTGGAACTCGGCGCGCACGAGGTCGGCGTCCGCGCCACCGCTGCCGGGCAGCAACTCCATGCGTTCCTCCGGCCCGAGGCCCCACTGCCGGTACAGGGTGTCCACCGCGGCGATCGCGGCGAAGTCGGGGCGCAGGTCACTGTCGTTGTGCAGCAATGAAACCAGGTCGGCGGTGACCGCGCTGTTGGCGGCGAAGACCTCCTCCACCGTGTCGTAGACCAGTGGGCCGCCGTAGCGTTCGATCTCCGGGGTGTAGCCCGCGAGCGCGGTGTCGAAGGCGAGGCCCTGCTCGACGAGCTGCTTGCCCCACACCGTGAGTTGCCACAGCAGGGCGGGCTCGGCCTCGGGGCGCACGGCCCGGAAACGCAGTCGCAGGTGCGGGCGCGGGTCCAGGTAACGGATGTAGAACCAGCGGTCGATCAGGCCCTGCTCGCCCAGCGTCGCGACCAGCTCGCGCAGGCTGGTGCTGATGATCTCGTCTTGCTGGGCCATTCCGGTGTACAGCTTGAGGAAGCTCCACTGACCGCCGGGCAGGTGCAGCCGCGCCGGAGCGTCGTCGGTGTCCACCGGCGCGGACAGCGTGACCTCGCTGCGCGCGGTGTCCGCGCTGCTGCGGGCCAGCAGGGGGACCACGATCTCCTCCAGGTAGGCCGCACCGTCGGTGTCGTGCAGCCACTGCTGACCGAAGGCGGGCAGCATCTCGTGCACGGTCACCGGGCCGCGGTTGAGCTCGGTGGCCAGCTCGTCCAGGCAGACCGGGTGGTCCAGGTCGAGCAGCAGCCGGTTGTCCGCCTCCACCAGGTACACGTGCCTGGGCACCCGCCACTGCTCCCGCCAGGCGCGGACCTCGGCCTTGAAGTCCTTGCCGGGCAACGAGGTCAGCCGCCATTGAGCCGGGCGCAGCACGACCTTGCCGCGGGTGACCCTGGGCAGGAAGGGCATCGTGTCCAGTGGTCCCCAGCGGAAGCCGCAGGGCATGGCGTAGCCGTCGTTGGAGACCTCCAGCACGAACCGGGCCACGTTGGGCGCCACGTGCGGGCTGAGCATGTGGTTCTGCGAGACCACCACCTGCTTGCCCAGCCGCTTGGACCACAGGAACAGGCGGTCCTCGGTGGCGCCGACGCACAGGTCGGCCAGGTCGATCACCCGCTCCGGCGGCACCGAGGGCGCGGTGTTGACCGGGACCTCGTAGCCGCGCAGCAGCGGCCGCAGCGCCACATTGGCCGCCCGGCCGTGGTTGGGCAGGTAGCACAGCTCGGCGTAGACCACCTCGGGGCTGAGCTCCTCCTCGCGGCGGGCGTAGCCGCGCAGCCGGTCCACCGCCTCCTCGCCGAGCAGGTCGAAGAACCGGCCGGAGGTGCGGCCGCCGAAGGCCAGGCCTTCCTCGCGCAGCACCGCTCGCCACTGTCCCGCCGACCGGTCGGCAGCGAGCTGGGCGTAGACGTCCAGCGCCGGGTACAGCGCCAGCGGCGGCGCGTCCTCCGGTGGGGCGAAGCGGTTCAGCCACTCGTCGGTCAGCTCGATCTCGGCTTCGCCGGAGCACCAGGCCTGCACCGCGAACTCGGTGAGCACCTGGTCGAAGTCCTGCTGCCAGGGCTCGCCCACGTTGTGCGGCAACGGATAGGAGCGCGGCGGCTCGGTGTAGGTGGGTGGCGCGTCCAGGCCGTGCTCCGGGCTGAGCAGCTCCAGCACCGGCACCAGCGCGAGCAGCCCGTACCGCTCGGTGAAGGCGTCCCGGTACTGGGCGAGGTGGTGGTTGTGCCCCGGCAGCGCGGCGGACAGGCGCATCAGGCAGTCCACCGCCTCGGCCACCGCGTGCCCGACCTCGGCGCTGAGCTGGGGCTGGGCCAGGTCCAGGGTGGCGTCCAGCTGGTAGGTCGGGCCGGTGTGCTCGGGCGTCAGCGCACGCTGGGCGGCGGTCAGCGCGGCCAGCGCGGCGGGGTCCTCGCTGGTGGCGGCGTGGTGGGCCAGGTCGATGACCTCGCGCAGCGCCTCGGCGGTTCCGGCCGCGGCCTCGATCCCGGCCAGTGCCTTGGCCAGGTGAGCCTCCGGGTGGGCCACGGTCAGCGGCGGGCGCAGGTCGCTGGTCAGGAAGTTCAGCGTGCGCAGCTCGTCCACCAGCCCGGCGACCCTGGCCGGGTCGACGCCGGGGAACTCCTCGGCCAGCGCGGTGAGCAGCTGCCCGTACGGGATCGGGGTGGCGGCCAGCCTGGTCACCGCGAGCGCGGCGGTGGTGGCCCGCACCCGGACCGCGCGGTTGTCGTTGTGGCCATAGATGTCGGCGTAGGGCAGCACGAGGCGGTCGCCGCTGTGGTGCACGCTGGAGTTGAGCACCACGCGCAGGTGCGGCCGCAGCGCCTGGTCCTCCTCCAGCTGCTTGATCAGGGTCAGCAGCCAGGCCATGTCGGCGCGGATCCGGTTGTCCCGCAAGGCCGGGACGCCCAGCCGCGCGGTGGTCTCCGCCCCGAACTCCCCGACCGCGACACCGGAGAACGCGCCGAAGGGGGTGGGCCGGGTGGCCATCCTGGTGAGGTA
>NZ_JBSFUA010000100.1:0-4664 GCF_053591555.1 Crossiella sp. NPDC003009 | reverse complement strand
CGGTGCGGGCTTTGAACACCATCGCGTTGATCACCCGCCGGTCGTCCACACGCGGACGACCGGTGCCGGGCTGGGGCAGCAACGGTTGCAGGGCAACCCACTGCTCATCGGTCAGCTCATGACGACGCACCACGAACGTGATCAAAGCAGATCACACCAGCCGCTTTGAAAACGCCCCCTAGCCCGCTCCCGCCGTGTAGCGGCTGGCGATCGCGGCGGCGCGATCCCGAAGCTGGGTGCGCAACCATTGCGGGGCAAGGGCTTCCGTGTCCGTGCTGAGCTGCCACAGGGCCCATTCGGCGTGCCGTGCGTCCTGGAAGGTCACCTCCAGTCGCAGCCAGCCGTCCGCGTCGGTTTCCTCGGCGCGGACGGCCAGCGCGGTGCCTGCCAGCTCCTCCCGCCGCGCCGGGTTCACCCTGGCCAGCACGGCGACCTGATCGCCGCCGGTGCGAAACCGCGTGCTGCGTTCCCGCCAGGCCCGGTCCAGATCGACCCGGTCCGCTCGCTCCGCGGGTTCGGCGAGCGCCTCGGCGGCCAGCACCCGGGACAGCCGATAGGTGCGCTCCGCGCCAGACCTGGTGGCCAGCAGGTAGCCCTGCTCGCGGACGGTGACCAGGCCGACCGGGTCCACCGTGCGCCACCGCGGCGCCTGGCCGGTGGCCGCGTAGTGGATGCGCAGCTTGTGCCCGGCGAACACCGCGCGCCGGACCTCGGCCACCACGGTGTCCGGCGCCTCCTCGGCGACCACGCGGCGGGAGAGGAGGTCGGTCTCCGGGTCGATGAGCAACCGCTCGGCCACACCTGCCGCGGTGTCCCGATGGCCTTCCGGCAGCGCGTCAACCACCTTGAGCATGGCCGAAGCCAGTGCCGAGCCGAGGCCGAACACCTGCGCGCCGCGCCGTGATCCGGCGACCAGCAGGGCGAGCGCCTCGTCGTGGTTCAGCCCGGTGAGCTCGGTGTGGAAGCCGGGCAACAGGGCAAAACCGCCGTGCCTGCCGCGTTCGGCGTAGACCGGGACGCCGGCCGCGGACAGCGCCTCGATATCGCGCAGCACGGTGCGGGTGGACACCTCCAGCTCGCGGGCCAGCGTGGCCGCGGACAGCCGGCCGCGCTGGCGCAGCAGCAGCACCAGTGAGACCAACCGGTCGGCGCGCATGCGAAAACCGTAGCGGAATACACGACACAGGATGTCGTGATTCGGTGGCAGGTTCATGGCGGCAGGACACCTCGATGAACCGGATGGAGCTGATGTGGCAGTGCAGCGAACGGCGGTCAACCCGTGGCAGTGGTCGGTGGAGATGGGGTACAACCAGGGCGAGCTCGTCTCCGGGCACAGCCGGACCCTGTACTGCTCCGGGCAGACCGCGATGAGCGAGGACGGCGAGGCCCAGCACGCCGGTGACATGGCGGCACAGCTGGCGCTGACCCTGGACAACCTGGAGGCCGTCCTCGGCGAAGCGGGCATGTCCCTGGCGAACCTGGTCCGGCTCAACGTCTACACGACTGACGTCGACCTGCTGTTCCCGCACTACGGCGTGCTGGCCTCACGGCTGGCCGCCGCCGGGGTCGCGCCGGCCACCACGATGCTCGGGGTGACCCGGCTGGCGATCCCCGGCCTGATGGTCGAGCTCGAGGGGACCGCCGTCGCGTGAGGTGAATGGCAAGCCTGCTGGCAGATACCTCAAAAACACTGGGGTATCTGCCAGATTTCTTTTATTGCCCGAAGGGGCAAATGGCTTGTCGAAGCGGGCAAGCGTGCTGAGCGATGTCTCAAATGCGTCGCCACGGTGGGTAGGGTCGCCATTCTGATCAGTCATCTTGTTTTCCGAGGAAGGCATGTGAATTGGATCGGATAATTCACCAATTGGCGCTGAACGAGAACCACTGGCCAATGCTGCCGGGGGTGCGCGAGGCCCTGATGGCTTCGCTCGGCTCGGTCAACCTGACCGGGGACGCGCTCGCCGCCCGGCTGGAGGACCGGCTGGCCGCCGAGCTCGGCAGCACCGCGGGCCGGGTGGTCGCCGGGGCCGGGTCCGGGGCGCTGCTGCAGCAGTTCCTTATCGCGCATAGCGGACCTGGCAGCGAGGTGCTGCACACCTGGCCCTCCTTCGACCTGTACCCGCTGCTGATCCGCAACGCCGGCGCCGAACCGGTCGCCGTGCCCGGGGACCGCCGGGACGGTCAGGACCTGGACGCGCTCGCCGCGGCGGTCACCGACCGGACCCGGATTGTGCTGGTGTGCAACCCCAACAACCCCACCGGCGAGGTGCTCGGCACCGGCGAGCTGACCGCGTTGCTGGCGGCCCTGCCCGCGCACGTGCTGCTGCTCGTCGACGAGGCCTACCGGGAGTTCGCCGACCCGGCCTTCATCGCGGACGCGGTGGCACTGTCCACAAAGGACCGTCGGGTGGCCGTGGTGCGCACGTTCTCCAAGTCGCACGGGCTGATCGGGCTGCGCGTCGGCTACCTCACCGGCGCCGAGGAGCTGGTGGCCCCGCTGCGCCGGACCAGCCCGTTCCACCGGGTGCCGACTGTCGCCCAGGCCGCCGCGCTGGCGGCGCTGGACGCGGCGGACCGCATGCGCGAGCAGTGTCGCGAGGTCGCGGTCGAGCGCGACCGGGTGCACCGGGGGCTGACCGAGCTGGGCTTCGACGTGCCGCCCAGTGGCGGGAACTACCTGTGGGTCCGCCTGGGCGCGCGCAACCAGGACTTCATCGCGCACCTGGCGAGCCACGGCGTGGCCGTGCGCGAGGTGGCGGGCGGGGTGCGGGTGAGCACCGGGCCGCCCCAGGCAAACGATGTCGTGCTGGCGGCCGCCCGTGCCTTCGCCACGCTGGCCGCCCCGCACGCTGAGGGGGCACTCCGATGACCGGCACGGTCAGCCCGGCGCTGCGCCTGCCAGCCGGGGACGCCCTCGCGCTGATCCGGGAGGCGCTGGCCGACCGCCGCCGCGGCGGCGACCGGCTCGACGAGCTGACGCGCTACGCCATGGCGGTGCCGGGCAAGCTGCTGCGCCCGCTGATGCTCGTCGCGGCCGCGGAAGCCGTCGGCGGGCAGGCCGGCACCGTGCTGCCCGCCGCGGTGGCGGTCGAGCACCTGCACGTGGCCTCGCTGGTGCACGACGACATCATCGACGGCGACGACCTGCGCCGGGGCCGGCCCTCGGTGCACGCCCGCCACGGCATCGCGGACGCGATCGTCACCGGCGACGCGCTGCTGTTCGACCTGTTCGCCGCCGCGGCCGAGAGCGCCGCGCCCCCGCAGGCGGTGGTCGCGGCCGTCGCCGAGCTGGCCCGCGCGGGCG
This sequence comes from Crossiella sp. NPDC003009, assembly GCF_053591555.1. Taxonomy (NCBI): domain Bacteria; kingdom Bacillati; phylum Actinomycetota; class Actinomycetes; order Pseudonocardiales; family Pseudonocardiaceae; genus Crossiella; species Crossiella sp. NPDC003009. Next base: position 1,360 of record NZ_JBSFUA010000100.1, on the reverse strand, counting down.
GTGACCTCTGCCGCGGCCAGGTGCTCGAGTCCTCGATGGTGCCGCCGGGCGCCGGGCGGCCCGGCAGCGGTCTGAGCGACTACCTCGACGTGGCCGCGTTCAAGACCGGCGCGTTGTTCCGCGCCGCCTGCCGGGTCGGCGCGCTGCTCGGCGGTGGCACGGCCGGGCAGGCCGACCTGCTCGCCGACTTCGGCCACCACACCGGGGTGGCCTTCCAGATGTACGACGACCTGCTGCCCTACCTGGACGGCTGCGCCGCCGCGGGCAAGCCCACCACCAGCGACGCGGCCAACCTCCGGCCGACCTGGCCGGTGCTGATCGCCCACCGCGACGGTGACGCCGGGCACCGGCGGGCCGTGGAGACCGCGCTGTCCGGCTCCGTCGAACCCGCCGAGGCACTGGAGCTGCTCCGCTTCGCCGTGCTCGGCAGCGGCGCGCTCGGCACCGCAAGGGAAGGCGCGCGGGAGCGGTCCGCACTCGCTGTGGCGCGGCTGCCCGAGCTGCCGGGGACCGCCGCCGCGGGCAGGCTCGCCGCCCTCGCCGAGATCGCGGTCGACCGTGACCGCTGACCTGCGCGAGCTCGGCCGCACCGGCAGGCCGGTGCGCGAGCGGGTGCTGGCGCACTGGCAGACCTGGCGGCCGTACACCACGTGCTACCCGGCGCTGCTCGGGCTGGCCGGCGCGCTGGCGGCAGGCGGTGCGGGACCCGCCGGGCTCCTCGTCGCGGCGCTGTCCCCGGTGCTGGGCTGGCTGTCCGGGCACTACCTGGGCGACTACTTCGACCGGGACCTGGACGCGATCGCGAAACCCCAGCGCCCGATCCCCTCCGGCAGGCTCGCCCCCGGCACGGCGCTGTGGTGCGGGATCGGCTGCGCGGCAGCCTCGCTGGCGGGTGCGGTCGCGGTCAACTGGCGGATCCTGCCGGTGTTCGCGGTGACGATGAGCGGGATCGTCGCCTACAGCGCGGTGTTCAAGCGCATGGGGTTCGCCGGGAACCTGAGCCGGGGCGTGCTCTCCGCGCTCGCCCTGGCGGTCGGTGCGATGACCGCGATGCCGTGGCCGCCGTGGGCCCTCGCGCCGGTGGCCGCCGGTTTCCTGTTGCACGACACCGCCTCCAACCTGATCGGCACGGTCCGGGACGTCGACGGCGACCGGGCGGGCGGCTACCGGTCGGTGCCGGTGCGGCACGGGGTGGTCGCGGCGGTGCGGCTGGCCGCGACGCTGTGGGCGGCGGGCATCGCCGCGCTGGTGGCGGGTGCGTTCCTGGCCGCCCAGCCCGGCCCGCAGCTGGCCTTGCTCGCGGTCGCCGGGGTGGTCGGCGGCTGCGCACTGGCCACGGCCCGCCCGGCCGGCCTGACCG
>NZ_JBSFUA010000099.1:0-5036 GCF_053591555.1 Crossiella sp. NPDC003009 | reverse complement strand
ACCGGGCCGAGGATCTGCTGTTCCTTCGGCGTGGTCACCAGCCGCAGCGGGCGCCACAGGTTCGCGCCCAGGGCCACCACGCCGTCGTCCTTGAGCTGGGTCAGCTGGTTCACCATCGGCGGCGGCAGCCGCCAGATCCGGCCGGCCAGCTGGGCCTGGCCCACCGGCAGGCGCTGCATCAGCACCAGGTCGGCGTTGTTCGCGGTGGCCGAGGCCTGCGGGTGCAGGTAGGGCAGCACGTACAGGGTGGTCTGCCAGGCCGAGCGGGGCGGGAACATCTCCTGCGGCACCGCGCCGCCGTCGTGCACCACCAGCAGCGGCCCGTCCTCCGAGGCCCTGGGCAGCTCGATCGGGGACAACCTGCGGATCTGCACCAGCGGCATCTGCTGCGCCTCAGGGCCCTGTCCGGCGGCCCTGGTGAGCACCTGCCAGGCCTGCGGGCGGCCGGTGGCGATGACCACCCAGGCGCCGATGGCCATCGCGCGCAGCGCCACCTGACGGGCCAGGTAGAGCCCGCCGACCGAGACAATCCGGGTGGGCTGGTTGCGCATCACCGACACGGTGAGCGGCTCGCCCTTGATCCCGGAGCCGAGCACCATGCCGCCGCGGTCGCCGGTGGGGCTGATCGCGTCCAGCATCTCCGGCGCGACCAGGAACTCCGGCGCGACGCCGAGGTCGGCCGCCTTGTTCTCCATCATGCGGCTGCTCATGTGTTCCCTCCCAGCGGCAGCGAGGCGGCGAAGGCGTCCAGCTGCTGGCCCTTCAACGGGGTCAGGCTGATGCCGATGTGGTTGCTGACCTGCTGCAGCCGGGTGTGCGCCGCGTCCAGCTCGGCGGGGTTGCGGGCGCTGACCCGCACCAGTCCGCGCAGTCCGACCTGGCCGGGCTCGCCGCTGGGCGCGATCGCCACGGACACCGTGGAGGACAGCGCGCGGATGCCGGTGAGCACGTTCAGGCTCTGCGCCACGCCCTTGGTGGACCAGCCGGTGACCGCGTAGCTGGCGTGCCCGATGCCGCCGGCGGTGACCCCGGTCCAGCGTTCGATCAGGCTGACCGGCTTGCCGGTGCCGGTGGCGCTGCTCAGCTCCGCGGCCGAGGTGGCCGAACGCAGCAGCTCGTCGGCGTCCAGCGGCCGGATCGGCACGCCGCGGGACTCCAGCGCGTTGCGCACCCGGGAGACCGCGCCGATCAGCGCGCGGTGCGCGCCGACCACGCCGCCGCCGCGTTCCCGCACCGCGGCGGGGCAGCGCTTGGGGTCCAGCCGGACCGCGATCCAGGTGGTGCGCCGGGCGGCCGCGGGCAGCGGGCCGAGCACCTCCAGGTAGGAGGCCAGCGCGGGCGAGGACGGCGGCAGGGCCGCGCTGCCCGGGTAGCAGTGCGTGATGACCTGGATGGAGTCCAGCACCACGCCGCGGTCCTCAAGACAGGGCGCGAGCGAGCTCAGCGGCAGCGGCGGGGTGGCGCCCACGTGCGAGACCATCTGCGGCGCCGGGTCGACCAGCAGCAGGGCGGTCCAGGTGCCCTCGTGCCAGGCCAGCCCGATCGGCCGGTCCTCGTGGTCCTTGCTGTGCGCCACCACCAGGTCCGGGAAGGCCAGCCGGAGCAGCCCGACCCGGACGTCCTCGGTGCCGGTGACCTTGGCGTCGGTGTCGGCGGCGGAGAGCGCCTGCTCCGGCGGCACCGGGTGCGCGACCCTGGTGTGCGTGCGGAAGCGGTAGCTGGTGGTCAGGCTGATCCACTGGGTCAGCCAGCGGCCGCGCATGCGGGCCAGCGCCAGGATCAGCGCCAGCCCGGCCACGCCGGCGGCCACCGGCAGCAGGGCGGTGTTGATCGCCAGCAGCACCAGCCCGAGCGCGCCGCCGATCTCCAGCACGACCAGGTTGGCGACCGGCAGCGCCCCGAGGGTGGCGCCGACCTCGCGCCGCCGGGCGCGCATCACGGTGCGCACCGCACCGGCCATGGCCGCCGGGCTCGGCGGCGCCGGCGGACGCTGCTGGGCAGACTGAGGTGTGGTCACGGACATCCGCCCTCTGTTGTTCCCCTCGTGGGCACGAAACGCTCCCTGATGGACCTGGCAGGTGGCAGCCGGTGGACGATGTGCGTGCGCCGGGCTCCGCCGAAGGAGTGTCGGGTTACCCCAACCGCACCCACGCGACCCGCCGATCCGGCTATCCTGCCGAACCGTACCGCGACCGGGAGAGCAGCAGGCCGAGAATGCCCTCAACACCTACCACCAAGTCCCAGGTTCACGCGTACCAGTTCGTGATTCGCAGGATGGAATCCGCACTGGTCCGCAAGGACGCGGTGATGTTGCACGAACCGACCCGCACCCAGACACGCGCGACCGTGGTCGGGGCGATCCTCGCCGCGGTCTGCTGCCTGGGTTTCATCGTCTGGGGCTACCTGGACCCGACCGGTAAAGCGCCGCCGGAGAGCGGCATCGTGATCAGCAAGCAGTCCGGCGCCGTCTACGTGGCGATGAACAACCCGACGAAGATGCTGGTCGCGACCCCGAACCTGGCTTCGGCCCGGTTGCTGCTGGTGGCCATGGGCGGCGGCGCGGGTCAGGCCACCGCGCCGGTGACAGTGGACGAGGCCTCGCTCACCGGGGTCTCCAGGGGCGCCTTCACCGGCATCCCCGGAGCGCCCGAGCTGCTGCCGACCGGCGAGCAGATCGTTTCACCCGATTGGGGCGTCTGCGATCAGCTGACCGTGGACCAGGCCGTGGTGAAGGGCGAGGAGAAGCCCGCGATCGACACCACCGCCTTCGGTGGCGTGACGAACCTGGGCCGCAAGCTCAAGGACGAAGAGGGCCTGTTGTTCAAGGCTCCCAACGGCAGCCACTACCTGGTCTTCGCCAGCGACCCGGCCAAGGGCCTGCCGGGCGCGGGCGCGGTGCGCGCCAAGATCGACATGACCAACAAGGCGCTGATGAACGCCATGCGCATCTCCAACCCGGTGCCGCGGCTGGCCTCCTCCGCGTTGATCAACGCGATCCCGGAGGTCAAGGAGCTCAAGCCGCTGGAGATCAGCGAGAAGGGCAGCAGCATCACCGCCTACCCCGCGCCCAGCGGCCGCAAGGTCGGCGAGGTGGTCAGGGAGCAGCGCGCGGACGGCAGCTTCGGCTACTACCTGCTGCTCAAGGACGGCGTGCAGGAGATCCCGCTGGCGGTGGCCGACCTGATGCAGACCGCCTCCGGCAGCAGCTCGGCCTGGGTCACCCTGGGGCCGGGCGCGGTGAGCAACCTGCAGCGCAGCAACACCGCGATCGACATGAAGGACTACCCGAGGGTGGTCCCGAAGATCGTCGGCGTGCTCGAGCAGGGCACCACCTGCCTGAACTGGGGCGTGCAGGGCGGCAAGCCGGTCACCTGGGTCGGCCTGGCCAGCGCCACGCCCACCCCGGACCCGAAGCTGAAGCCGGTCGAGCTGGCCCAGGCCGACGGCAGCGGGGACAAGGTCGACAAGTTCTTCATGCCGCCGGGCAAGGCCGCGGTGGTGCGCAGCACGACTTCGGAGAACAACTTCGGCTCCGGACCGATCTTCCTGGTCTCCGACCGGGGCGTGCGCTTCGGCATCCCGAACCAGAAGGTCGCCGAGGGGCTGGGGCTGGGCGCCGACTACCGGCCCGCGCCCGAGGTCATCCTGCGCACACTGCCGACCGGACCCATCCTGGATCCGAAGGAAGCCGCCCGGATCTTCGACACCGTGCAGGTGGACGAGACCGACCCCAAGCGACGGGTGATGCCCTCGCAGAACGCGCAGCCCGGCGGCGGCTGAGCCGCACCGCCCCGGCGGGAACCGGACACCCGGGCGCACCGTCGGAGTTGCGTGCGGACGGGCACCGAGAACTGGGGGCTGGAATGGCCAACAAGGTCAGAGTCGACACCGACTGGCTGAACGGGTACGCCAAGCAGGTCGCGGCGGCCGGTGACGAGCTGGGCCGGGCGGCGGGCTCGCTCGGCGCCAGCCCGCTCGGTCCGGAGGCCTTCGGCGAGCTGGGCAGGCAGCTGCGCACCGCCGAGTCCTACGCCAGGGCCGCCGAGCTGTTGCGCGGCCAGCTGGCCCGCGCGGGCGAGGTGCTGCGCTCGGCCTCCGGTGAGCTGGGCGAGGTGGTCAAGCACTACCAGGGCGGCGAGTCCGACAGCGCCAGCGGCCTGCGGCGCACCGAGGGGAGGCGCTGAGCATGGACTTCAGCTCGCTGCGCGCCCACCCCGAGCCGCTGACCGTCCCCCGCGACAGCGGCCCGGACGGCCGCGCCGCCGCCCGCGGCCTGGACGACCACCTGAACTACCTGTCCCGCACCGCCCGCCAGCTCGGCGTCGCCGACCCGGTCGAGGAATATTTCGGCCCGGTGGTCGGCCAGTGGAACGACATGCACGCCGAGGCCGCCCGCTGGCGCGCCGCGGCCCGCAGCCTGGACGACGTCGCGGCCAAGGTGACCAAGCCGCTGGGCGGCCTGGACTCGGTGTGGGACGGCGCGGACTCCGACGCCTTCCTGGACCACATGCGCAAGGTCGGCCTGGCAGGCGGCGGGGTCTCCGACGCCATGGTCGCCCTCGCCGACGCGCTGGACGCCACCGCGGACGGCCTGAGCCAGATCGTGCGCGACCTGGTCGAGGTGCTCGCCGACAGCGCGGAGAACGTCTCGGCCGCCATGGTCGTGCCGGTGCAGGGCGAGGTCAGGGCCAAGAAGTACCTGGACGACCAGCACCGCCCCACCAAGGAGCTCTTCGAAGCGGCCCGCCAGGTCCTGGAGGCCTTGGTGGGCCTGTGCGACGGCTTCGAGCAGGCCGACGCCTTCGCCGCCATCAAGCTCACCCACACCATGCCCGAGGCCAACTGGAACTTCGACGCCCCCAAGCCCCCAGCCCCCACCGAGGAGGGCACCAAGACCGCCAAGGGCGGCGACGGGGCCGGTGGCGGCGGAGGCGGTGGCTTCGGCGGCGGTGGGGCCGGTGGTGGCGGCGGTGGCCTCGGTGCCGGCGCCCCCGCCTCCAACAACGCACTCGTCGCCTACACGCCCTCCCGCGGCC
>NZ_JBSFUA010000098.1:3925-5159 GCF_053591555.1 Crossiella sp. NPDC003009 | reverse complement strand
ACAGTGGACGCCAGATTGGTTCCCTCAGAACCACACAGTGGACGCGTAGCAACTTTGTGAGCAAGCCCTCGGCCTATTAGTACCCGTCAACTCCACACGTCACCGTGCTTCCATCTCGGGCCTATCAACCCCATCGTCTCTAGGGGGCCTTAACCACTCAAGGTGGTGGGAGACCTCATCTCGAAACAGGCTTCCCGCTTAGATGCCTTCAGCGGTTATCCCTTCCGAACGTAGCCAACCAGCCATGCTCTTGGCAGAACAACTGGCACACCAGAGGTTCGTCCGTCCCGGTCCTCTCGTACTAGGGACAGCCTTCCTCAAGTCTCCAACGCGCGCGGCGGATAGGGACCGAACTGTCTCACGACGTTCTAAACCCAGCTCGCGTGCCGCTTTAATGGGCGAACAGCCCAACCCTTGGGACCTACTCCAGCCCCAGGATGCGACGAGCCGACATCGAGGTGCCAAACCATGCCGTCGATATGGACTCTTGGGCAAGATCAGCCTGTTATCCCCGGGGTACCTTTTATCCGTTGAGCGACACCGCTTCCACAAGCCAGTGCCGGATCACTAGTCCCGACTTTCGTCCCTGCTCGACCCGTCAGTCTCACAGTCAAGCTCCCTTGTGCACTTACACTCAACACCTGATTGCCAACCAGGCTGAGGGAACCTTTGGGCGCCTCCGTTACCCTTTGGGAGGCAACCGCCCCAGTTAAACTACCCACCAGGCACTGTCCCTGAACCGGATCACGGTCCGAGGTTAGACATCCAGTACGACCAGAGTGGTATTTCAACGACGACTCCACCACAACTAGCGTTGCAGCTTCACAGTCTCCCACCTATCCTACACAAGCCGAACCAAACACCAATACCAAGCTATAGTAAAGGTCCCGGGGTCTTTCCGTCCTGCCGCGCGTAACGAGCATCTTTACTCGTAATGCAATTTCACCGGGCCTGTGGTTGAGACAGCGGAGAAGTCGTTACGCCATTCGTGCAGGTCGGAACTTACCCGACAAGGAATTTCGCTACCTTAGGATGGTTATAGTTACCACCGCCGTTTACTGGCGCTTAAGTTCTCAGCTTCGCCACCAAAGTGACTAACCGGTCCCCTTAACGTTCCAGCACCGGGCAGGCGTCAGTCCGTATACATCGTCTTGCGACTTCGCACGGACCTGTGTTTTTAGTAAACAGTCGCTTCTCCCTGGTCTCTGCGGCCAACCAACCCTAACCCGCAAAG
>NZ_JBSFUA010000098.1:1823-3829 GCF_053591555.1 Crossiella sp. NPDC003009 | reverse complement strand
AAGGGTTTCAAGTCAGCGGGCCCCCCTTCTCCCGAAGTTACGGGGGCATTTTGCCGAGTTCCTTAACCACAGTTCACCCGAACGCCTCGGTATTCTCTACCTGACCACCTGTGTCGGTTTGGGGTACGGGCCGCATGAACACTCACTAGAGGCTTTTCTCGGCAGCATAGGATCACTCTACTTCGCCTCAATCGGCTACGCATCACGTCTCAGGCACATGGTGTGCGGATTTGCCTACACACCGCCCTACACGCTTACACCAGTACTACCACTCACTGGCGGAGCTACCTTCCTGCGTCACCCCATCGCTTGACTACTACGGGATTGGTTCCCACGCTCACTCAACCTCATCCGAAGACTCAGCCTCGCTCGGGTGGTTAACATCCCCCGCCTCACCATGGGCGCATCCACACGGGTACGGGAATATCAACCCGTTGTCCATCGACTACGCCTGTCGGCCTCGCCTTAGGTCCCGACTTACCCTGGGCGGATTAACCTGGCCCAGGAACCCTTGGTCATCCGGCGGCAGAGGTTCTCACTCTGCAATCGCTACTCATGCCTGCATTCTCACTCGCACACCCTCCACAACTCGCTCACGCGGCTGCTTCCCTGGATGCACGACGCTCCCCTACCCATCCACACGACTAGACACTCAACTCAAGGCTGAGAGCCGATCTATTGTGTGAATGACACGGCTTCGGCGGTACGCTTAAGCCCCGCTACATTGTCGGCGCGGAACCACTTGACCAGTGAGCTATTACGCACTCTTTAAAGGGTGGCTGCTTCTAAGCCAACCTCCTGGTTGTCTGAGCGACCCCACATCCTTTCCCACTTAGCGCACACTTAGGGGCCTTAGCCGGTGTTCTGGGCTGTTTCCCTCTCGACTACGAAGCTTATCCCCCGCAGTCTCACTGCCACACTTCACACACCGGCATTCGGAGTTTGGCTGATTTCGGTAAGCTTGTAGGCCCCCTAGACCATCCAGTAGCTCTACCTCCGGCGTGAAACATGTGACGCTGCACCTAAATGCATTTCGGGGAGAACCAGCTATCACGGAGTTTGATTGGCCTTTCACCCCTACCCACAGCTCATCCCCCAGGTTTTCAACCCTGGTGGGTTCGGGCCTCCACGACGTCTTACCGTCGCTTCACCCTGGCCATGGGTAGATCACTCCGCTTCGGGTCTAGAGCACGCGACTATTTCGCCCTATTCAGACTCGCTTTCGCTACGGCTACCCCACACGGGTTAACCTCGCCACGCACCACTAACTCGCAGGCTCATTCTTCAAAAGGCACGCCATCACCCCAAAAGGCTCTGACGGATTGTAAGCACACGGTTTCAGGTACTCTTTCACTCCCCTCCCGGGGTACTTTTCACCTTTCCCTCACGGTACTAGTCCGCTATCGGTCACCAGGGAGTATTTAGGCTTAGCGGGTGGTCCCGCCAGATTCACAGCAAATTCCACGAGCTCGCTGCTACTTGGGAACACCATCAGAAGACCATCACGTTTTCGCCTACAGGACTCTCACCCTCTACGGTCGCCCTTCCCAGAGCGTTCAACTAACGCGATGCTTTCTTACTTCTTGCCAGACCGGCAGATCTGACCGACAGGTCCCACGACCCCATAAACGCAACCCCTGCCGGGTATCACACGAATATGGTTTAGCCTCATCCGCTTTCGCTCGCCACTACTCACGGAATCACGGTTGTTTTCTCTTCCTGCGGGTACTGAGATGTTTCACTTCCCCGCGTTCCCTCCACACACCCTATACATTCAGGTGCGGGTGACCCCACATGACTGGGGCCGGGTTTCCCCATTCGGAAATCCTCGGATCTCAGCTCGGTTGACAGCTCCCCGAGGCTTATCGCAGCCTCCTACGTCCTTCATCGGCTCCTGGTGCCAAGGCATCCACCGTATGCTCTTAACAACTTGACCACAAAGATGCTCGCGTCCACTGTGTAGTTCTCAAAGAACAACCAGACACCACCACACCACGCGACACCAA
>NZ_JBSFUA010000097.1:0-6062 GCF_053591555.1 Crossiella sp. NPDC003009 | reverse complement strand
CTCGCGGGCGGCTCGGCGAGCGCGGGCTGCTTGCGCCTCCTGGGCCGGCTGGCTGGTGGTGGCTCGGCCGCCTCGGCCGGCTTGCGGGTGCGCCGGGCCGCCGGGGCGGCGGTCTCGGGCGCCGGCGAGTCGGGGGGCGTGGCGGGGGTGGCCCTGCGCCGGGAGGTGGCGGCCTTCGCGGTGGTGTTCCGAGTGGACGGTCGGGGGCGACCCGCCCGTGTCGTCGGTTCGGTCGGCTTGTCCTCACTGCGGTCCGTGCTCACCCAGCCATTGTCGCTGACCGGGACGGTTGTCGCGCCCCGCACGTGGCGGGATCGCCGGCCACCGCGTGAACTTCCGATTAAGCCGGCGGAACCGGTGGGCGTACCGCGACGACCTGGCCGTCCACCCGTTCCAAGGTCACCCGCTGCCCCGGGCGGGGGGCGAGCCAGCCGCCGGCGAGCACCGCGGCGGCCGGGGCGTCCACCAGCAGGCCGTCATCGCGCAGCACGGTGAGCGAGCCGTCGGCGTGCCTGGTGTGCACGGTGGCCTGTTCCGCCATGCCGAACAGCCTACGACTAACGACTGTTGCCGCTGGCCTGGGCCACTGCGAGGGTGCGAGGACAGCTGTTCACGAAGAGGGGTTCCGCACGATGAAGACACTCGTGGTGCTGACCGCCGCGCTCGCGACCGCGCTGACCGGGGGTGGATTCGCCGCCGCGAACCCGGCTTCGCCGGTCGCGCCGCCGTCCGCCGCGCAGTCCGCCGCCGAAGACCTGCCAGAGCTGCCCGCCGCCTCGGCCAACGTCGAGGTGGTCAACCGCCTGCCCGAGACCAAGGGCGCGATCTCCATCAACTACTCCACCTACCGCACCGGCTGGCGGCAGCGGGAGGTGATGTTCGTCAGTGGTGAGTTCGGTCTCAAGTCCTACGACGTGTCCAATCCGGACAAGCCGGTGTTCCTGGACCACCTGGAGAACTCGACGCTGGCGCTGCCCGGCGACGACGTGAGCAAGCGGTTCTGGGAGAACGAGGACGTCGACGTCGACCACAAGCGCAAGCTGGTCTTCATGGCTCGCGAGCGCACCGCGTTCGGGCGCCAGCCCAGCGGGCCGCGGCCCACCGGCGTCTACATCCTGGACGCCAAGGACCCGGCCGACCTCAAGCTGGTCAGCTTCGCCGAGATGGGCACCGGGCACACCACGACCTGCGTCAACGACTGCCAGTACCTGTGGACCGCGGGCTACGACGGCACCCCGGCCACCGACCCGGACCTGTACAAGCGGTCCGGGAAGATCTTCGTCACCGACATCAGGGATCCGCGCAACCCCAAGACCGCGACCACCTACGTCGACCTGAACCGCAACCAGGGCAAGACGCACATGACCCACGACGTCCAGGTGGACGCCGCGGGCATCGCCTGGGTCGCGGGCACCGGCGGCACCCGTGGCTACCGCACCTCCGGCTGGCACTTCGACCCGCTGACCAAGAAGTTCCGCGAAGCCACCGCGGTCAACCCGATCCCGTACGCCGGTGGCGGTGTGCCCAGCAAGGACATGCCGACCGCGTTCAGCCACAACTCGATCCGTCCGGTCGGCTCGCGGCTGGCCGACGGCCCCAAGCCCTCGGCCAAGCACCCGGCGGGCAGCCTGCTGCTGCACACCGAGGAGGCCTTCGGCTCGCCGACCTGCGCGAACCAGGGCCGGTTCGTGATCTCCTCGCTGAAGGGCTCCGGCAAGGGCGAGTCCTGGCAGGCCAGTGAGACCAAGCCGTTCCACCTGGAGACGGTCAGCGTGTGGAGCCCGCACGACCAGGAGGGCACCATCACCGACGCGGGCTGCTCCGCGCACTACTTCGACATCCACGACCGCGTGGTGGCCTACTCCTTCTACGGCCAGGGCACCCGGTTCCTGGACGTCAGCGACCCGGCGCGGCCGTTCCAGATCGCCTACTACCGGCCGGAGGCGGCGGTCTCCTTCTCGCCGTACTGGCACAAGGGCCGGGCCTACATCGCCGACATCGCCCGCGGTGTGGAGATCGTCAAGCTGACCAAGGGCGCGGAGGCGGCCCGCGAGGCCGGCCAGGAGGTGGTGCTCAAGACCACCAAGCCGGTCGACGACGCGGTGCTGACCACCACCAACCGCTCCAACCGGCTGCCGCTGGCCCCGGACCCGGACTACGGCTGGGCCTGCCCGATGGTCCTGCGCCGCGGCGGCCAGGGCTGCACCGAGGGCGCGGCCAGCTGCTGCTGACCAGGCACGACTGACGAGGGCGGTCCCACTGGGGCCGCCCTCGCGGCTATGCGGCCGGGGCCAGCAGGCGGGCGGTGTGCTCGCCGAGGCCGAGCGCGGCGGCGGCCACCAGGTCCTCGGCAGTGTCCACGTCGCAGCGCAGCGAGGGCCACGGGCCGAGCAGTTCGGCCGCGCCGGAGGCCGCGTGCGCGGTGGCGGAACCGGGGCCGAAGCGCGGGTCCAGCGGGCCGAGACCGGCCAGCAGCAGCGTGGTGCCGGTACCCTGCCGGTCCGGCACGAACGCCCGTTCCGGGGCGGCCGCCAGCGCGGCGTCCAGCTCCTCGGGGCGCAGCGCGGGCAAGTCGGCCTGGAGCGCGCCGATCCGGGCGCCGGGGTGGTCCTGGCGGAGCAGGTCCGCGCCGTAGGCCAGGGCCGCGTTCAGGCCGCCCGGCACGTCCGGCACGGTCTCCACGCCGAGGCCGGTGAGCACCTCGGCCACGTTCGGATCCGAGGTGATGGCCAGCAGGCGGCGCACCCGATCGGCCGCGCGGGCCGCGGTCATGGTGTCGGTGACCAGGGCAAGGGCCAGGCGTTCATGCGCGGTCCGGTCGCCTGCGCCGTTGTCAGCGGCGCCCAGCAACCTGGACTTGGCCCGGAGCAGCACCTTCACCGGGACCACGAGATCGACACGGTTGGACACCCCACCATCCTCCCAACTGGACCTTCCCCACCCTCGCGGGGAAGACTCGCGGCAGCAAGACGAGGCAACACGGCATCGGTGAGACGAAGGAGACATCAGGGTGGCCAAGAAGGAGAAGGGCGGCTTCTGGGTCGGGCTGGCCGCGGCGATCTTCTTCCCGCTGACCAGGATCCTGGCCAGACGGAAGTTCGCCGGACTCGAGCACATCCCGTTCGACAAGCCGGTGCTGGTGGTCGCCAACCACATCTCCTACCTGGACCCGGTCTACAGCGCGGTGTTCGTGCGCTGCGCCCGCCGGGTGCCCCGGTTCCTGGCCAAGGCCAGCCTGTGGAAGGTCCCGGTGCTCGGCGCGATCCTCAAGGGCTCCGGCCAGATCCCGGTGCACCGCGGCTCGGTGGACGCCCGCCGCAGCCTGCAGTCCGGACTGGAGGCCCTGGGCGAGGGCAAGGTCGTGGTGATCTACCCGGAGGGCACCATCACCCGTGACCCCGAGGTCTGGCCGATGCACTCGCACGTCGGCGTCGGGCGGCTCGCGGTGGACCGCTGCGTCAACGGCGAGGCGGTCTGCGTGCCGATGGTGCACTGGAACACCCACCTGGTCTTCGACCGGTACAAGAAGAAGCTGAGCCTGTTCCCGCGCAAGACCGTCACGGTGAAGGCCGGTCCGCCGCTGGACCTGTCCCGGTTCCAGGGCCGCGAGGTGGACGGGGACCTGCTGCGCGAGGTCACCGACCACCTGATGGGCGAGGTGCGCTCGCTGCTGGCCGAGGTGCGCGGGGAGACCGCGCCGACGGAGTTCTACACCGTGCGCAAGAAGAAGGACGACGAGCCCAAGGACGGCGAGAAGTGATGCCACAGCGGATCGCGGTGCTCGGCGCCGGATCCTGGGGCACCACCTTCGCCAAGGTGCTCGCCGACGCGGGCCGGGACGTGGTGCTGTGGGCCCGCCGCCCCGAGGTGGCCGCGGCCATCACCGAGCGCGGCGAGAACCCCGACTACCTGCCCGGCATTCCGCTGCCGGCCACCCTGCGCGCCACAGTGGACCCGCTGGCCGCGCTGGCCGGCGCGCAGGCGGTGGTGCTGGCGGTGCCCAGCCAGACCCTGCGGGAGAACCTGGCCGGCTGGCGGCCGGCGCTGCCGCCGGGCGCGACCCTGGTGAGCCTGGCCAAGGGCGTGGAGCTGGGCACGCTCAAGCGGATGAGCGAGGTGGTGGCCGAGGTCGCCGAGGTGCCGGCCGCGCAGGTCGCGGTGGTGTCCGGGCCGAACCTGGCCCGCGAGATCGCCGCCGAGCAGCCCACCGCGAGCGTGGTGGCCTGCCCGGACGCCGAGCGCGCGGTGGCCTTCCAGCGGGCCTGCTTCACCAACTACTTCCGCTCCTACACCAACACCGACGTGGTGGGCTGCGAGCTGGGCGGCGCGTGCAAGAACGTGATCGCGCTGGCCTGCGGCATGGCAGGCGGCCTCGGCTACGGCGACAACACGATGGCCGCGCTGATCACCCGCGGTCTGGCCGAGACCGCGCGGCTGGGCCTGGCGCTGGGCGCGGACCCGCTCACCTTCTCCGGCCTGGCCGGGCTCGGCGACCTGGTCGCCACCTGCGCCTCCCCGCTGTCCCGCAACCGTTCCTTCGGCGACCGGCTGGGCCGCGGCGAGACCCTGGTCCAGGCGCAGGAGGCCACCCACGGACAGGTCGCCGAGGGCGTGAAGTCCTGCTCCTCGATCCGCGAGCTGGCCGCGCGGCACGGGGTGGACATGCCGATCACCGATGGCGTGTACCGGGTCTGCCACCAGGGGCTGGAACCGCTGAAGATGGCGGCCGAGCTGTTGGGCCGGGCACAGAAGGACGAACGGCAGTGAACACCGAAGACCTGCTTGGTCAGGGTCGAGCATGAACGAAGAATGGGGCGACGGCACCCGGTGCGTGCACGCGGGTGTGCCGCTGCCGGTGCCCGGTCAGCCGCTGGTGCCGGGGCCGGTGTTCGCCTCGGTCTACCACCTGCCGGAGACCCCGTCCGGCAACACCTACGGCCGCGCGGAGAACCCGACCTGGGAGCTGCTGGAGGAGGCCATCGGCGCGCTGGACGGCGGCCGCAGCCTGGTCTACCCCTCGGGCATGGCCGCCATCGCCGGACTGCTGCGCGCCACCCTGCGCTCGGGCGACACGGTGATCGTGCCCGCCGACGGCTACTACGCCACCCGGCAGCTGGTGCACTCGGAGCTGGCCCAGTTCGGCGTGCGGGTGCGCGAGGTGGCCACGCCGGGACCGTGGTCGGCCGAGGTGTTCGAGGGCGTGCGGCTGGTGCTGCTGGAGACCCCGTCCAACCCGCTGCTGGACGTCTGCGACCTGCGCGTGCTCAGCGACCTGGCGCACGAGACCGGCGCGATCGTGGCCGTGGACAACACCACCGCCACCCCGCTCGGCCAGCGCCCGCTGGAGCTGGGCGCGGACGTGGTGGTGGCCAGCGACACCAAGGCGCTGTCCGGGCACAGCGACCTGCTGCTGGGCCACCTCTCCACCAACGACCCCGAGCTGTACGCCCGGCTGGCCCAGGGCCGCAAGCTCAGCGGCGCGATCCCCGGCCCGTTCGAGACCTGGCTGGCCCACCGCGGCCTGGGCACCCTGGACCTCCGGCTGCGCAGGCAGGCTGACAACGCCCAGGCGATCGCGACCGCGCTGCGCGCGCACCCGGCGATCACCGACCTGCGCTGGCCCGGACTGCCCGAGGACCCCGCGCACGAGATCGCCAAGCGGCAGATGAGCCGGTTCGGCGGCGTGCTCCGGTTCACCTTGCCGGACAAGGAGACCGTGCACCGGTTCCTGGCCGCCAGCGAGCTGGTCTCGGCCACCACCAGCTTCGGCGGCCTGCACACCACCGCGGACCGGCGCGCCCAGTGGGGCGACGCCGTGCCCGAGGGGTTCGTGCGACTGTCTGCGGGGTGTGAGGACACCGCGGACCTGGTCGCCGACATCGTGGTGGCGCTGGAGATGGCGACCAGCTAGGTCGTGTCCGCGGAGCCCCGTCGGCGGGAGTCGTGATCAGTTTGGCCGCTGGCGGCGCGGCCGCCGGCTCTGGCCAGGATTCGTGCGCGGCGCAGCGGCGGCTGGTCAACCCCGATCGGCACGTACATACCACCGGCGGCGAGCACGCCAA
>NZ_JBSFUA010000096.1:0-7500 GCF_053591555.1 Crossiella sp. NPDC003009 | reverse complement strand
CCGAGGTGAAGGTGACCCGGCCGTCGCCGACGGTGTAGCTCAGCCGCCGGTTGACCCGGAACGCGCCGCCCTTGGCCTCCACCCAGGGCAGCACTGACGCGAAAAATCAACCCCACCGCCAAGTCAAGAGCCCGCCGTGTCGCTGGCGCGCCACGCCTCTTTCGCAACAAGTCGGGCCGTGCTGCTCGGGCTTCACCCGCCCGAATAGGTGAGCCGGGGCCACGGCCGTATCCTGGGACCATGGCCCCGAAGCCCCCCAAGCTGGACAAGGCGGCTGCCAAGGAAGCAAGCCGCGAGCGTCGTGCCGCGTCCAAGGCACGCCGTAAGCAGATCTTCGAAGCGTTCAAGATGCAGCGCCGTGAGGACAAGTGGCTGTTGCCGCTGATGATCCTGGCGGTGCTGGGCAGCACGGGCGTGGTGTTCGGGATCGGCTGGCTCATCGGCTACCCGTGGGTGGTGCTGCCGCTGGGCATCGCCATCGGCGCGTTGCTCGCGGTGAGCATCTTCGGCCGCCGCGTGCAGCGCAACGTGTACTCCAAGGCCGACGGCCAGCCCGGCGCGGCGGCATGGGCGCTGGACAACCTGCGCGGCAAGTGGCGGGTGACCCAGGCGGTCGCGGGCACCACCCAGCTGGACGCGGTGCACCGGGTGCTCGGCCGCCCGGGTGTGGTGCTGGTCGGCGAGGGTGTGCCGCACCGGGTGAAGCCGCTGCTCGCGCAGGAGAAGAAGCGCATCGGCAGGCTGATCGGCGACACCCCGATCTACGACGTCATCGTCGGCAACGACGAGGACGAGAAGCAGGTCCCGCTGCGCCGCCTGCAGACCCACCTGTCCAAGCTGCCGCGCAACATCACCGTGGCGCAGATGGACGTCATCGAGAAGCGACTGGCCGCGCTGGCCAGCAGGGGCGCCGCGCTGCCCAAGGGTCCGCTGCCGCAGGGCGCGAAGATGCGCAACGTGCAGCGCACCATCCGCCGCCGGTGATCCGGCGCTAACGCGCGATCGTGACGACGGTGCGGGCGACGTGGTCGTGCAGGCCACGTCCGTCCACATCCATCACCAGCGGCGGGATCACCAGGCACAGCAGCAGGGTGCGCAGCACCGAGTGCCCGAAGGACAGCCGCTCCCCGGTCAGCGAGGCCGGTTTGATCCCGGCCACCCAGTGCCCGGGGGTGCGGCCGAAGAGGGCCAGGCTGACCACGGTCAGCAACGCGAACAGCGCGATCGTGGACACCGCCGGGTTGGTGGTGAGGAAGTTGCCGACCGCCGCGCACGGCACCCAGTCGATGAGCAGCGCCAGGAACCGGCGCCCGGTCCCGGCCACCGAACCCAGCCCGGACTCCGGCAGCCCGAGCCGCTCCCCTCGGTAACCAGGCTCTTCGGCCGGATCACCCTCCCGCGCCGCGCCCGGTCCTGACAACCACGAACCCGTCCACCTGCTCACGGTGTCAAGGGTAGGCCGGGCTGATGTGGTTGCCCCGACCAGGTGGTGCCGTTCCCCGAGATGGGGCGTCGTTAACACCGGTGAAACACTCGGGTGATGACCGAGCAACACCATGGTCATACGGTCACTCGCAACAGGGCCGGCTCTGCGCCGGTTGTCCTGACGGCGTGCGAAGACGCCGGCCCTGCCGGCACAACAACGAAGGAGCCAACGAGGGTGTTCACCAATCCCGACGAGGTCCTGAGCTTCATCGCCGACAACGGCGTGAAGTTCATTGACGTGCGGTTCTGCGACCTGCCCGGCATCATGCAGCACTTCACCGTGCCTGCCGCCTCGTTCGAGCGCGACACGTTCGAGGAGGGCCTCGCCTTCGACGGCTCCTCGGTGCGCGGTTTCCAGTCGATCCACGAGTCCGACATGCTGCTGCTGCCCGATGTGGCCACCGCGCGGCTCGACCCGTTCCGGATCGAGAAGACCCTCATCATCAACTTCTTCGTGCACGACCCGCTGACCCGGGAGCCGTACAGCCGCGACCCGCGCAACATCGCGCGCAAGGCCGAGCAGTACATCACCGAGTCCGGCATCGCCGACACCTGCTTCTTCGGGCCGGAGGCGGAGTTCTACCTCTTCGACTCGGTGCGCTTCGAGAACCGGGAGAACGCCTCCTTCCACGAGGTCGACTCGGTCGCGGGCTGGTGGAACACCGGCGCCGACGAAGAGGGCGGCAACAAGGGCTACAAGGTCAAGTTCAAGGGCGGCTACTTCCCGGTCTCCCCGACCGACCACTTCGCCGACCTGCGCGACAAGATCACGCTGAACCTGATCGACTCCGGCTTCACCGTCGAGCGCGCCCACCACGAGGTCGGCACCGCGGGCCAGGCCGAGATCAACTACAAGTTCAACACCCTGCTGCACGCCGCGGACGACCTGCAGCTGTTCAAGTACATCGTCAAGAACACCGCGTGGGCCAACGGCAAGACCGCCACCTTCATGCCGAAGCCGCTCTACGGTGACAACGGTTCGGGCATGCACGCCCACCAGTCGCTGTGGAAGGAAGGCGCCCCGCTCTTCCACGACGAGTCCGGCTACGGCGGCCTGTCCGACACCGCACGGCACTACATCGGCGGCCTGCTGCACCACGCGCCCAGCCTGCTGGCCTTCACCAACCCGACGGTGAACTCCTACCACCGCCTGGTGCCGGGCTACGAGGCCCCGGTGAACCTGGTCTACAGCTCCCGCAACCGCTCGGCGTGCATCCGCATCCCGATCACCGGCAACAACCCCAAGGCCAAGCGCGTCGAGTTCCGCTGCCCGGACTCCTCCGGCAACCCGTACCTGGCCTTCGCCGCCATGCTGATGGCCGGCCTGGACGGCATCAAGAACAAGATCGAGCCCCCGGCCCCGATCGACAAGGACCTCTACGAGCTCCCCCCCGAGGAAGCCAAGAACGTCCCCCAGGTCCCCAGCTCCCTGGGCGAGGTCCTGGACAACCTGGAGCGCGACCACGACTTCCTCCTCGAGGGCGGCGTGTTCACCCCAGACGTCATCGAGACCTGGATCTCCTACAAGCGCGAGAACGAGATCGACCCGATCCGCCTCCGCCCGCACCCGTACGAGTTCGCGCTCTACTACGACGTGTGATCCGCAGTAGCTGAAAAACGGCCGAGGGCCGGGCCGGTCACCAAGACCGCCCGGCCCTCGGCTTGTTGTCGCCGCCGACGGCTACCCGGCCAGCAGCGCCCGGCAGAGCTCGGGCAGCACCTCCCCGATCGGCTCCCGGATCACCTCGACCGCGTGTTCGTCATACGGCGTCGGCGCCGCGTTCACCACCACCAGCTTCGCGCCGCCGCGCACCGCCACCGCGCACAACGAGGCCGCCGGCTCGACCTGCAGCGAGCTGCCCACCGCCAGGAACACCTCGCTCGCCGCCGCCACCGCGCGGGCCTTGCCGATGACCTCGCCGTCCAGCTGCTGCCCGAACAGGATCACCGCCAGCTTCAGGATTCCGCCACAGTCCACACAGGACGGATCAATCTCGCCCGCGCGGACCCGGTCCAGCACCTCGGGAGTGGGAGTCGTTGCGGCGCAACCACAACAGACGGTCTGGTGCATGCTGCCGTGCAGTTCGAGCACCTTGCGGGCGGGTACCCCGGCGCGCTGGTGCAGGCCGTCGATGTTCTGGGTCAGGACTCGGACGGCGGGGCCGCCCGCCAGGTCGGCGAGGGCCTGGTGGGCTGGGTTGGGTTGGGCGCGCCAGGCCGGGTGGTCCAGGTAGCGCTGCCAGAAGCGGTGGCGGATGTCCTGGTCGGTGAGGAAGTTGTCCAGGGTGAACAGGTTGGCGAGCTTGGGGTCGCGGGTCCAGATGCCGTCGGGGCCGCGGTAGTCGGGGATACCGGAGTCGGTGGAGATGCCCGCGCCGGTCAGCACGGCGATCCGGCGCACCCCGCGCGCCCAGTCCGGTCGCAACTCGCTCATGGCGACCGACCCTAGTCAGCTGCCGACAGCTGCACGATTCATTTGTCGCGATCACTTGCTGCCTCGACCCAGCTACCGACGGCGATAAGTCGGCCAACCCGCAACCGAAACTTCACTCCACCACTGGGCCATACGGGTGAACAGTTGCATAGGCGGCTAACGCCGAGCAACAGAAGGCGGAGGTAATGCTCACCTCACGAAAACGCCGTGACGCGCAAGCCAGCGCAATCCGACGTCAACCACCGGGGAGTTCGTTATGAACGACTTCGTTTTCGGCGTCGACTTGGACGGTGTCTGCGCGGACTTCTACGGAAAGATTCGGGAGGTCATGGCAGAGTGGCGAGGAGTCGACATCGACACCTTGACACCGGATGTGCACTACGGATTACCCGAGTGGGATCTTCCACCAGACGAGTACGAGCGCCTGCACCGGTTCGCGGTCACGCAGCGCGGACTCTTTCAGCACGTCAAGCTCATCGATGGAGCCTCTCAGTCCCTTCGGAGGCTCAGTACCGAGGGCGTCCGTATCAGGATCATCACGCATCGCCTGTTCATCAGGCACTTCCACAAGACAGCGGTAACGCAGACGATCGAATGGCTGGACAATCACGGAATCCCATACTGGGACCTATGCTTTATGAAAGATAAGGCGCTTGTCGACGCTGATATCTACATTGAGGACGCACCCGAAAATATCCGCTGCCTGGAACGGAAAGGTCGGGAAGTCATCGCGTTCACGAACTCGACGAACAGAGATCTCACACCGGCCCTTCGCGCTGACAAATGGGCTGAGGCCGAGAAGATTGTCCGGGAGCGCTACTACAACTGGCGAGCGCTCAACAACCTCCAGAAACCACTAGCGCCCGGTCACACTCCGGCCTGCTCGTGCTGTCACCAAAGTTGACGCGCCTGCTCGCGTAGCTGGAAACCGGCTGCCGCACCGGTCGGTTAACCGCAGACTGGCGCCATGCGTCTCCCGCACGGCTCCACCAGCTTCAACGTCACCACCCCCGCACCGGACCCCGCCGAGTTCCGCACCCTCTGCGAGGCGGTGGCGCGCGAGTTTGGCGCCCACGTCGAGGAGTTCCTCCTCCCCTACGTGACGCCGAACTACACCACCGCCCGGATCCGCGAGGGCCAGCACCGCCTCGACCTGTTGTGCCACAACGCGATTCGCCTGCTCGCCTTCGCCGAACCACCCGAGAACCCCGGCGCACCACCGGTCTTCCGCGACGAACCGCGCTGGGCGGCAACCCTGACCGCCTGGTCGGACTTCCGCGTCTGCACCGTGGCGGGAGCTGGACACACCACTGTCCACAGTGGACCTCAGCCAGCTGATCGTCCACGAGCACAAGCAGATCAGCCACTGGCGACCAGCGACCGTCGGCGAGCTGACCTTCAACCACTGGGACTGACCGCCTCAGCCCAGTGGCGGCAGCATGGCCTGGGCGTCCGCGCCGTTCATCCACAGGCCGATGGCGAAGGCGGCCGTGGCCTCCAGCAGGGCGGCCCTGGACAGTGGGCCGGCCACCACCGGCGTGCAGCCCAGGTCCCGGACCAGGCTCCCGGTCTGGTCCAGGGACTCGGGGTGGTCGCCGCACAGGGGGACCAGGATCGGGCGGGCGGCGAAGGCCGGCGGTGTCATTCGCCAGATGTCGACGTGGCACAGGTTGAAGGCCTTCACCACGTGGGCGCCGGTGGTGGCGAGCTGTTCGGCCAGGGAGGCGCCATCGGTGGTGAGGGTCCAGTCTGGGCCGACCGGGTTGGTGCAGTCGATCACGGTGCGGCCCGGTGGGAGGTTGGCCGCGGTCAGCACGTCCAGGGCCGCGGTGGACGGCACGGCCAGCAGCAGGACCTCGCCGAAGGCGGCGGCCTCGGCGTAGTCGCCGGTGCGGGCGCCCAGGCGGGTGGCCAGCGGGGCTGGGTTGGTGCGGGTGGCGATCATCAGGTCATGGCCGTGGCGGGCCCACTGGGTGCCGAGGGCGTCAGCCATGCCGCCCGCGCCGAGAATGCCGATGCGCATCGTGTTGCCTTCCGGTTGGAGTTCCACTGCCGGAACGGTAGGAAAGGCGATGGGCACCGAACGGTGTGCGACGGCTCGGGCAGGCTGGGGCGGTGTTCATGGCGGAGCGGGACTACCTGGCCGACTGCCGGGCGCGGCTGGCCTTCGACCTGATGGCCAACACCTGGAACCCGGTGGTGCTGTGGGCGCTGCGGCACGGGCCGCGGCGGCCGGTGCAGCTGCGCCGGGACATCGGCGGCATCCGCACCAAGGTGCTCACCGAAACCCTGCACCGGCTCGCCTACAACGGCCTCATCGCCAGGGACAGCTACCGCGAGGCGCCGCCGCGGGTGGAGTACCGGCTGACCGAGCTGGGCCGCAGCCTGCTGGGGCCGATCGAGGCGTTCGGCGCGTGGGCGTACCAGCACGGCGACGAGGTCATGGCGGCGCAGGAGAACTTTGAGCAGCTCAGCGGTTAGACAGACCGAGGGCCGGGCAGCGTGTCGCCGCCCGGCCCTGGGACTCCTTGAGTCAGCGGGTCAGGACTGGTGCTCCCGGCGCTGGGCCTCCGCCTGTGCCCGTTCCTTGCGGGCGCGCGCGGCCTCGGCCAACAGCATGGGCGAGGGGGCACGGTGCACCGGCGATGTGCGAGTGGCCTGGTCACCGGCGGCCCGTGGCGACTGCCCGTTCTGCTCGACCATTACGTCCTCCTCCAGCCGGGTACTAACCAACTGCCCACGAGGCTAGGCCGCTCCGCGTCACCCCATCAGGCGAATCTTGGGTAGCGGAGAGTTTCGGAATCGTTTCCGAAGAGTCGGAATGTGATCGTGAACACGCAGTTGACCAGCACTTTTGGCCGAAAGACAGGGGTCCGTCCGACCTACTGGAGTTGCTCCAGATGTCTGGACAAGATCTTCAGAATTCGTCCTCTTGCTCGTCGTCCTCGGCGTCGGAGAGGTACAGGTCGACCGAAAACGGGCAGGGCAGGCCGGCCAGCCGGGCGGTCAGCTCCGGGGCGAAGGTGAGCTGGCCCTGGCCGTTGGTGGCCTCCACCGTGCACCACACGTCGACCTCGTAGTCCCCGGCCAGCCCGGCGAGCGTGCCCAGCTTGCCGTCCAGCTCCGCCAGCAGCCACTCCAGGTGCGCCGAGAGCGGCTCCTCGGGCTCGGCCTCGCTCTCCAGCAGCCACATGGACTGCTCCCGAGGGGTCGAGATGCTCTTGCCGATCGGCTCACCGCGCTCGGCCGAGGTGGTCGGCTCCAGGTCAAGGGCCTCGGTGACCGCGGCTGCGGCCGCCTTGGTGCTGAACAGTCGCAGGGACGCGCTGGCGCGGGAGATGGCCACTCTCAACTCCTCGGGACGGAGCCTTCATCCTGGCAGACCAGCGGGCGCGCTCAACCGCCGAGCAGGGCATCCCTGGTGACCTCGAGCTGGCCGTGGTGCTGGGCCAGCTCCTCGTAGACGTGCTGCAGCGCCGCGCCCTGGCTGATCCCGCCGGGGAAGTTCCGCCAGTGCGGCGGCGGCTCCCGCCGGACCGGCGCGCTCGGCTCGGCCGCGGCCACGTCGGCGGCGAACCGGG
>NZ_JBSFUA010000095.1:0-7610 GCF_053591555.1 Crossiella sp. NPDC003009 | reverse complement strand
ACGTGGACGGCGACGGGCAGTACGAGTACGTGGTGATGTGGGAGCCCTCCAACGCCAAGGACGTCTCGCAGGCCGGCTACACCGGCCCCGTGCACGCCCGGCCACCACCTGCCCGCCCCAGAACTCGACCACGCCCAGGCAGTGGGTGAGGACCTGGTACGGCGTGTTCGCCCCGGGTAGCGCCGGCTTGCGGTTGGCCAGCTCGTCGCCGAGGCCGAGCAGGATGCCGGTCATGCCGTCCAGGGCCCGGTCCACGAAGAACAGGTAGTCCGCCTGACTGATCACGCTCGTGCCTCCCCGCACTCCGGCTCCACGGCGAGTAGCTTGCCAGGCGTGACCGACAGTCTCCGCGAAGACGAGCCCGATGTGCCCACCCGCATTGTCAGCCACTTCTACGACAACCTCGCCGACGCGGTCGAGTCCCTGGAGGCCGCCGAGCGGCTCGGACTCGGCGTGACCGTGCGCAACCGCGTGGTCCTGCAGAGCGCCCCCGACGACGGCGGCGAGGTGCTGCTGGAGGAGTGGGTGGTCGACGTCTACGACGCGCCGCCCATGGAGGACGACGAGGACGACCTCCCCGACGAGGACGACGAGGAGATCGCCGTGCCTGCCGGGGAAGCCGCCCCGTAGCTCAGCCGACGGTCAGGACGAGCTTGCCGCGGACGTGCCCCTCCTCCAGGAGGCGGTGCGCCGCGGCGGCTTCGGCCAGCGGGAAGGCCTGCTGGATGTCCACCCGCAGCCGCCCGCTCGCGGCCAGGTCGCCGAGGTAGGTCAGCTGGGCCCGGTCGGCCTGGGCGAAGACGTACCTGCCGCCCTGGGCCAGCACCTCGGCGCCGACGATCGAGGAGTGCCGGGCCGGGTCCCTGACCAGGCGCGGCGAGTCGGCCAGGGCCTGACCGCCGACCAGGTCGACGACCGCGTCCACCTTGCCGTCGCCACCGACGAGCCCGGCCACCCGTGCCACCAGGCCCTCGCCGTAGCTGACCGGTTCGGCGCCCAGTTCGCGCAGGTAGTCGTGGTTGCGCGGGGAGGCGGTGCCGAGCACCCGCTTGGCGCCCAGCTCCCTGGCCAGCTGCACCGCGACATGCCCGACCCCGCCCGCGGCGGCGTGCACCAGCACGGTGTCGCCGTCACCGACCCCGGCCGCGGTCAGCGCCTGCAACGCGGTCAGCCCGACCAGCGGCAGCGCGCCCGCGGTCACCCAGTCCAGGCCGGCCGGCTTGCGCACGATGGCGCGCTGCGGGGCGGCGACCTGCTCGGCGTAGGCGCCGTGCTGCACGCTGTCCTTGCGGATGTAGCCGAAGACCTCGTCACCGGGGGCGAACTCGGTGACGTTGGGGAACACCGCGGTCACCACCCCGGCGAGGTCCCAGCCGGGAATGAGCGGGAAGTGGTGCGGCAGCACGCCCCGCAGGTAGCCCTGGCGGATCTTGAAGTCCACCGGGTTCACCCCCGCGGCACGCACCTGGACCAGCGAGTTCTCCGGACCGAGGATCGGGTCCGGCAGCTCCTGGAGGCGCAGCACCTCTGGTCCGCCGAACTCCTCGAACGCGATTGCCTTCACCGTCAGGAATCGTAGAACAGCCGCTCCACCACCGCTCGGGCCCGACGGGTGACCCTGCGGTACTCGTCGACGAACTCCCCGGGATCGGTGGCGGCCGGGTAGCCCATGGCGCGGGCCACCGCGGCCAGCTCCCGGCCCTGCCGGGGCAGCTGGTCGGTGGGTTTGCCGCGCACCAGGGTGGCCGCGTTGCGGGCGCGGGTGGCCATGTTCCAGGCCGCCAGCAGCGCGGCGGTGTCGGCGGGCTGGATCAGCCCCGCGGTCTCCGCGGCGGCCAGTCCGTCCAGTGTGGACGGTGTGCGGAGTTCGGGCACGGTGTGCGCGTGCTGGAGCTGGAGCAGTTGGATGGTCCACTCGATGTCAGCGAGCCCGCCGCGGCCCAGCTTGGTGTGCGTGGCCGGGTCGGCGCCACGGGGCAGCCGCTCGGCGTCCACCCTGGCCTTGATCCGGCGGATGTTGAGCACGCTGGCGTGGTCGAGCCCGGCGGCCGGGTAGCGCACCGGGTCGATCATCCGCTGGAACCGTTGGCCCAGTTCGGGATCGCCCGCCACCGGCCGGGCCCGCAGCAGCGCCTGCTGCTCCCACACCTCGGCCCACTGGGTGTAGTAGGCGCGGTAGGACTCCAGGGTGCGCACCAGCGGCCCGCTGCGCCCCTCGGGCCGCAGGTCGGCGTCGACCTGCAGCGCCGGGTCCTGGCTGGGCGCGCCGAGCAGCCTGCGGACCAGCTCGGCCACCGCGGCCGCGTACCGCACGGCCTCGTTGTCCTCGGCTCCGGCGACGGGTTCGCACACGAACAGCACGTCGGCGTCGGAGCTGTAGCCGAGTTCCGCGCCACCGAGGCGGCCCATGCCGATCACCGCGATCTTGGCCGGGCGCGAGCCGCGTTCGGCGGTGACCGCGCGGCAGGCCGCGTCCACCGCGGCCTCCAGCACCGCCACCCACACGCTGCTCAGCGCGGCGCACACCGCGGGCAGCTCCAGCTCGCCGAGCAGGTCCGCGCAGGCCACCCTGAGCAGTTCGTGCCTGCGCATCGACCGGGCCGCGGTGACCGCGGCGACCGGGTCGGTGTAGCGGGAAACGGTGCTGCGCAAGGAGGTCGCGACCTCGGCGGGGTCGCGCCCGGCTAGCGCTGGGGTGTCGGCGAGCAGCCGCAGCACCTCCGGCGCGCGCACCAGCAGGTCCGGCACCACCCGCGAGGTGCCCAGCAGGAAGGCCAGCCGCTCGGCCACCGCGCCCTCATCCCGCAGCAGCCGCAGGTACCAGGGTGTGGTGGCCAGCGCCTCGGAGACCCGGCGGTAGGCGAGCAGCCCGCCGTCCGGATCGGGGCTGTGCGCGAACAGGTCCAGCAGCACCGGCAGCAGCGCGCCCTGGATCGCGGCCCGCCGGGACACGCCGTTGGTCAGCGCCTCGATGTGCCGCAGCGCGCCGTCCGGGGCGGCGTAGCCGAGCGCGGCCAGCCGCAGCGTGGCCGACTCGGTGGACAGCCGCAGCCCCTCACTGGGCACCCTGGCCACCGCCTCCAGCAGCGGCCGGTAGAACAGCTTCTCGTGCAGCCGCCGCACCCGGTTGCAGTGCGAGCGGAACTCGGCCTGCAGCACCGAGCCGGAGCTGCGCCGCCCATCCGGCCGGACCCCGGCGGCCCTGGCCAGCCAGCGCAGCCCGGTCCGGTCGTCATCGGCGGGAAAGAGGTGGGTGCGCCGCAGCCGTTGCAGTTGCAGGCGGTGTTCCAGGGTGCGCAGGAACCGGTAGGACTCGGCCAGCCCGGCCGCGTCGGCCCGCCCGACGTAGCCGCCGTGCCCGAGCACCCGCAGCGCGTCCATGGTGGAGAGCACCCGCAGCTCGGCGTCGCCGCGCCCGTGCACGAGCTGCAGCAGCTGCACCGCGAACTCGACGTCCCGCAGCCCGCCCCTGCCCAGCTTGAGCTCCCGGTCGCCGAGTCCGGCAGGCACGTGCTCCTCGACCTTGCGCCGCATGGCCTGCACGTCGACGACGAAGTGGTCCCGGTCCCCAGCCGACCACACCATCGGCGCGAGTGCGTCCACATAGGACTGACCGAGTTCGGCGTCCCCGGCCACCGGCCGCGCCTTGAGCAGCGCCTGGAACTCCCAGGTCCGCGCCCACCGCTTGTAGTAGGCGACGTGCCCGTCCAGGGTGCGCACCAGCGCACCGGCCTTGCCCTCGGGCCGCAGTGCCGCGTCCACCTGGAAACAGGCCTCGCCGGCCACCCGCATCAGCGCCGCGGCCAGCCGGGTGGCCATCCCGGCATCGCCCTCGGCGACGAAGATGACGTCCACATCGCTGACGTAGTTGAGCTCGCGCGCCCCGCACTTGCCCATCGCGATCACCGCGATCCGGCAGGGCAGCTCCGCCGCGTCGGCAGGCACGACCTCCCGCACGCCCACGGCCAGCGCGGCCTGCAACGCTGCCCCGGCCAGGTCGGACAGCAGTGCCGCGACGGTCTCGTAGGACACCTCGGGCGCGGTGCCGTCGACGGTGGGCGCGAGGTCGGCGGCCGCGATGCGCACCAGCTCCAGCCGGTAGGCCTCGCGCAGCGCCCGCACCGCCTCCGCACCGCGCAACTGGGCGCGCCACACCGGCTCGGCGGGGTCGGCGCCGACCGCGGCGAGCAGCCGCCCGGTCAGCTCGGCGACCTCGGGCAGCGGCACGTCCAGCGCGCCGTCCAGCGCGTCCAGCCGGGCCGGGTCGGCGATCAGGAAGTCGGCCAGCGCGCTGGAGGCGCCGAACACCGCGAACAGCCGGGCCCGCAGCCCGGCCTCGGTGTGCAGCCGCTCGTCCAGCACCGGCCAGCCGGCGCCGAGGGCCTCGCGCAGCCGGACCAGGCTGCGCAGGGTCAGGTCGGGATCGGCGCTGCGGGAGAGCGCGGCGAGCTTGGTCTCCGCGCCGGGCCTGCCCCACCAGCCGACTTCTCCGAGCAGGTCCGCGGCCCGCGGATCGGTCAGCCCGAACCGCGCGGGCGAGGGGGTGGCCCTGGGATCGGTGAAGGTCATCCGCTACACCAGCGGCAGCCGGCGACCGGGCGCCGCCGCACTCAGCTCACCCGAGGCCAGCTTGACGAACCGCTCGGTGAACGGCTGCCACACCTCGGCCAGGTCCTGGTGCCGCTCCACGAGGTGTTCATATTCCAGGTGACCGCGCGGCGCGAACGCGGCCTCCTCCGGCGAGTGCTCCGCCCAGCGTCGCACCAGCTCAGGCGTGGTCTCGATGTGGAACTGGAGCCCGTAGGCGTTGTCCCCGACCCGGAAGGCCTGGTTCGGGTACTTCGGCGAGGAGGCCAGCAGCGTCGCCCCGCCGGGCAGGGTCGCGATCTCGTCGGAGTGGTACTGCAGCACGTCCGGCGTCATCGGCATCGGCCCGAACAGCGGGTCCTGCGCCGCCGCGTCCCGCTTGGCCACCAGCAGCGTGCCCACCTCCGGCCCGGCCTCCCCGGGCCGCACCTGTCCTCCGGTCGCCGCCGCCAGCAGCTGCCCGCCGAGGCAGATCCCCAGCACCGGCACCCGCCGCGCCACCGCATGTGCGAGCAGCGCCCGGACGTCCTTGAGCCAGGGGTGCTCGGCGTCGTCGTAGGCGCCCATCTCCCCGCCGAGGCACACCACCGCCTGGTAGCCGTCCAGGCTCGCCGGGATCGGCTCCTGCCCCGCGCGGACCAGGTGGATCTCGGCGCCGGCGTCCAGTAGCCAGTCGGCGAGCGGGCCGAGCGGATCCAGATCGGAGGGCTGGACAACAAGCACCGGGGTCATGCCAGAAAGCCTAGGCGCTGCCCGTCAGCAAGCGCAGGCCACCGCCCGGTGGACGTGATCACCCGGCCCCGCCGCCCCCTGCACCGGATACCCCGCCGCCATCCAGGCCCGAATACCCCCGGACAACCGCTTCACCCGAAACCCCAGCCCCGCCAACCGCGCCGCTCCCTTGGTCGCCGCATTGCACTCAAAGCTCTCGCAGTAGCAGACATAAACCAGCCCCCGGTCCAGCCCCGCCGTGCTCTCCGCCGTCAGCTCGGCATACGGGAGGTTGATCGCCCCCGGAATCCGCGCGGCCGCGAACGCCTCCCCCCGCCGGCATTCCACCAGCACATACCCATCGGCCGTCCCCGCCACCAGATCCCGATGCACATCATCCGGATCCGCCTCGAAGGCAAGCTCCGCGGCGAAGTGCGCGGCCGCCACCTCGGGCTCGGCCGGCGGGAAACGAAGCACGTTCGATGTGGTCTGCATGGGGAAAATTCTCGGGCAGTGGGACGCGCTCGAACATGGCCCCTTCCTGGTTCTAGCCTGGCTGTGCCTGTGTTTCCCCGCGAAAACCGAGCTTTGACGAGGGATATTTTCCGTGGACCTCGACGACCTGGACTGGCGCATCCTGGAACACCTCCAACAGGACGGCCGGATGACCTTCACCGAACTGGCCCGCCGGGTCAACCTGTCCGCCCCGGCCACCACGGAGCGAGTCCGCAGACTGGAGCAGCTGGGAGTGATCACCGGCTACGCCGCGGTGGTCGACCCCCAACTGCTCGGCCTGCCCATTCAGGCCATCGTCCGGGTCAGGGTCCGGAGCCTGGACTCGCCGAGGTTCCGGGAACAGGTGCTGGCCCTGCCGTCGGTGTGCGACGCCGACCACGTGACCGGCGACGACTGCTGGCTGCTGCGCGTGCGCTGCAAGTCCATGGGCGAACTGGAGGGCCTGGTCGACCACGCCCAGCAGTACGGCGAGACCACTACTTCACTGGTGTTCTCCTCCCACGTCCGCAACCGCCCCGTCAGCAGCCCCAGCTGAGAACTCGATCTCGCTGACATCAAGCACCGGCCGATACCCCAGCCGCGGATAGATCCGGTTCGGCACCGGATCCCCAAGATCGGTGAACAGCACCACATCGGTAGCCCCCCGCCGCAACGCCCACTGCGAGGCCGCCGCCGTAACCGCCGAGGCATACCCGTTACCGCGAAACTCCGCCGGCGTGTACACGTACCGGATCCGCGCCATCCCCCCGTTTGGCACATTGGTGAAAGCCACCGAGACGGGCACCCCATCCACCTCCCACAGGAAGTGCGGATCCCCAGCCTCAAAGGCCGCCAGCACGCCAGCCCGCTCATCAACGGTCGAGGCCCCAAACCCCGCCAGGCTGAACGCCTCCCGCCACCGCGCCAACAGCTCAAGGTCCCCCGGCCCGCCAATCCGAGCCGCCCCAACCACTTCCGGCATGACCAACTCCCCCAACCGGAACGTCCGCATAGCCGTCCGCACCCGCGAGACACACCCGGTCCGCTCAGTCCAAGCCCGCGCGAACGCCTCAGCCACCTCCCGCGGCCCCGACACGAAGTTCAGCTCCGGCACGTGCAAGGCCATCGCATCGACGGTCGCCGGAACAGCCGCCAGCGGCAGCCCACCAACAAGAACGGGCCAAGGCGGAGTACGCAGAGCGGCACCGACCAGCGCACCAGAGTTGTCGTGCACAGTCAGCATCAACAGGCCGGCCCGATCGACCTCGGTCCCCGCCAGCACCCGCTCCATGACGGTGATCGCCACGGTGTTGCGAACCGGATCAGCGAGAAAGTGCGGACCCGCAACCTTCCAGAACAGCTCCACATTCCCGTGCACCTGCGCATCCATATACCCAGAGTGCGCCGCCCCCGAGACCAGTGCGACCGATTTTGCACCCATGACAGGAGGACGGCCGCACCACCGGGAAGCAGGCCGGGAAGTACGGGCGGCGCGGCTCAGGAAGCGGGCACGGAGCCGGGTAGTCGGCGGAGGCGCGGGGCGTCGAAGAGCGGGCATGCCGGGTGCCGGGTGCCGGGTGCCGGGTGCCGGGTGCCGGGTGCCGGGTGCCGGGTGCCGGGTGCCGGGTGCCGGGTGCCGGGTGCCGGGTGCCGGGACAGCATGATCCGTGGCAATGCTGGTTTGCGCGTATCAGCATCACCAGAGGCAACCCCACCCTCCGCGGGCGATGTGGGCGATGTGGTTTGGGGGCCCCTGGGGCGGCCATTTGGGCTGGAACGGGCAGGCCTGCCCGATCGCCTTCCAGCGTATGGCCGCC
>NZ_JBSFUA010000094.1:0-7623 GCF_053591555.1 Crossiella sp. NPDC003009 | reverse complement strand
GGCCGCAGCCGCACGTGCACTGATGTCGACCCGGGCCTGGCCCGTGAGCTGAGGCGCTCACCGAGCCAGTTCTACGTCAACGTGCACAACGCGGAGTACCCGGCCGGCGCGGTACGGGGTCAGCTGCGACGCTGACCCGGCCACAGGCCCGGCGGTTCCCACCCGGTCTGGGGAACCGCCGGGCCTTGGTGGCGTAGCCAGGTGACCGCGAGTGGTGCGTAAGGTCCGCCGCGCCGCTTCAGGGAAAGCTCGCGCTCCTGCAC
Organism: Crossiella sp. NPDC003009; assembly: GCF_053591555.1. Taxonomy (NCBI): domain Bacteria; kingdom Bacillati; phylum Actinomycetota; class Actinomycetes; order Pseudonocardiales; family Pseudonocardiaceae; genus Crossiella; species Crossiella sp. NPDC003009. The sequence continues at coordinate 7,360 of NZ_JBSFUA010000094.1, read as the reverse complement.
TTCCCGGCGTGTGCGGAACGGTGGTGCCGGCGAATGCTGCCACGTCATCGTCCCGGCCATGGAGGACCGTCGGTGGTCTGGTCAGGCTCGCGGTTGCGGGCGCGGATCGATGGGGGTGAGCGGTCCGGTGCTGGCCTCGATCGCTGCCGCGGCGTCGAGACAGAGGTCTTCGCGGAAGCGCGGTCCGATGATCTGCACTGCCTGCGGCAGTCCGTCCTCGACGCCGACGGGAACGGTGACCGCGGGCAGGCCCAGAAGGTTGACGGTCACACTGATGCGGATGCAGTCCGGCCAGCCCGCCTGCCAGCGCGGGTCGAGGTCGGCTCCGGTCTCGAACGCCGGCCGGGTGCAGACCGGCGCGAGGATCAGCGGAGCCTGTTGCATCCAGGTGTGCCAGGCCCGTGCGATGGCTGCCCGTTCCATCATCGGATCGAAGGCCGGAGTGCCCGCGGCCGCGGTCCAGGCGGTTTCGAATGTCTCCCAGAAGCGGGCGAACTCACCCGGAGCGACTGTGGCCACGGGAGGCTGGTGCTCGTGCACTCGACCCCAGGCGGACATGATCTGGTGGTAGATCTCGCCGGCTCGCTCCAGCATGGGGGGCCGGCGCTCCTCGACGAGGTAGCCGGAGTCGGCGAGAACGCCCGCCGCCTGGCGCAGCGCGGCGGCCACCACCGGGTCAACCGGGCCTCCGGGGTCAGTGACGACCGAGATCCGCACCGGCGCCGGGGCCGGAGGACCTGCCCGTGGCACCGGTGCGTGCCACGGGTCGCCGCCTGATCGGCCGCACATGTGCGCGAACGCCAGCCGCAGGTCCGCCACGTGCCGGGCGAGCGGCCCGTGCACGGCCAGCAGTTGGAATGCGAACGGCGCTGGCTGTGGTTGCCCAGGGCTGCCGCTGTGAGACACACGGCCCAGGGATGGCTTTAGCGCTGCCACTCCACAGCAGGCCGCGGGCCAGCGCAGCGACCCGGCGCCGTCGTTGCCCAGGCCCAGCGGTGCCATGCCAGAGGCGACCGCGGCGGCGTCGCCGCCGCTGGAACCGCCGGGAGTGTGCCGGGCCGACCACGGGTTGCGGGTGGCGCCCCGGAAGGTGTTGGCGGTGTGCCAGCGCATCCCGAACTCGGGCATGTTCGTCCGGCCGACCGGAATCGCGCCCGCGGCGCGGAGCTCCCCGACAGGTGGCGCGTCGCCATGAGCTACCGCGTCCCGCAGTCCGGCGATGCCGAGGGTTGTCGCAGAGCCGGCCACATCGATGTTCTCCTTGACCGTCATCGGGACGCCGCACAACGGCCCCGCCGGCTCACCCCGTCGCACCGCGGCGTCGGCCGCGTCCGCGGCCCGCAGCGCCTGCTCGGTCAGTATGAGGGTGACCGCGTTGAGCACCGGGTTGACCTGGTCAATCCGCTCAAGATGCGCGCGGGTGACCTCACGTGCAGATGCCTCTCGGGCCTGGATCAGCCGGGCCAGCTCGCGGGCGCTCATCGCCCACAGTTGCGTCACCGTATTTCTCCCCTGCTTGGAATCGGTGGAGTAGCGGTGGGAAAACTAGGGTGAGAAAGCGGGAAGAAACAGTCTTGTCTTCTGGCCCGGCGTCAGCCGCCCGCGAAGCCGACTTCGCTTTGACGGCTTCTTCCCGCGGTTTCGTTGGCCTTGGTGCCTCGATTCGTGGTGGTGTCCAGATGTCGGGGCGCGTCGGGAAGATCGAGCGCGCGGAGCAGTGCGGTGCCGCGGATCGTGCTCACGATGCGCGGCACCGCCGACTGACTCTCACCCGTGGCGGTCGAAGCCCGCGTCCCCCAGGAGCGGATCCAGCGCGTCGACGCTCAGCACGCGGGCACCGTCGGTCTTGCCGGAGACGATGACACCGATGACCTCGCCCAGGTCGTTGAGTACCGGTCCGCCGGCCCCGGACGGCGGGATCCGCACGCCCGTCCGGAACACCTGGAGGTCGGCCACCGATTCGAACTGGTCGATCAAGCCGGTCACTCGCGCGGCTGTGTCCGCCGGATCGGGAGTCCACACCGGGTCGCCGATCCGCACCAGTTTCGCGTACCCCAGGCGTAGTGGCACGACGGCGACCGGTGCGGCGAGCCGGAGCACGGCCAGGTCGTTGTCGGGTGAGTCCGGCAGATGGACACGTGTCGTCGCCCGGGCGCCATCGCCGGTCTCGACCACGATGGTGTCCGAGTCGGTGAGCCAGGACCGGCTGGTCACCACCAGCCAGTCCTGGACGAGAAACCCGGCACCCGGCGGCGAACCCGCTACCTGGATCCGCACTAGCGCGGCCGGCACGGGGCCGGGCGAACTGCCGGCGGCGTGGCGCAGGGCGCGGTACCCATCGAGGTCGCCGGTCTCCGCCAGGCAGTGCGCGTACCGGCGGATGTCGCCGGCGTCGGCCGGCGGCTGGGGGTGCGCGGCGAGCGCCTGGCGGTGGTCACCGGCCGCGTAGTGGTTGCGGAACCGCTGCAGCGGATCGGGCTCGTCCAGCGCGAGCCGCACCAGGACCGCGTTCCACCGGGCGACCTTGGTGGTGAGCTCGCGCAGTCCGGCCGTCCGCGCGTTCAGCTCGTCGGTCAGGCGCGTGGTCTCGGCGAGATCGGCGTCGACGTCGTTGTGGGGTTCTTCGAGGTAGTCCAGCGAGGCAACCGCCGACTCGCGCAGTGCCCGCCGCGCGAGATCGAGGTCGAGCTCGGTCTGGTTGACCTCGTTGAACATCTCGACCAGCAGCACCCGGGTCTCGGCGTCCGCGGCGCCCGGCGCGGGGCGGTGGGTGCGCTGGCGGTGCCGGAACTCCTGCCACGCCGCGCCACTGTCGTCGTCCATTGTGGACTCGACGAGCTGGCGCAGTCGGTCCCGCAGGTCCGTCGCGTCCCGCTGCCGCTGTTCGGTCTCCCGTTGATGTTCGTAGCGCCGGGTCAGGTCGGCGACCTCCCGCGGCGACAGCAGCGTGGTGTCGGCGATGCGGATCGAGTTGGACTTACCCGTGCCCTGGTCCCTCGCGGTGACGGCGAGCACGCAGTCGGCGTCGATCTCGAAGGTGACGTCGATCTTGGGGACGCCCTTCTCAGCCGGTGGGATCCCGGTCAGTTCGAACTGGCCGATCTTCGACTCCTGGTCGAGTGCGCCGTTGAAGATCTCGATGCGCACGACGGTCTGGAGGTCGTCGTGCGTGGTGTAGACGTCCGATCGCTTGGTCGGGATCGTGGTGTTGCGGGGGATGAGCTCCGACAGGCTCTCCCGGTCGTGCTCGTCGCGGATTCGGATGCCCAGCGACAGGGGAGTGACGTCGAGCAGCAACACGTCGTCCAGTGACCCGGCGCGCATCGCGCCGAGCAGGGCGGCGCCGCTGGCCACCGCGGTCCGGGGATCGGACACCACGGTCCTGGCCAGCCCGAACGCGTCTTCCACCGTCTCCCGCGCCAGCGGGGACAGCATCGGCCGGCCGACCAGAACCAGGTGCTTCGGGCGCGTGCCGAGCGACGACCGGAAGTCGGCGCAGACCTTGCGCAGTCTGGCCAACGGTTCGGCGAGGATGTCGGCCAGTTCGGCGCGGCTCAGTTCCAGCCGCACGTCGCGGTCGCCGAGGCCGCGCAGTTCATAGCTGGCGTGCTCCTGGGCGGACAGGTCGACCTTGAGACTCTCCGCGGCGATCTCCAGCCGCCGCCGGACCGCGCCCCGCGCCGGCACCGCGATCCCCTGTCGCTCCAGGCGGGTCACCAGCGCCCTGGTGATGGCGGCGTCCAGGTCCTTGCCGCCGAACTGGGTGTCACCGCCCACGTCCCGTACGTCGTAGACGCTGTCGCCGACGTCCAGGAGGCTGAGGTCGAGAGTGCCGGCGCCCAGGTCGACCACGGCGATGGCATCGGTCAGGCGCCGCTCGCGGGCGGCGGTGATGCACGCGGCGGTCGGTTCGTGGATGAGCCGAACGAGCTCGACCCCGGCGATCCGGCAGGCCGAACGGGTCGCGGCCTTCTGGTTGTTCGCGAAGTAGGCCGGAATCGTCACGACCACCCGCGGGCGGTCCAGCCTCAGGTCGTGGTTCTGCTCGGCCCAGGACAGCCATTCCTTGCGTACCACGCCGATCTCGGCGCGGGCCAGCTCCGCCACGCGTTCCCGCACCTGGCCGGCCAGGAAGGTCTCGACCAGCCCGCGGGCGTGCCGGATCAGCCTGGCGGCCACCTCCTCCGGACGGAAGGCGCGGTTGCGGACCTTGTAGACGGTGCCGCGCCCCATCCGCCGTTTGGCGGCGTCGATGTGGCCGACCAGCCACGGCGCGAGGGTCTCCTCGCCACTCAGGCCGACCAGCTCGTTGCCCTCCCGGTCCAGGCTCACCGTCGAGGCGAAGTGCACCTGCCCTCGCCACGGGCAGAACACCGGTTGCCGCGACTCGGTGTCGTAGACGGCGGCCGCGCACGTGGTGGTGCCCAGATCGAAGCCCCAGATGTCGCTGAAGCGCGTGTCGACGTCGGCGCGTGCCTGGCCGACCCACGCCTGCGCACGTTCCTCGAACTGGTGCCGTTCCCGCGCGCCCAGGCTGTCCAGCGCACCGCTGACCTCCGCGGCCCGATGTCGCGGCACCAGGCCGTCGTCGGTCAGCTGCCGCAGGGTCTCGGCGGCCAGGGAGCTCGCGCCGCGGGCCGCCACCGCCGCGATGCAACGTCGTGCCAGTTCGTCGTAGTCGCCGGTGCGACGCAGGCACTCGGCCAGGCGGGCGTCCTCCGCGGCGGCGCCGCCGAGCCACTGCACCAGGCAGGTGGCCGCGGCGGCGAACTCGCCGGCCGCCATGAACAACGGGACGGCCCGCTCCCGCTGGCCGATCCGTTCATACAGGCGAGCCGCGCCGGCCACGTCGCCGCCGGCCTCGCACGCCTCGGCGCGGGCGGCCAGCGCGTCGGGCGTGTGGTCCTCCCGCAACACCCTGACCGCCTCGCCGAACTGCCTGGCCTGGAGAAAGAGTTGGTTGGCACGAAAGAACTCGCCGCCGTCCTCCGCGCGCCGAGCCGCCTGGGCGGGCTCACCGGCCGCCTCCTCGAACCTGCTCCACGCCCGGTAGACACCTTGCTGGCCGGTGCTGTGCCGAACGAGCTCACCGAAGTGCCGCCGGGTCGCGCCGAGCAGGGTGGCCCGCAGATCAGTCAGGTCGGCCCGGCGGGCGGTGAGGGCCTCGGCCGGCTCGCTCGCCCGGTCCAGGTGCGCGATCACGCCCTGCACCTGCCGGGCCGCTTCGGTGAACTCCTGCCGGTCGATCAGCCGGTGGATGCCGGTCCGGCACCGGTCAGCGAGGGTGCCGAGCCGCTCGGTCCGATCCGCGGGACACGTCGCCATCGCTTCGAAGAACTCGCCGAGCTCCTCGTGGCACCGGCTCACCTTGCCGGGCTGCCCGGCCTCCTGGTACGCGGACAGCGCCTCCGCGTACCGGCCGGCGTCGAACAGCAGGTCTGCCAGGCGGTCGACCAGCGCCGCGACCCGCTCGTCGGCGCGCTCGCGGGCCAGCACCAGCCCGGCCGCCACGTCGTCGACATCCGTGCTCCGCAGGCAGCAGTCCAGTGCCTGCCGTACCTGTGCCGGTGTCTCGGCCAACCGGACGGCGGCGGCGCCGTGGCCAAGGAAGCAGCGCACCTCGAACAGGTCCGGCACGAGCCCGCTGGGCAGATGCTCGAAGAACAGCCGCCACAGCTGCTCGTCCCGCGCGAGCGAACCGCGGGCAACGAAGCCGCCCAGCACCCGCGTCACCGTGCCGGCCTCGAGCAGGCCCTGCGCCCGCCACCGCTCGAAGTCAATCACTATGGCGTCGGCGTCGGCGCCGGTCGCGAGGAGCACGGTCATCCGGTCCCGGGCCCGGATCTGCAGCTCCGGCAGCCTCAGCCGCGTGGCCACCTCGAAGACCACGGTCAACGCGTGGCGATCCGCGCGGGTCGTCAACTCGGTCAGCCAGGACTCGTCCGCCGCGGTCAGCGGGTAGCGTTCCGGCGGAATCCGGGCGTCGTAGGACCGGAAGATCTCCTCGGCCCGCGGCGGGTCCACGCGCAACGCCAGCCGCAGCGCTCCACCGTAGTCCCGGACCGCCCCGTCGGAGGCCACACCGCCCGACGGCGGCTCGGGAAACCCGGCCGCCAGCCGATCCGCCGCTCGCGACAACCGCCGCGCCGCGCCGCCGGCCAGCCAGTCACGAACCAGCTCACGAAGAGGAGGCCGCATCTGCCTCTCGCTCACATTCACCTCTGCGCCGCGCCGAGCCGCCTCCAACACCCGGAAGCTACCAGCCACCCGAAGTCCTGCGATGGCGATGACAGCTTGCTGTCACGGTTCCGTCCACCCGCCGGCGCCGGCGGGTGGTCAGCGGTGGTCGAGGTAGGTGAGTACGGCGCTGACCCCGCGGTGCCCACTGTCCTCTTGGGACAGTCCAAGCCTGAGGTACTCCATCGACGGGAATTGGTGGCCGGAGCTCGCGCCCCGGCGCCGCGGTCGTGAATGGAGACGCTGGCATCGTGCGGGAGGCGGCGTACCAGTGCCCACCGGTGGTCGTCCTCGATCCCGGTTCGGGTGTCCCGCGTGTTCATCGTTCGCGGTCAAGCACATCCGCGTTTCGGGAGGCGGACAGGACGAGGCGAGACCTGCCGCACCGTGCCTCTCAGCGACGGGAGTTCTGGTCAGGCCCGGAGCCGGCCGCCACCCCGGCCTGGTGCGAGCACTCCCGGCACACTCGCGGATGGCAGGGCCCCGCTCAGTCGGTGAACGCCAGCCGCACAGCCTCGTGGTCAGCGACCCGCCCAGCGCCACCGGCCCGCCCAGCTGATTCACCCGGTGCGAATCGGGGGTGGCGAACCGGTTGATGTCCAGCCGCCTGCTGGCGGGCGGGTGGTAGCTGACCAGCACGGTGGCCGGTTCGATCGACCTGGGTGTGCCCGTCGCCGGGGCTACCTGCTCTCCGGCCGGAGGGTGAGGTCCACCCGGATGAACGCCTTTCGGCCGGCAACCCGGTCGCGGGTGTCGCGTCTGGTGGAGTGTGAATCTCATGCCTACTGGCCGGAAAATGGCGACTGCCACGATGATCGCGGCCGCTTTCGGCCTGTCGGCCTGGGGCCAGCGTTCCAGCTCCCACCATGCCGGCGGCGGCCACCCTGGGATGCCCAAATCCGCGCGGCCACGGAGCGCTATGAGTCTACTGTGGACAGTCCACAACAACTGATTTCGTGCGCCGCCAGGTACTCGAACCGCGAACCCGCTGATCAGGAGTCAGCGGACTGGCGTGTCGTGCGGTGCCAGCCGCCGGCTCCTGGGCTGCCGTGGTTGGGCTGCCTGGGCTGGGGCTCGTCGCCGCCGCGGAAGCGGGGGTGGCGGTACAACGCCTGGCCCTGGT
>NZ_JBSFUA010000093.1:0-8753 GCF_053591555.1 Crossiella sp. NPDC003009 | reverse complement strand
CCACCCGTTATGACCAGACCGCGGTCTCCTACCGGGCAACCATCACCCTGGCCGCACTACTCCTCTGGTCCTCTGGCTTTGAAAACGCCCCCTAGCGCGTCCGGAGGCTGGCGAGCTCGCCGCGCACGTTGCGCCCGGTGCGCCCGTTGCGCCAGTTCGCGCAGTCACCATCCGGCGGCAATTCGGGCCTGTCGCAAGCGCGCGCCAAAGAGCTCGGCTTCGCCTCACCGGCGGTCCTCCCGGGTCAGCCAGAGCCGCCGCGGTCCGGTGCCGGCCGCGCCCAGCCGGTCGTCCCGGTTGCGCAGCAGGCAGTTCTGCAGCGAGAGGCAGCCGCAGCCGATGCAGTCGGTGAGCTTGTCGCGCAACCGGACGAGCTGGCTGATCCGCAGGTCCAGGTCCGCGTGCCAGCGCGCCGCGAGCTGCTCCCAGTCCTCCTGCGTCGGTGCGCGGTCCGCCGGCAGTTCGGACAGCGCCTGGCCGATCTCACGCAGCGGGATGCCGACCCGCTGGGCGACTCTGATCAGCGCGACCCGGCGCAGCGCGTGCCGCGGGAACCGCCGCTGGTTGCCTGCCGTGCGCCTGCTGTTCAACAGGCCCTGTTCCTCGTAGAAGTGCAGCGCGGTGACGGTCACGCCAGCTCGCCGGGCGAGTTGGCCAATGGTCAGTTCGGCTTCCGGATCCACCACCTGCGGAACCTTACCCCTTGACCTTGGGTTTACCTGAGGTTTGAAGCTGTTCGCATGACTCGTGACATCACCGGTCCCCCGCTCGCCGGCCGGCGGGAGCGGCTCGGCCTCGCAGTGCTCCTGCTACCCGCGCTGCTGGCCTCGCTCGAGCTGACCATCACCCACCTCGCGCTGCCCGCGATCGGGCGCGACCTGGGCGCGTCCAGCACCCAGCTGCTGTGGATCGTCGACGGTTACGCGTTCCTGCTGGCCGGCACGCTCGTCATGATGGGCACGCTGGGCGACCGGATCGGGCGACGCAGGCTGCTGCTCGGTGGCGCGACCGCGTTCAGCGTGCTGTCCGTGGTCGCCGCGTACGCCCCGAACCCGGAGGTGCTCGTCGCGGTACGCGCCCTGCTCGGCGTGGCGGGCGCGACCCTCATGCCCTCGGTGCTCGCGCTCGCCGTGGCGCTGTTCACCGAGCCGCGCCAGCGCGCGCAGGCCGTCGGCATCGTCATCGCCACCGTCTCGGCCGGCACCGCGATCGGCCCGCTCGTCGGCGGCTGGCTGCTCGACCACTTCTGGTGGGGCTCGGCGTTCCTGCTGCCGATCCCGCTGATGCTCGTGCTGCTCGTCATCGGGCCGGCGACCTTGCCCGAGGGCCGGTCCCCCGGCGGACGCCGGCTGGACCTGCCCAGCGCCGTGCTCTCCATCGCCACCGTGCTGCCGATCGTCTACGGGCTCAAGCAGGTCGCCGCGGCCGGTCCGGACCCGATCGCCTTCGCCGCCATCGCCCTCGGGCTGGCCTGCGCCCTGGTCTTCGTCCGCCGCCAACGCCGGCTGGCCGACCCGATGATCGATCTGCACCTGTTCGCCTCCCCTGCGTTCACCACGGCCACCCTCACGCTGATGCTCGGGATCTTCGTGCTGTGGGGCACGAACTACGCGGTGGCGCAGTACCTCCAGCTGGTGGCGGGGCTGACGCCGCTGACCGCCGGGCTGTGGACGGCGCCCTCCGCGATCGGGATCATCGTCGGATCACTCAGTGCGACCCGGCTCGCGCGACGGCTGCCGCCGGGCTGGATCATCGGCGGTGGGCTGCTGCTGTCGGCCACGGGGTTCGGTGTGCTCGCCACCATCGGCCCGGCCACCCCGCTGAGCGTGCTCGTCACCGGGACGATCATCGTCTCGGCCGGACTCGGACCGATGATGGCGCTGGCCACCAGCATCATCGTGGGCAGCGCCCCGGCCGAGCGGGCGGGCGCCGCATCAGCCATTGCCTCCGCCGCGCCCCAGCTGGGTGGCGGACTGGGCATCGCGATCCTGGGCAGCGTCATCACGGCCACCTACCGCGCGGACATGGGCGGCGTCGCCGGACCAGCGGGCGACACCCTCACCGGAGCGGTCGCCGCCGCGGGCAGCCTGCCAGCGGCCGAGAGCGATGTCCTGCTCACCACGGCCCGTGCCGCGTTCACCGCCGGATTCGAGGTCAGCGCTCTGGTCTCGGCGGCGCTGGCGGTACTGCTCGCCGGCGCTGTCCTGCTGGTGCTGCGCAGACGGTGACCCGCCGAGCAGGGCGTCACAGCCCTTGCGCGGCCTTGATCTTGCGCCAGCCGCCGGCGCGGTTGTTCGCGATGATGTGCTGGAGGTACTGGGTGAGCGCGGGCGCGTTGATCGGCTCGCCTTCGTGGTAGGAGATCATCCGGCCGGTCTTGTTCTCATGCCCGGCCGTGATGATGCCCTCCGGGTCGGGGACGATGCCGCCGTCGTAGAGGAAGACGTTCACGTGGTTCTTGGCGGCCAGCAGCGCGCAGACGTTGCCGTTGAGCACGAAGTAGGGCTGGACCGTCCGCTTGATCGTCTCGACGACCTCGGGGTCGGCCGTGTGCGCGATGTCGCGCACCTGCCGGCAGATCTCCTGCTGCCAGTCCGGCAGCTTGTTGATGTAGTCGTCGACGCGTGGGTCCTTGTCGTAGCTCATAATGTCCTCCGCTAGAGCCACAGGCCGACGATGGCGCCCACGGCGAGCAGCTTGAGCAGCCAGTCTCCGCCGTGCCGGGCCGCGGTGGCCACCGGAACCTTGTCCCACATGACCGATCCGGACAGCAGCACGAACGGGAACGCCACCCACAGCACGAGCGCGAGCAGCAACATCGGGCCGATCGTCGTGATGTCCATGGCCTTGGCCAGCCCGGCGACGGCGCCCGCCACCAGGGCACTGCGGCCGAACTCGGCGACGATCCGCAGCGGGGACGGCCGGCCGTCGGCGGCGCGGTCCCGGTCCAGCAGCGAGTACCAGACGCTGCTGATCACGAAGGACGCGAGCGCCGAGGTCAGGACCGCGGCGATGACGGTCATCTCACACCGCCCGGCTGGCTGAGGAGGCACAGAGAAAACTACACTGGCTAGTGTTCATACCGGAAAAGTAAACCGGGTAGTTTCCGTAGTCAAGGGGGTTGTCCATGGCAGGACGCCGCGAGGAGCAGTCCGCCGCCAAGCGCGCGGAGATCGTGGCCGCCGCGCGCAAGGTCTTCACCGCACACGGCTATCTCGGCAGCAGCATGGACGCGGTGGCCGCGGCGGCCGGCGCGTCCAAGCGGACCGTGTACCAGTACTTCGCCGACAAGGAGGAGCTGTTCGCGGCGGTGGTCCTGGAGACGGTGGACCGCGGCTACGAGTTCTTCCGGCCGCACATCCTCGCCCTCGCCGAGACCGACGACCTGGAGAACGCCTTGCGGCGGCATGCCCGCGTCACCGTCGCCGGGATCATAAACCCCGAGGTGCTCCAGATGCGCCGCCTGGTGATGGCCGAGGCGGACCGGTTCCCCGAGGTGGGCCGTCAGTACTACGAACGCAGCTGGGTGCGCACGACCGGCCTGCTGGCGGAAACCCTGACGCGCCTGACCGAGCGCGGCCTCCTCCAGGTCGACGACCCCGAGCGCGCGGCCTACTTGTTCACCTGGCTCGTGGTGTCGATTCCGTTGCAGCGCAGTGCTTTCATGGGCAGTGCGGCGGTCTGCACGAAGGCCGAGCTGGACGAGTTCGCCGACGAGGGCGCTCGGGTCTTCCTCGCCGCATACGGGATCGGCGCCCACGGCAAAACCGGGCGGGTGTGACGTCCCCACTGGAACGCCGCACCCGCCCGGCAGGCAGTCAGGCCACGATGAGCAATACGGCGCGCAGGACCGCCGCCGCCATGGCGATACCCAGCACCAGCGACGGCCGTCTGCCTCCTACCCTGCCGCTGAGCAGCACGCCGCCTACGATCAGTCCGGCCAATGCGACGAGCAGACCAAAAACCGAACCAAATGCGGGCAATGAACCGGCTTTCATCAGAAAACCCGCACCAGCCAAGGCGCATAGCGATCCCAGCCTTGGAAAGGCTCAGCCGATCGCCTGGCTGAGCGCCTGGAAGATCTCGTACAGATCCATGGCGGGCGAAGCGGCCCGGATCGCCCACCGCGCCGGCGCGGGAAGACCGTCGTACCACTTCTTGAAGGCGTGCCAGCCACCCTTGACCGCCGTGACGCACTTGTTCCAGACCGGCTGACCGAACTTCTTGATCGCCTTGATGATGGCGCTGACAGCACCCTGCTCACCCTCGGCCGACAGCGTCGTCACGCCCGCCGCCGGCGAGTCAGCCTGCTTAGCATTCGCCAACGTAGCGCTTCCCGTCAGCATGACTCCCGAGATAACAGCCCCGGCGACAATGCGCCTGCCAACCCTCATGATTTCCTCCCCAGATCTTCGGGCGGATACACCGTGCCCTAGCGCCGAGCACGGGCCGGCCAGCGAACCCGAACCAGGAGCCTCGATGCGCAACAGCACTTCCCCATCCAGCAGCGCCAAACCCTTGCATCCCATGGGAAACCTGGTGCTTGGCACCTGTTGGCAGGGGGTCAGCTCGCCGAGACTGTGTCCACAGTGGACGACAGCGCCACGAGTTTTCGCTACGACCCGGCGAATCCCACGCCGTCGGTCGGCGGCCCGGCGCCATCCGGTTGGTGCGCATCACCCTCGACCCCACCGCACACCGGTTCGAGCCCGGCCACCGCATCCGGTCGCAGGTCTCCGGTGGCGTTTTTCCCCGGTTCGCGCGCAACCTCGGCACCGGAAAGAACTCGGGGACCGGCACCGCGACAAAGCCGGTCACGCACACCATCCACCATGACGTTAGCCGACCGTCACGGCTGTCGTTGCCGATCGCCGATGGACTTGCCTGACGTCGGCATTTACGGCATCTTTACGCGTGGAGCGCCGGGAAGTCTGGTCGGCATCCGCCACCCAACAACGGGATGGCGGATCAAGGAGACTGGGGTTTCCGCATGGAGGAGACCACCTGCTGGTCGGGTGAGCGCGTGCTGTGGCGTGGTCAGGCCAACCGGACGCTGGTGTTCGAGCGCTCGGACCTGCCCCGCCTGGCACTGGCCCTGGTGGCCATCGCCCTGGCCGCCTTGCTGCACCGGATCATCAGCCAGGTCTACGACTCGGTCTTCTCCTCGATCTACCTCGCGCTGTGCGTCCTCGTCTTCGCGGGCAACGGCATCGTGCCGATCCTGGTGCGGGCCTGGCGGTTGCGGGACACCGAGTACGTGGTCACCGACCGCCGCGCCCTGGCCATCAGCGACGCGACCGGCAAACGCAACGAGCGCAGCGTGGCGCACACGCACCGCAGCGCGCCCACCGTGGTCCGCGCGCGTCCCGACGGCACCGGCACCGTGGTCTTCGGCTCGCTGCCCTCGCTGCTGGACGCGGCGTTCGCCCCGGAGTGGCAGCGCAGACCCCTGATCCTGCACGACGTCGAACACGCGGCCGAGGTGTGCGAGCTGGTCCGGCGGCACGCGGCGGTGAGCCGGTGACCAAGAGGTTCAGCCGCGCCGCTACCCGTGCAGGGCCTCGCTGATCTGGCGGGCGGACAGCTTGCGCGGGCTGACGTAGTACAGCACCGAGCCCGGCCCTGCCTTGCTCTGCCAGCTCGGGTTGACCACCAGGTGGCCGTCGGCGTCGCGGACGGCCAGCACGGTCGCGCCGTGCTTGCGGCCCAGCGCCAGCTGGCAGTCCTCGATCGGCACCGGCCCCACCGCCTCCGGGATCCGCACCGAGTAGGTGCTGGCCTCGCCGTTGCTCATCAGCTCGGCGTAGACCTCGGCGATGCCGGGCGAGGTCAGCTCCTCGATGATCATGCGCGGGAGGTGCCACGGCACGCAGTGGATGGTGCGGTCGACGTAGTGCATCAGCGCGGTCCGGTCCATGTCGCGCAGGGCGGCCACCACGTGGGCCCGCGGTTCGAGGTGGTCCACGGCCACCGCGATGGCCAGCGCCTCGTTGTCGTCGCGGGCGTCGATGAGCACCACGGCCGCGCGGTGCACCCCAGCCCGCCGCAGCACCGCCTCGTCGGTCAGCTCGCCGCGGACGAACTCCACCTCGGGATTGGGCAGCGGGTGCGTGCCCACCTCATCCGGGGCGCACAGCACGATCCGGTGCTCCTCCTCGGCCAGCAGCTGGCTGACGATGCGCTCGGTGCGGCCGGGCTCGTAGCCCACCAGCACGATGTGCTCGCTGGCGTGCACGGTGTTGCTGCCCTGCATGCGCCGTCCTCTCGCTTGTTCCAGCACCGAGGCCAGTTTGGTGAACACGGTGGTCAGCGCGGCGATGCCGCCCACGATGACGTAAGCGCCCACCAGGTGGCCCCAGCCGCTCTCGGGGTAGAGGTCGCCGTAACCGACGGTGGCGGCGGTGACCACGAAGTACCACCAGTAGCCGGCCGGCTGGACGAGCGCGCTGCCCGCCGGTTCGGCCAAGGCCATCAGCGGCCAGCTGGTGGCGAACACGAAGACGATCACCGCGGCCGGGGTCGCCCAGCTGCTGAGGAAGGCCAGCCGGGTGAGCAGCCGGGACAGGAACAACGGCATGGTGCTCCCATCGGGTCTGCTCGGTGGCGGGGTCGCAGCAGTCTAGGCAGGTGAGACCGCTTCACTTGGTGTTTGTGCGCACATCGTTGCCGGGGGTTGGTACCCTGTGCTCAGGCGAGTTGGGTCGCCTCCGGGTCCGCGGAAAAGGCTGAGCCTGCCCTTCGAAGGCGGGTAGTGCCCTGGTCACACCACCTCCTTTCACCCCGTTTCGCGGACCACGGGGAGACGAAAGGAGGTCGCGTTGTCGACCATCCCGCTGCCCGAACGACCCGATCTGGGCCAGCTCCGCAAGCAGGCCAAACAGCTGCGCCGGGCGACCCCTGGCGCCACCCTCGCCGATGCGCAGCGGATGCTGGCGCGCCGTCACGGACTGGCCAGCTGGGCGCGGCTGCGGCGGCACGTCGAGGCGATCAACTCCCGGTCCTGGGTGTACACCGAGCCGGTCGCCGAGGAGCCGTTGGCGGACCGCTTTCTACGCTTGGCTTGCCTGAACTTCGCCGAGGACGCGCCCGAACGGTGGGAGCAGGCGGCGCGGCTGCGGCTGCGGCATCCGGAGCTGCCCGCGGCGAGCGTGGCGGTGGCCGCCGCGTGCGCTGATGTGCCCGCGCTGCAACGACATCTGGCGTCCGGGGCGTCGGCGGCGCAGCCCACCGGCCCGTTTGACTGGCCGCCGCTGATGTACCTCGCCTACGCCCGCCTGGAGATGAGTCGCGAGGACACCCTCACCGCGGCCCGGATGCTGTTGGACGCCGGGGCGGATCCCAACGACGGCCGGTTCTTCCTCGGTCTGCCAACGCCTTTCACCGTGTTGACCGGGGCGCTGGGCGGCGGGGAGGACGACCAGCCGCCGCACCCGCACGGGATCGCGCTGGCCAGGCTGTTGCTGGAGGCGGGTGCGGACCCCAATGACGGGCAGAGCCTCTACAACCGCATGTTTGACGAACAGGACGACTTCGCCGAACTGCTGCTGGAGTTCGGGCTCGGCCGGGGTGACGGCGGTCCGTGGCGGCGCCTGGTGCCCGATCTGCTCGGCTCCCCTGAGGAGATGGTGCGTGGCTTGCTGGAGTGGGCGCTCACCCACGATCAGCGGCAGCGGGTGGCATTGCTGGCCGCGCACGGGGTTGATGTGACCAGCCCGCTCAATGACGGGGCCACGCCGCTGGAAATCGCGCTGCGCAACGGCCACCGCGACCTGGCGGAGCTGTTGCGGCGGCTGGGCGCGGGTGAGCCCGAACTGGGTCCGGTGGACGCCTTCCTCGCCGCGGCGCTGGCCGGGGACGCCGCCGCCGTTGCCGCCACCCCCGCGGCCGTCGTTCAGGCCGCACGGGCGGCCCGGCCCGGTCTGGTGGTCTGGGCCGCGGGACTGCGCCGACCGGAGTCGGTGAAGCTGTTGGTGGACAACGGGTTTGACGTCAACGCGCGGGGGCGTGGCGATGTGCCGCTGGAGCAGCCGTGGCAGACCGCGCTGCACACCGCGATCCAGGTCGGGGACATCGAGGTGGTCCGGCTGCTGTTGCGGCTGGGCGCGGACCCCGGGATCCGGGACTGCCGCTTCGACGGTGACGCCAGGTCCTGGGCCGAGCACTTCGGCCGCGCGGAGGTGCTCGAACTGCTCGGCCGGTAGCCGTGGCGCTGGGGGCCGCTACCGTCCGCGGTCGGCGGTCCCCGCCTGGTCGCTGATGCCCAGGCGCAGGTGTTCGCTGTGGTAGATCGCCTCGTCCAGCAGCTGGGCCACGTGGTTGTCGTAGAGGCGGTAGATGATGCTGCGCCCGTCCCGCTCACCGGCGACCAGGCCGAGGGTGCGCAGCAGGCGCAGCTGGTGGGACACCGCGGAGGGCTCCATGCCGACGGCCTCGGCGAGGTCGCTGACCGGGAGCGGGGCCTGCCGGAGCTCGGTGAGGATCAGCAGGCGGCTGGGCGTGGCCAGGGCCTGCAACGTCGCGGCCACCCTGGCGGCGGTCTCGGCGTCCAGGCGCGCGGCCGGGTGCCCGCGCTCGCCCTTCCCGTGTCCCATGCCGAGATCCTACTCACCCGCGAACATCTGAAGACCTCTTCAAGTGTGCTGCTATCGTCTGGCGGGTCTCGACCACGACTCCGGGAGGTTCCCGTGGCCTCGGCTCTCGCCGCGCCGCCCACCACCGCCACCGCGCCCCGCCCGGCGCGCGCGGCGCTGCTC
>NZ_JBSFUA010000092.1:0-10982 GCF_053591555.1 Crossiella sp. NPDC003009 | reverse complement strand
CGACCAGCACGCGGGCGGTGCCGCGGCCGTCGGGGTCGCCGGGGCCGGGGACCTCGGTGGCGCCGGTGAGCCAGGCCGAGCGGTAGGCGCCGCCGAGCAGGTTGCCCAGGTCGAGATCGATGCCGATGCCAATGCCAATGCCGAGGTCCGGCCCGCGGTCGCGGTCCTGGGGTGCGGCGGCGGCGCCGGGGGCGGCGGCCAGCAGTGCCAGGCAGGCGGCCACCGCCGGAAGGGTGAGGGTGCGGATGGACAGACGCATCGGAACGACCTCCAGAATTGTGGGAAAGTCCCTGCGATCGGGCGAAGGTGAGCTCAGGGCGCGAAGGTCAGGCCGACCGCGCTGCTCAGCAGTGGCGAGACGACGTTGGCGCGCCCGGTGGCCAGGTTGATCCGGACCAGCAGGGTCAGGCCGTGCACGCGCACGAGGGCCGCGGCCCGGTAGTCCTGCGGCCGGTAGGCGCCCGCGCCGGCCTTGCCCGCGATGTCGAAGCCGTTGACCGCGCTGATGTCCAGGCCCAGCTTGCCGATCGTGGCCAGCTGACCGGTGTTGGGCGAGACCACCGGGGTCTCTCCCGGCAGGCTGCCCTGCTTGACCAGGGTGTCCCGCGCGGAGTCCAGGCCGTAGAGGGCGGTGGCGGTGGCTCCGGCGACACTGTTGGTGTAGCCGGAGGCGGTCACCTTGGGCGCGGGCCCGCCGGTGGGGTAGTTCAGCGGGGTGTCGGTGGCGGCGAGGGCGCCGGTGTCGGGGTGCAGGCGCAGGTTCTGGCCCTGGTCGGTGACCACCCGGATGCGGTCGACGGTGGGGTTGAAGTCGAACCCGATCGCTTTGCCCCGCAAGGAGATCGGCCCGCCGATCGCGGTGGCGGCGCCGGTGGCGGGGTGGATCCGGTAGAGCTGGCCGGAGCCGGCGAGGGTGTAGAGCTCGCCGTTGGCCGGTCGGGTGTCCAGGCCGACGAGGCGTTCGCCGCGGGCCAGGCCGGTGATCCGCTTGCGCTGCTTGGCCAGCAGCGGAAGGCTGGCGTCGTGCCTGCTGAGCACGCCGTTCTCGCTGAGCACGAGCAGGTCACCGGAGCTGGCGGCGGTCGTGGCCGCCGAGGCGGTGCCCCCGCCGGCCAGGACGGTTGTCAGCACGGTGGCGGACACGGTCGCGCCGGTCACCAGCAGACGTGTGGTTCTGCGCATTCCCACTCCAAGATGTCGAAGGATCGTGTGGAACGTTCGACGGCCGAAGGCGGATGGTTCGCCACTTCTCGCGGCCGCGCCGTGCATCAGGACTGGCCGGCACCCGGCACGAGGAGTCACAGCCAGGGTGCCAAGCCCTCCAGGATCGCCGCTTTCGTCTTGGCCCCGGTCAGCGTGGTGGCCAGCTCTCCGCCGACGAACAGCGAGAGCGTCGGGATGGACATGATCTGGTACCGCACCGCGATGCCGGGCTCGGCGTCGATGTCGAGCTTGACCACGGTGAGCCGGTCGGCGTGCTCCTCGGCGATCTGAGCCACGACCGGCGCCAGCGCCTTGCACGGGCCGCACCAGGGGGCCCAGAAGTCGACCAGCACCGGCCGGTCGCTGTCCAGCACCGCGGTGCCGAAGTCGTTCGTGGTCACCGGAATGACGTTCATGGGTGTCCTGTTCTGTCTCAGCCGAAGGTGAACGAGTAGGCCTGTACGCCCGCGCCGACGGTCACCGCGACCCTGCCGGTGCGAATGTCCGAAGTGGACAGCAGTTGGTAGGAGTTCGGCGTGCCGTCGACCTGGATGGTCTTGGTCTCGCCGTTGCTGTCGTAGCTGACGGTTCCCTTGCCGGAGAGCACCATCCGCACCTCCTTGGCCCGGTAGTCCAGCCGGATCCGGCCGTTGTCCCCGGCGGGGGTGATGTGCTGGGTGTCCAGCAGCCACTCGCCGTCCAGGGTGAAGGTGTCCGCGGCCTGGTTTTCCGGGAACTGGAAGGACTTCTGGCCGCTGGTGTAGTTCTCGGGGCCGGCGAAGTTCACGCGTTTGGTGGAGCCGAGGAAGGTCTCGCGGGTGATCTTGCCGATGTCCGGGGTCTCATCGGTGGTTTCCGTCGCCGCGGGCAGGTTCTGCCCTGGTGCGGCTTCGGTGAGCAGCTGGCGGATCAGCTTCTCGGTGGTCCGGTAGTCGCCCTCGCCGAACTTGATGTGCCGGACGGTGCCCTTGGCGTCGATGAGGTAGTGCGCGGGCCAGTAGCGGTTGCGGTAGTTGGTCCAGGTGGACAGGGTGTTGTCCAGGGCGACCGGGTAGGTGATGCCGAAGTTCTTCGCCGCCGCCGCGACGTTGGCGGGTTCCTTCTCGAAGGCGTACTCGGGGGAGTGCACGCCGATGACCTGGAGCCCGGCGTCGCGGTAGGCCTTGTCCCATGCGGTGACGTGCGGCAGGGAGCGCTGGCAGTTGATGCAGGAGTAGGCCCAGAAGTCCAGCAGCACCACCTTGCCGCGCAGCTGTTTCAGGTCCACGCCGCTGCCGTCGGGGGTGTTGAGCCACTGCTGGATGCCGGTGACATCCGGCGCGGTGCCACAGCTTTCCAGCTCCTTGGCCCCGTCGGAGCACTTGTCCAGGTCCTTGTTCTGCTCGTTGACCAGGCCACCGAGGTTGAGCGCCTTGCGCACCTGCTCGGAGTTGTTCACCTTGTCCTGCAAGGCGCTGGTGTAGTCCGGGATGACCCGCTGGAGCAGCTGCGGCAGGTTGAACACCAGGCCCAGGGACAGCGCGATCATCACCACGCCCGCGGTGATCCGGATGCCGCGCTGGCGCTTGCGGAAGGCCTGCACGCGTTCGGCGACCCGCCGCCCGGCCAGCGCGAAGACGAGCAGGGGAGTGGCCGCGCCGATGGCGAAGGCCGCGGTGAGCACCACGGTGTCCACGCCGACCTTGCCGGTGGCGCCCGCGACGGTGATCGCGGCCAGCACCGGGCCCGCGCAGGGCACGTAGATGGCGCCGAGGGCCAGGCCGAGGGCGAAGCCGCCCTTGGTGGAGTCGGGGCGGCGCTGCGGAATCCAGCTGAACGGTTTTTCCAGCAGGTGCTCGAAAGCGGGCACGATCAGGCCGATGCCGATCAGCACCAGGACCACGATTCCGCCCCAGCGCAACACGTCCTGCGGCAGGCCGAGCACCGAGAGCAGCAGCGAGCCGAACAGGGTGACCAGGGTGAAGCTGACCACCAGGCCCGCGATCACCAGGTAGGGGCGGGAACGAGAAGCGGCGGCGGTCTTGGTCTCGGTGGTCCGGGCGCTTTGCGCGCCGCCGGAGAAGAAGATGACGGGCAGCACCGGCAGGATGCACGGTGAGATGCCGGTGACCAGGCCTCCGATGAGGCCGATCAGGGCGAGTGTCAGCACGGGGGCCTCACACAGTTGACGGGGACGCGATGACCTGTGTTCGCACGCCGGGCACAAACGGTTCGGTGTTCCTTCCGCGACCTGCCGGTTGTAACGGGTGGATAACGACGGGCCGATGGGCCGATCCGGGCCGGTCCGGGCGGCGAATGCAGGGTGTTCGTCCGACAGACCGGAAGAGAGCCAAGATATGAACACCATCGCCCGCCGCACCACCGCCGCCATCGGCGTCGCCTCGATCGCCCTGCTCGCCGGGGCGTGTGGTTCCGGTGACACGGCCGCGAGTTCCAGCACCACCTCTGCCGCGGCGACCTCCAGTTCCGCCCCGGCTTCCAGCGCGATGGCCGACCCGGCCCGCGACCTGGTCGGCCCCGGCTGCGCCGACTACGCCAAGCAGGTCCCCAGCGGCTCGGGTTCGGTCTCCGGCATGGCCGCTGACCCGGTTGCCGTGGCCGCGAGCAACAACCCGCTGCTCAAGACCCTGGTCAGCGCGGTCTCCGGCAAGCTCAACCCGAAGGTCAACCTGGTCTCCACGCTCAACGGCAGCGAGTTCACCGTCTTCGCTCCGGTGGACTCCGCGTTCGCCAAGATCGACGCGGCCACCATCGAGAAGCTCAAGACCGATGACGCGCTGTTGACCAAGATCCTGACCTACCACGTGGTGCCGGGTCAGATCGCGCCGGACAAGATCGCCGGTGACAAGACCACGGTGCAGTCCGGCGTGGTGAAGGTGACCGGCTCGGGCGACGCGCTGAAGGTCAATGACGCCAACGTGGTCTGTGGTGGCGTGCACACCGCCAACGCCACCGTCTACCTGATCGACTCGGTGCTCATGCCCAAGTGACCCCCGCCCCGGCCGCCGGAGTCCACTGTGGACTTTCGGCGGCCCGCGGGTTGTCTTCGCAGTCCACAGTGGATGATCGCCGGTCCATGAGGGAGCCAGTCGCCGTGCCGGATTTCGCCCGCCTCCGCCGTGTCCAGTCGGAGACTCCCGCGTCGCAATCGCGGGTTCCGGACCAGCCGGATGAGTTGCTGGTGCTGGCCGCGCGCGGGGACCGGGAGGCGTTCGCCCGTTTCTACGACGCGGTGATCGGCCCGGTCTGGGGCGTCATCCGGCAGGTCGTGCGCGAGCAGGCCCGCGCGGAGGAGGTCGCCGAGTCGGTGCTGCTCGCGGCCTGGCGCGCTGCGGCTGAGTTCGACCCTCGGCGGGGGAGCGCGCTGGCCTGGGTGGTGGCCCGAGCGCACCGTGCCGCGGTGGATCGCGTGCGGGCTGACCTCGCGGTGCCCGCTCCGCGTCCGGCCGCGGTGCCGGAGCCGGAACTGCCCGAGCCGGCCGGGGTGAGTCTGCGCAGGCACCAGCTCCACCGGCACTTGGCCACCCTCACCCAAGAACAGCGCGACTGCCTGGTCCTGGCCTACTACCAAGGCCGGGACTGCCGTCAGATCGCGGCGCTGCTGGACCTGCCCGCGTCCACGGTTCGCACCCGCCTGCGGGACGCCATGATCCGGCTCCGCGACTGCCTGGGAGTGACCTGATGAACCCGTCTGCCGATGTGCACGCCCTCACCGGCGCCTACGTGCTCAACGGCCTCTCCCCGGCCGAACGCGAACAGTTCGAGCGACACCTGCACGCCTGCCCCACCTGCGCGCTGGAGGTCACCGAGTTCACCGAGACCAGCGCCTGGCTGGGCAACGCGGTCGCGGAAACCCCGCCGCCCGCGCTGCGCGAGCGGGTGCTGGCCGTCGCGGAGTTCACCTCCCAGATCCCGCCGCTGACCGGATCTCCCCGCGTGGCGGGAAGTCCGCGACGAAGACGCGCCGTGCTCTTGGCCGCCGCCTCGGCCGTCATCGGGATGGCGGTGCTCGGCTTGCACAGCACCGCGCCCAGCGACCAGCTCGACCACCAGGCCGGCGCCATGGCCGGTCGCGCCGACGCGGCCGCGCTGCTGGCCGCCGCCGACGCCCGCGTGCTCAGCGCGCCCGGCCCTGGCGGCGGCACCCTCTCC
This sequence comes from Crossiella sp. NPDC003009, assembly GCF_053591555.1. Taxonomy (NCBI): domain Bacteria; kingdom Bacillati; phylum Actinomycetota; class Actinomycetes; order Pseudonocardiales; family Pseudonocardiaceae; genus Crossiella; species Crossiella sp. NPDC003009. Next base: position 5,627 of record NZ_JBSFUA010000092.1, on the reverse strand, counting down.
GTCGTGCACGTCCCGGGTCACGCGGCCGCGGTCCTCATCGCCAGCGGCCTGCCCGCCCCGCCACCGGGCCACGTCTACCAGGCCTGGGTCATCGGCCCGCGCGGCGCGCGCTCGGCCGGTCTGCTCCCGGCCGCCGCACCCCTGGTCGCAGCCGGGGTGGCGCCTGGGGACCGGATCGGCCTGACCGTCGAACCCGCGGGAGGTTCGCCCCAGCCCACCTCGCTACCGGTGATCACCACCGCGCTGCCCGCCGCCTGAGGCGACATCATCATGCGACCGGGGAGTCGCTGTGGGTCCACACCGACGACGTGATCCGGCCCTACCTGCGGCAGCGCAGGGAAGACCTGCTCGCCTCCCTGCCGGAGACCGGGCCGGACCGTGCTGGCCGGGGTGGGGTTCAAGGCCGGCCGGGCGGGCGTTGCTGACGCCGCCGTGCCACTGGATTCGGTGACCGCCAGGCACATCGTGCCGCAGGTCAACATCTACGCGGGGGAGGGCTTCGACGAGGTCGCCGAGTCGATGTTCGGGTGGGCGACTCGCGATCGCGACCAGCTCGGTGCCCCGTTCGAGGCGCGGACGGTGCGCACCCGCTTGGAGCTGCGGGGAGCTGGGCGGCGTTGTGGCTGCACCTCTACCTGGCCGGGTCGCCGATCGTCAACCAGATCGAGACCAACCAGGTCAGCACCAACCTGCTGGCGCGGGGCCTGTTCCAGCGCGAGTACCTCACCGTCGGCTACCTGGTCCAGCTCCTGCGCGCCGCGGGCACCACCGTCACCCCCTGGGCGGTCGAGGCAATGACCGGACTTCCTTCTCACCCAACGGCAGCTAGTCCCGTCCCTCTCCTCGCCCGGCCCGCCAACCGGCGGCTGATTCCCGCCACCTGGCTGCCGGTGGGGTCTCGATGATGAACGCTGTCCGCCGACAGCGAAGGAAGTCACCGATGACCGCCGAAACCCCCGCACCCCTGACCCCGGTCCCGTTCGATCCCGAGCTGGCCGCCGGACTCGACGCCGCGCTGATCGAACAGATCGCTCAGCTCTCCTTCGAGGCGCTGCCCGAGATCCGGCGGCGCTCAGCCGAGCGGGACCTGACGGATGAGGAGCTGCGGCGGGACGGGCGGTTCGAGGTCGCCTCGCACACCACGCCCAGCGTCGACGGCGCCGAGGTGCCGCTGCTGGTGTGCCGTCCGGCCGGGCTGGCGCGCCCGGCCGCCACGCTCTACGTCATCCACGGTGGTGGCATGGTGGCCGGCACCAACCGGGGCGCGGAGATGAGCATGATGCTCGACTGGGCCGAGCGGTTCGACCTGCTCGTGGTGTCCGTGGACTACCGGCTGGCGCCGGAGCACCAGCACCCGCTGCCGGTGGAGGACTGCTACGCCGGTCTGCGGTGGACGGCGGCCGACCCCGAGGGCCTCGGCGTCGACCCGGGCCGGATCGTCGTGCTCGGCGGCAGCGCGGGCGGTGGGCTGGCGGCCGCCACCACGCTGCTCGCCCGCGACCGGGAATCCGTGCGCCCGTTGGGCCAGCTGCTGATCTGCCCGATGCTGGACGACCGCAACGACACCCTGTCCTCGATCCAGATGGCCGGCCTGGGGATCTGGGACCGGGACGCCAACGAGCTGGGCTGGACCGCGCTGCTCGGTGACCGGCGCGGTGGCCCCGACGTCTCGCCGTACGCCGCGCCCGCCCGCGTCACCGACCTCTCCGGCCTGCCGCCGACCTTCGTCGACGTCGGCTCGGCGGAGACCTTCCGCGACGAGGCCGTCGCCTACGCCTCGCGGATCTGGGCCTGCGGCGGCCGGGCGGAGCTGCACGTGTGGCCCGGCGGTTTCCACGGCTTCGACGCCTTCGTGCCGCAGGCGGCGGTCTCCCAGGCATCGCGGGCGGCGCGGGAGAACTGGCTGCGCCGGGTACTGGCCGCCTGAGGCGGGGTGATGATGGAGCGATGAGAGATCTCCTCGGCCGCCTCGACGCGCTTGATCCCGACGCCGGGGCCGCGGTCAAGGTGATCGCCTACTTCGACCGGCTGGTCGAGACCAGGGCCGGGCTGGAGGCGATCGTGCGCGGGGCCGCGGTGCTCTCCGGGCACATCGCCCGGCTGGTCGAGGACGACCGGGGCGTGCGGCTGCGGATCGATCCGGACGGCCGGCTGCTCGAACCGGGACCACCACCCGGCGACTGGCCCAGCACACCGGTGCTCCCCGGCGGCCCACCCGCGCTCTGGCTGGAAAGCACCGGTCCCGCGGGCCCGGTCGGTGAGATGGTGCTCGAACGGGCCGCCGTGGCCGCCCGCGGCGTGCTCGACCGGGCCCATCGGCCGGTCCGCAGGCACAGCTCGGCACAAACCCTGCTGGACACCGCCGCGCCGGAGGCCGCCCGCCGCAAGGGCGCCCAGCGCCTCGGCCTCGGCGCGCGGGCCCGCGCCTTCGTGCTCGACGGCGGCGAGATCCAGCTCGCGCCCGGCTCCGGTTCCGCACCGCCGCCAGGTGTCCGGGCCGGCGTCGGCCCGGCCGTGCCCGTGCTGGACCTGCCCGACTCGGTGGCCGCCGCCAGGGTCGCCCTCAGGTTCGCGGCGGCCGGAACGCCCCAGGACCCAGGTCCCTTGGTGGTCTTCGCCGAGGCACTGGGCGGGCTCGCGGTGCTCGCCTCGGCCGTCGGCCCGGACACCGCACCAGCACCCGACGTCCGCGCGCTGGCCAAGGCCGCGCAGTCCGCGCCCTGGGTGCTGGCCACCCTGGTCGCGGTCGCCGACAGCCCCAGCCTGCGCACCGCCGCCACCACCCTGCTCGTGCACCACTCGACCCTGCAGGAACGCCTGTCCCACGCCGAAGACGAGCTGGGCTGGCCGGTCCGGAGCCCGCAGGGCCGCCTGCGCCTGCAACTGGCGATCGCGCTGCTGAGGTTGCACCGGCACGGGTGAGGTCAGGCGGGCAGCAGGCCCGGTGGCGGCCACCGGCCGGCGAGCCGCTGGCGCAGCAGCCACACCCCGGCGCGAACCTGCACCTGGCTCAGCCCGGTCCGCGCGGCCAGCACCTCCACGGTCAGCCGGTCCGCGGGCGGCGCGGTGACCCAGGCCCGCTCCACGCGCCCGGCCCACAGCTCGGCCGGGATCCACGGGCGAGCCCGGTAGGCGGCGACCAGCTCCCGCAGGTGCTGTTCATCGCAGGCGACCACCAGCCGCCAGCCGTCGGCGCAGGCGCTGGCCACCCGGACCGCCGAGGAGTCCCGGACCACGGCGAAACGCGCCTCCGCCAGCGGATCCAGGACGCGGGCGCACACATCGCACAGCTCCCAGTCCGGCTCGGTCTCCTCCCGCATGCGAGTCGGGATACCCGGCCCTGCCGCGCTGATGCGTCCGGCGGGCTCAGCTTGCGAAAGCCTGATCCACGGTGGCGAAGACCGGCAGCAGCTCGGTCAGCCCGGTCACCGTCAGCGGCCGGACGACCGCGAGGCTGGTGGCCACCACCCGGATCTTGGTGCCCTGCTCGGCCGCGGGCAGGACCTGCACCAGCGCGGCCAGGCCCACCGAGCCGAGGAAGCTGACCCCGGTGAGGTCCACGACGAGCACTGGCGGGCGCGCGGCCACCGCCTGTTCCAGGGCCTGCTGGAGGGCGGGGGTGGTGAGCAGGTCGACCTCGCCGGTGGCCGCGACCACGACGCCCTGCTCGGACTCGGTGGTGGTGACCTTGATGGGCAGGTCGGAGGCGGTGTCGCTGCTCATGCCCTAGACCGTACCGCCCCGGTGCCCGCCTGCCTCCTCAGCGGCGCGCTGCCAGGCCGAACGGCGGAGCAGCCGCAGGCCGTTGAGCGCCACCAGCACGGTGGAGCCCTCGTGCCCGGCCACGCCCAGCGGCAGCGGCAGGGTGCCGGCCAGGTCCCAGATCACCAGGCCCGCGATGCAGACCCCGGCGATGGCCAGGTTGGCGCGCACCACCCGGCGGGCCCTGCGGGCCAGCGCCAGGGTGGCCGGGATCGCGGTCAGGTCGTCGCGCACCACCACGGCGTCCGCGGTCTGCAGGGTCAGGTCGGCGCCCGCGCCGCCCATGGCGATCCCGGTGTGCGCGGTGGCCAGCGCGGGGGCGTCGTTGATGCCGTCGCCGACCATGGCCACCCGGTGCCCGGCGGCGATCAAGGCCCGCACCTCGGTGGCCTTGTCCTGGGGGAGCAGGCCGGCGCGGACGTCCTCGATGCCCACCCGCCGGGCGAGCTGGGCGGCGGTGAGGTCGTTGTCGCCGGTGAGCAGCACGGGCGGGTGGCCGGTCAGCCGGGCGGTGGCCAGCACGGCGTCGGCGGCTTCGGCGCGGGGGCGGTCGGTGAGGCCGAGGACGCCGATCAGCTCGCCGTCCACGCGCACCGCGACGGCGGTCTCCCCGCGCTGCCGCAGCTCGATCGCCAGGTCCGGCACGGGCGCGCCGACCGTGACGCGCGCACCGGCGACGGTGGCCCGGACGCCGCGGCCGGGCTCGGCGGCGAACTCCGTGGCGGCGGGCAGTTCCAGACCGCGGGCGCGGGCCGCCTGCACGATGGCCGCGCCCAGCGGGTGCTCGCTGGGCACCTCCGCCGCGGCGGCCAGGCGCAGCACGTCCTCCTCGGTGCGGCCGGTGAGCGGGCGGATGGTGCTCAGCTCGGGGGTGCCAGTAGTGAGGGTGCCGGTCTTGTCGAAGGCGACCAGGGTGGTCGTGCCAAGGCCCTCCAGCACCACCGCGGACTTCACCAGGACGCCGTGCCGCCCGGCGTTGGCGATGGCGGCCAGCAGTGGCGGCATGGTGGCCAGCACCAGCGCGCAGGGCGAGGCCACGATCATGAACGTCATGGCGCGCAGCAGGGACTCCTGCAGCCCGGCGCCCCAGATCAGCGGGATGGTGAACAGCGCGAGCGTGGCGGCGACCATCGCCACGGAGTAGCGCTGTTCGACGCGTTCGATGAACAGCTGGGTCTTCGCCTTGGTGCGACTGGCCTGTTCGACCAGGCCGGCGATCCGGGCGACCACGGAGTCCTCGGCGCGGCGGGCGACCCGCACGGTGAGCGCGCCGGTGCCGTTGAGGGTGCCGGCGAACACCTCGTCGCCGACCAGCTTGGCCGTGGGCGTGCCCTCGCCGGTGATGGTGGCCTGGTCGACCTCGCTGGCGCCGGAGACGACCTCGCCGTCGGCCGGCACCCGCTCACCAGGGCGCACGAACACGGTGTCGCCCACCGCCAGCTCGGTCACCGGCACGGTCTGCTCGGCAGCACCGGTGACCCGGTTCGCCGTTTCCGGGGCCAGGTCGAGCAGGTCCCGCACGGAGGCCTCGGTGCGCGCGGTGGCGAAGGCCTCCAGCGCGCCGGAGGTGGCGAAGATGACGATGAGCAGGCCGCCGTCCATGACCTGTCCGATGGCCGCCGCGCCGATCGCGGCCACCACCATCAGCAGGTCCACGTCCAGGGTCTTCTGCCGCAGCGCGCGCAGCCCGGACAACCCCGGCTCCCAGCCGCCCGCGGCGTAACAGGCCAGGTACAGCGACCACCACAGCCAGGACGGGCCGCCGAGCAAGGTGGCGCCGAGCTGGAGGCGCTGGAGCACGAGCTGCGGGGTGCCGGGTCGTGACCTCGCTGGAGATCCTCACCGTCGGCCGGGTCGGCGTCGAC
>NZ_JBSFUA010000091.1:0-12393 GCF_053591555.1 Crossiella sp. NPDC003009 | reverse complement strand
GACAGGGCTGGTGTGTTTTTTCCAGGCCGTCGAAGCAGAACCACCCAGACCGGCCGCTCCGTTTGCGATCAAAAGCAAAGGCAAAAGCTCAACCCCTCGCGGGCCGTTATGGCTTTGCCGCGCCCCGGGTCTCCAGCTTCAGTCTCAGGGCCAATCCTGCCTTGATCGCCAACCGCAATGGCGCGTTCACCGGCCCCGGATTCCGGTCGGCCAGGAACCGATACGCGCTGTCGTGGTGTGCCGCGAGCATCTTCGGCTTGACCTTCGCCGTCGAAACCCCGCCGATGTGCATCACTTCAGCCGTCGGCACGTACACGTTCAGCCAGCCCGCCTTGCCCAGTCGGTCGCCCAGGTCCACGTCCTCGAAGAACATGAAGTACCTCGGGTCGAAGCCCTGGATGGAGTCGAAGGCTTCTCGGCGGAGCAGGAGGCAGGAGCCGGAGAGCCAGCCTGCTGGGCGTTCGCCGACGGCGCGGTCTTCCTGGCGGTAGGCCTTGGTCCAGGGGTTGCCGGGCCAGATCTTGCCGAACAGGGCGTGGCCGATGCCTCGGCCCAGGGACGGGACCAGGCGGGCTGAGGGGTAGACCTCGCCGTTGGGTTCGCGGATGAGGGGGCCGAAGGCGCCTGCCCTCGGCCAGCGCTTGGCGGCCTCCAGCAAGGTGTCCAGGGAGCCGGGGCCCCATTCCAGGTCCGGGTTGGCGACCACGACCCAGCCGTACTCGTCCGGGAGCTGGACCACGCCCCGGTTGGCCGCGGTGCCGTAGCCGACGTTCTCGCCGATGACCAGGAGCTGGACGTGCTCCCGCTCAGCGGCGGCCTGCTCCGGTGCGCCGTCCACCGAGCCGTTGTCGGCCAGCACGACCTTGAGCGGGGACTGGGTGCTCGCCTCGTCCAGGGTGTCCAGGAAACGCGCCAGCGTCTTGCCGGGCGAGTAGGTCACGGTGACGACGGCGAGGCGATCTCCGTACTGCTTCTGCTCGGCCACGCCGAGACATTCTGCCGTCTCAGCGGCCCCGGCGGTGCAGCACGTCCGCCCTGGCGTAGGCCTCGCGGTGCTTCACCGCGCTGACCTGCCAGGAGAAGTCCTTCGCGCGCTGCTGGGCGGCGGTGGCCAGGCTGGAGCGGCGGGCCGGGTCGTCCAGCAGTTCGGCGACCGCGGCGGCGATGTCGCCCGCGCCGACCCCGCAGTAGGCGACCGCGTCGCCGCCGACCTCGGGCAGGCTCAGCCGCCGGGTGGTCAGCACGCAGGCGCCGCAGGCCATCGCCTCCAGCACCGGCAGGCCGAAGCCCTCGCCGAGGCTGGGGTAGGCCACCAGGTCGGCACCGCCGAGCAGGCCCGATAGGCGCTCGAAGGGGACGTAACCGGCGCGGATCACCCGCAGCCGGTGCGGCACGGAGTCCAGCGCGCGTTCCACGTGGGTGTCCCAGCCGGGCTGGCCGGCCAGCACCAGCGCCGGGGGGTCCTCCCGGCCGCGGCAGGCCCTGGCGAAGCCGCGGATCAGGGCGGGCACGTTCTTGCGGGGTTCCAGCGCGCCCAGGAAGGCCACGTACGGGGTGTCGCCCAGCTCCAGGTCGGCGCGGACCGCGGCCACCTCCTCCGGCGCGGGCGGGTGGAAGCGTTCGTTGTCCACCCCGTGCGGGGCGACCTGAAGCACCCGCCGGTCCGCCCCGGCCACCCGGACCAGCTCGGCCGCGGTCGCCCGCGAGGGCACCACGCATACCTCGGCCCTGCGTAGCGAGGCCCTGGTCCAGCCGCGGAAGAACCGGGACTTGACCGGGGAGTGCAGCGCGGAGTCGGTGAAGAAGGTCGCGTCGTGCAGGGTGACCACCGAGGCGACCGGGTTGACCAGCGGCAGTGTGTAGTGCGGGGAGTGCACCACCTGCACCGCGAGCCGCCTGGCCAGCACCGGCAGGCTGCTCTGCTCCCAGGTCAGCCTGGCCGTGCGGGTGGCCACCGACTCGGTGGCGACCACGATCCGGGACCCCGGCGCCATCTGGTGGTACAGCTCGGCGTCCCTCGGCTGGCAGACCACGGTGATCCGGGCCCCGTCCGCGTCCAGCGCGGCGACCAGCGAGTCCACGTACCGGCCGACGCCGCCACGGTCCGCTGGGACCGCCGTCGCATCGATCAACACGCTGGGTTCTGCTTGCGCCACCCATGCAGACTAAGGCCAGCTCGAACAACGCATTGCTGGAATGCGAACTTCACTGGTTTTCTGACTGGTCGCAGTGTCCTTGATCACCCACGAGTGGGACGCCGGTGCAACTCAGTGTGCACCCGCCACACCGCCTCGGCCGCGCTCCGCCAGCTGAACCGCTCCGCCCGCCGCCGACCGGCCGCCACCAGCGCCGACGCCCGCCCCGGGTCCGCCGCGACCTGGTGCAGGGCCGCCGCCAGCGCACCCGCGTCCCCGCGCGGCACGGTGATCCCGGCGCCCCCGGCCACCTCGGCCAGCGCGGGCGCGTCCGAGTGCACCACCGGCACCCCGGCGGCCATCGCCTCCAGCACCGGCAGCCCAAAGCCCTCCGCGCGGCTGGGCGCGGCCAGCACGGTGGCCCGGCCCAGCACCACGGACAGCTCGCGGTCGCTGATCCGGCCCAGCACCACCAGCCGCTCCGGCGCCAGCCCGTGCCGTCTGGCCAGCTCGGCCACCGACACCCCGCCCCAGCCGGGCGGCCCGACCAGCACCAGCGGCAGCGCGGGCGCGGCCGGGCGGGCCATCGCCTCGATCAGCACGTCGATGCCCTTGCGCGGTTCCACCGTGCCCACGGCCAGCACGAACCGCTCCGGCAGCCCCAGCCGCCGGGCGATGGTGGTCGCCGAGTCCGCGGGGATCGGCTCAGTCAGCACCCCGGCCACGCCCTCCCCCACCACGTGCACCCGCGCCGGTCCCGGCACGAACCTGGCCAGCTCGGTCTCCACCGCCGCGGTCGGCACCACCAGCGCGTCCGCCCGGCGCACCGCCCGGCCGATCACCGCGCGGTGCCAGGCCACCCCGCGCCGGGTCAGCGTCTCCGGGTGCGTCCACGGCACCGTGTCGTGCACGGTGACCACCAGTCCCCGGCCACCGCGCGGCGCGGGCGGGGCCAGCGGGGTGGGCGCGTGCACCGAGTCCCCGCCCGGCCACAGCGGCAGCCCGCGCTGCCAGGCCAGGGCCAGCGCCCGGCGCGGCAACCGCAGCCTGCGCGGCCCGAGCACCCCGGGAACCACCGCGGCGCTGGGATCGGCGTGCCGGGCGACCACCCCGGTCACCTCCCAGCCCGCGGGTGCGGTCGCGGCCAGCGCGGCGGCCAGTTCCCTGGTGTACCGGCCGGTGCCGCCGGGGACCGGCGCGAGCAGCTGTTCGGTGAGCACCACAAGCTCGGGCATCCGGTCAGCCTGCCACGTCGGCGACGCATTAACGTCCATGGCATGTCGCAGCAGCCCCGCACCACGGTCGTCGTCGTCACCTGGCGGGGCCGGGACCACATCGTGGACTGCCTGAACGCCCTGACCGAGCAAACCCGTCCACTGTGGACAGTCGTGGTGGACAACGCCAGCGAGGACGGCACCGCGGCGCTGCTGGCCGGGCACCCGATGGCGGGCACCATCCTCCGCCTGGACGAGAACGTCGGCTACGCGGGCGCGCTGGAGTCGGCCCTGTCGATCGTGGACACCCCATACGTGGCCTGGCTCAACGACGACGCCGCCCCCGAACCGAAATGGCTGGCCGCCCTGGAGTCGGCACTGGACGCCGATCCCAAGGCCGCCGCCGCTAGCTCCCGGTTGATCACCGAGAACGGCGTGGTGCAGTCCCTCGGCGTCCGGCTCACCGCGGACGGCCACGGCGCGGACCGCACCGAGGTCGGCGAGCCCTTCGGCTTCTGCGGCGGCGCGGCCCTGATGCGCACCGAGGTGTTGCGCGCGGTGGGCGGCATCCCCGGCGACTTCTTCTGCTACTACGAGGACACCGACACCTCCTGGCGGATGCGCCTGGCCGGCTGGCGGGTGGTGAGCGTGCCCTCGGCGGTGGTCTGGCACCGGCACGGCGCGAGCTCCGAGCCCGGGTCGCCGAAGTTCCACCGCTGGAACGAGCGCAACCGGCTGCTGATGCTGCTGCGCTGCGCGCCGGCTTGGGTGGCCGGGTGGCAGCTGGTGCGGTTCGTGCTGATCACGCTGAAGCTGTTGGTGCGCCGGAATCCCTCCGGGGCGGCCAACTTCCGGGTCGGGTTGCGGCTCGGGGTGCTGGGCGAGGTGCTGCGGCGGCTGCCCGCGACGCTGCGGGAGCGGCGTGGGGTGAACGGCAACCGCAAGGTGCTGTGGCGGGACTGGGCGGGGCGGGGTTAGCCGAGGTCCAGCCGCAGCTGTTCGGCCAGCTCCCGGTGGTCGTGGCGCTCGGCGATGGCCAGCGCCCGCAGCAGGCAGGCCTGTGCCTCCTCGTGTTCTCCCGCCGTGCGCAGCATCGAGGCCAGCAACCCGAGCGCGGTGCCGACCGCGTAGTCGTTGGCCACCCCCTCGGCCAGCCGGACCGCCTCCCTGGTCCAGCTGAGCGCCTCCGCGGTCTCCCCCAACCTGGTCAGCGAGGCGGCCAGGCCCAGCACGCTGAGCGACTGGCTGTGCCGGTCGCCGCGGCTCTGGCCAAGGGCGAGGTGCTGCCGCCAGCTCGCCGCCGCCTCGGCGTGCCACCCGAGCTGTGCCTGGGCCTCGGCGAGCTGCCGCAGTCCGGCCAGCTCCGCGACCTGGTCGCCGATGGCCCTGCTGATCGCCACCGCCCGCGCGCACTGGTCGAGCCCGTCCGGGTCTCCCCCGGCCAGCCGGGCCCGGCCGAGTCCGGAGAGCGCGAGGACCTGCCCGGCCTGGTCGCCCAACCGCTGACAACTGTCGAACTGTCGTTGGTACGCCTCGGCGGCAGCGGCGAAGTCCTTGCCCCGCAGCAGTCGTCCGCCGAGCTCCCCCAGCGCGTCGGCCTCGGTTTCCGGGCCGAGTGCCCCGGTCAGCGCCAGCGCCTGCCGCGCGCAGGCCAGCCCGTCAGCCGGGCGGCCCGCGGTGGTGTAGGCGTTGGCGAGCACCTGGAGGGCGAGGTAGGCGGTCCGCGGGTCGCCCAGCGCGGTGGCCGCGGTGGCCGCCAGCTCGCTCACCCACACCAGGTCGGTGACCCGGTGGCGCAGGGTCAGGTAGGTGGTGAGGGTGTTGCTCAGCTTGAGGAGCAGCACCGGCTGGTCATATTCCTCGGCGATGCGCACGAGTTCGAGCAGCGTGCGGTGCTCCAGGTCCAGCCAGTCAACGGCCTGCTGGATGTCAGCGAGCTGGTTGGAGCGCATCAGGTGCAGGCTGGCCTCCTCCGCGGCCGGGCCGAAGTACATGATCAACCGGAAGAGTGCCTGCGGGCGGTCCTCTGGCAGCTCGGCCGCGTACACCGCGAGCAGGTCGTGCATCCGCCAGTAGCCCCAGGGCGTTCCCGGCTCGATGAGGTGCGCGCGGGCCAGCTCGGAGAGCAGCCGTTCCGCCTGGAACTCCGGCAGCTCGGCCAGTGCCGCGGCGGCCTCGGTGCTGGTCTGCTCACCGGGGTTCACCGACAGCAGGCGGAACATCCGGGCCTGCTCCGGCGGCAGCTGCCGGTAGGACAGGTCAAACGACGCCCGCACCGCCAGCGACGGGCCGAACTCCAGCGCGGACAACCGGTTCCGCTCATCGGCCAGCGCCCGCACCCGAGCGGAGAGCGGCTGGCTGGGATGCGCCGCGAGGTCGGCGGCGGTGATCCGGATGGCCAGCGGCAGGTACCCGCACAGCCGGACCAGCTCCGCGAGTTCCGGACCTTCGCGGGAGTCGTCGCCGGACTGGCGGAGCAGGTCGGTGAGCAAGGTCTGGGCCTGGTCAGGGGGCAGGACGTCCAGGGAGAGCAGGCGGGCGTCGAGCTCGGCCAGGGTGTGGCGGCTGGTGATCAGCACGCGGTGGTGGCCGCCGGGGAGCAGGGGCTGGACCTGGGCGGCGGTGCCCGCGTTGTCGGCGACCAGGAGCAGCGGCGGGTGGTCGGCCAGGACCGAGCGGTAGTGGCCCTCGCCTGCCGGGGCGGGCTGGCCGAGGGCGGTGAGCAGGTCGGTGAGGGCCTGTTCGGGAGTGAGCGGGGTGTCGTCGTAGCCGCGCAGGTCCAGGAACAGCACGCCGCCGGGGAACTCCGCGCGCAGCTCGTGCGCGGCCCGCACCGCCAGGGCCGTCTTGCCGACCCCGGGCAGACCGGTGATCACCACCGAACCCGCGCGCAGGCTGTCCAGCAGGCTCGCCAGCTCCTCATCCCGGCCGACGAAGACCGGCTGCGGCGGCAGGGATGAGAGCGCCTTGGACGGGACCACCGGCTGCTGGATGGTGATGTCCCTGCCCTGGACCACCAGGTTGGCGTAGACCTGCCCGCTGATCCGGTTGTGCGTGTTCACCCGTCCAGTGTGGCGGCCACCACCTCAGCGGTGAAACTCACACAACCGCCGCAGATCAACACCCCCGGCCCGGCCACCAGCGGCCCGGCCTCGCCCGCGGTCTTGCCGCAGAAGGAGCAGCTGAACCGGCCCGACGCCCGATCCAGCCGGGCGGGCTGACCGGCCAGGACGCGCTGGGCCTGCTCGACGCAGCCGTCGCAGATGAACACCTTCGGCCCGGCGACCAGGCGACCGCACTCCGCATCGGGGGCTCCGCAGAACGAGCAGGCGAGACCGGCGGACTTCTTCTTCGGCCGCCAGCCCGGGGTGCCGCCGGCGGCCTCGACCAGCTGGTGCACCCGCTGGTGGCTCAGTTCCAAGGCGTCGGCGATCTCGCGCAGGGAGGCGCCTGCCAGGTGCAGGCGGCGGATGGCCTGCTGGTACTCGGCCTTGGCGTCCTCGGTGGCCTGCTGGGCGGCTCGCCAGCGCCGGGTGGCCGCGCGGGTGGCGGCGAGCAGCGATTCGTCCAACGACATTTGTCTACGGTAGATAGACAACCGGGCATCCGTCTAGGAGTGGTTGACACCCGTCCGGTGCGGGCCGTACCTACGATCAACACCGGATGAGGCAGGCTTAGCCCGGTCGAGCGGTCTGCGGGGAGGAGTCAGGACGTGGCGGAGCTGCCCCTGGTGTCGGTGGTGGTGGTCAACTACCGCGGCGCCGAGGACACCATCACCTGCCTGCGGGCGTTGCGCGAACAGCTGGACTACCCGGCTGACCGTTTGCAACTGATCTGCGTGGACAACGCCTCCGGTGACGGGTCGGCCGAGCGGATCGAGGCCGAGGTCGAAGGCGTCATGCTGGTCCGGGCGCCGGGCAACCTGGGCTTCGCCGGGGGCTGCAACCTCGGCGTCGAGCACTCGCACGGCGAGGTGCTGGCCTTCCTCAACAACGACGCCCGGCCGGACCCGCAGTGGGTGCGCGCGGCGGTGCAGGTGCTGCGCGCCGACCCGACCGTGGGCGCGGTGGCCAGCAAGGTGCTCGACTGGGAGGGCACGGCCATCGACTTCGTCGACGGCGGGCTCACCTGGTTCGGCATGGGCTACAAGCGGCACGCGGGCGAGCCGGACGACGGCAGCCACGACGCGCCGAGGGACGTGCTCTTCGGCACTGGGTCCGCGCTGTTCGTGCGGGCCAAGCTGTTCCGCGCGCTGCACGGCTTCGACGAGCGCTTCTTCATGTTCTACGAGGACGTCGACCTCGGCTGGCGGCTCAACCTGCGCGGCTGGCGGGTGCGCTACGAACCGGCCTCGCTGACCTACCACCGGCACCACGCCTCGATGTCCGGCGTGCACTCCGCCCGCGAGTACTACCTGCTGGAGCGCAACGCGCTCGCCATGCTCTACAAGAACCTCTCCGACGCCTCGCTGGCCAAGGTGCTGCCGGCCGCGCTCGCGCTGTCCGTGCGCCGGGCCACCGCCCGCGGCGAGCTGGACCCGACCCAGCTGGAGATCACCAGGCGACCGGCCGACCGGGCCGAGGACGACGCCCCGGTGCAGATCTCCCGCGAGACGCTGGCCGGGTTCCTGGCCATCGACCAGTTCGTCGAGCTGCTGCCCTCGCTCGGGGCCTCCAGGGCGGCCGAGCAGGCGGCGCGGGTGGTCACCGACCACGACCTGCTTCCGTTGATGCGCAAGGCGATGGAGCCCGCCTACCCGCTGCCGCGCTACCTGGCCGCGCACGAGGTGCTGGTCAAGGCATTCGGGCTGGACGAGGTGTTCGGGCGGCCGCGCCGGATCCTGGTGATCACCGGTGACGTGGTGGCCGAGCGGATGGCCGGGCCGGCTATCCGGGCCTGGAACATGGCGCTGATCCTCTGCGCCGAGCACGAGGTGCGGCTGGTCAGCATCAACAAGAGCTTCGCCCCGCCTGCCGCGCCGTTCGCGGTTGTGCAGGCGCCGCAACGGGATTTGCCGCAGCACGTGGAGTGGGCCGACGTGGTGGTCCTGCAGGGCCACGTGCTGGAGCTGGTGCCCTCGTTGAAGCGCAAGGACTCCACCAAGATCGTGGTCTGCGACGTCTACGACCCGATGCACCTGGAGCTGCTGGAGCAGAGCAAGGACAGCGACGACGAGCGGCGGGCCAAGGACGTCGTCGGCGTCACCAAGGTGCTCAACAACCAGCTCCAGCGCGGCGACTTCTTCCTGTGCGCCTCCGAGCGGCAGCGGCACTTCTGGCTGGGCAACCTGATGGCGCTGGGCCGCCTCACCCCCTCGCTCTACGACGCCGACCCGACCGTGCAGTCCCTGCTCGCGGTGGCCCCCTTCGGCCTGCCCGGCAAGCCGCCGGAGCGCACCGGCCGCGGCATCCGGGGCGTTGCGCCCAACATCGGCGAGACCGACAAGGTGGTGCTCTGGGCCGGTGGCGTGTACAGCTGGTTCGACCCGCTGACCCTGATCCAGTCGGTGGAGCTGTTGCGGCACAAGCGGGATGACCTGCGACTGTTCTTCCTCGGCATGCGCCACCCCAACCCGGACGTGCCGGAGATGGGCATCACCGCGGACACCCGGCGGCTGGCGCACCAGCTCGGCCTGGTCAACCGGCACGTGTTCTTCAACGAGAGCTGGGTGCCCTACCACCAGCGGCAGAACTTCCTGATGGACGCCGACTGCGGGGTCACCACGCACTTCGAGCACGTGGAGACCACCTTCGCCTTCCGCACCAGGGTGCTGGACTACCTGTGGGCCGGGCTGCCGATCGTGACCACCGACGGCGACGCCTTCGCCGACCTGGTGCGCGCCGAGGGCCTCGGCCTGGTCGTGCCGGCCGAGGACCCCGAAGAGCTCGCCGAGGCGCTGGACCTGGTGCTCTACGACACCGAGTTCGCCGCGGCCTGCCGGGAGCGGATCGCCGGTGTGCGCGAGGAGTTCACCTGGGAGAACGCGCTGGCGCCGCTGGTGGAGTTCTGCCGCAACCCGCGCCCGGCCGCGGACCGGCTCTCCGCCAGCTCGCCGCTGACCAGGACGCCGCCGCTGAACTCCGGGCAGAAGCTGCGCAGGGACCTCGGCCTGTTCCGGGAGTACCTCAACGCCGGTGGCGCCGGCGAGGTGGCCCGCAGGGCCGGTGGGCGACTGGCGCGGCTGGCCAAGGACCGGCTGCGCGGCGGGGACGAGAAGAGCCAGTGAGAGGAAACGCTGACGTGAAGCCGCTCCGGGTGCTGCTGGACGGCAACCCGCTGCTCGGGGACCGGACCGGCGTCGGCCGGTACACCGCCGCACTGGCCGAAGAACTCGCCTCGATGTCCACTGTGGACGTTCGCGCGGTGGCCTTCACCCTGCGCGGCTGGCGGGCGCTGCGCTCGGCCGTGCCGCACGGGGTGCGCGCCCGCGGCCTGCCGGTGCCCGCGCGGCTGCTGCGCGCGGCCTGGCTGCGCTCGCCGCTGCCGCCGATCGAGCTGTTCGCCGGTTTCACCGACGTGGTGCACGCGACCAACTTCGTGCTGCCGCCCTCGCTGCGCGCAGGCAGCGTGCTCACCGTGCACGACCTGGCCTTCCTGGACGCGCCGGAGGAGATCCCGTCCTCCGAGGTGGACCTGCCGGAGCTGGTCCGCCGCTCGGCCAAGCGCGCCGACGTGGTGTGCACGCCGACCCAGGCGGTGGCCGAGACGGTGACCGAGCGGCTGGGCGTGCCACGGGAGCGGATCCGGGTCACCCCGCTCGGCGTCGACCCGGCCTGGTTCGTGGCCAGGGCGCCGAGTGAGAACCTGCGCCGCCGCCTCGGCCTGCCGGCGGAGTACCTGCTCTTCGTCGGCGCCGATGGCCCGCGCAAGGGCCTGGCCAGCCTGGTCGCCGCGCACGCCGCCGACCCGGAGCTGCCGCCGCTGGTGCTGGTCGGGCCAGGCACCGACCACATCGGCGGGACCAACCGGGTGATCCGCACCGGCTACCTCTCCGAGCTGGACCTGCGCCGGGTGGTGGCCGGGGCCGCGCTGCTGGTGCTGCCCTCCCGGGACGAGGGCTTCGGGCTGCCGGTGCTGGAGGCGATGGCCTGCGGCGTGCCGGTGGTGTGCTCGGACGTGCCCGCGCTGCGCGAGGTGGCCGGCGGGCTGGCCACCCTGGTGCCGGTCGGCGACGTCGAGGCGCTCACCGTCGCGCTGTCGTCCACAATGGACGATGGGGTGGCCTCGGACACGCTGGCCAAGCGCCGGGCGCACGCCTCGGAGTACACCTGGCGGCGGTGCGCGGAGGAGACCGTGGCGGCCTACCGGCAGGCCGCCGGTCGCTGAGCTCGGAGCCCGTCAAACGGGTGTGTGACAGGGTTGTCACGACGGAGTAACCCGTTGCTCCAAACGCGTTCCGCGCACGGGAAAGTCCTCGTGAGCGGGGCGGGATGCTGCCAGCATGGAGACCATGACCCCAGGCGAGGAAGCCGAGTCGGCGCTCAAGGAGCTGCACGCCTCCCTCGACGAACGGCGCCGCCCCGAGGACGTCGCCGAACTGGTGCTCCAGGCGCTCGGCCCCCGGCTGAGCGCCGAGGAGGCCGCGCTGCTCGGGGTCGCCGCGGCCAAAGGACGCGGCAACGGCTACTTCTCCTCGATGCCGGAGGACTTCGCCCGCCCGGTCGGCGGCACCGCCCAGCTCGCTTGCGCGGCAAAGGTTTTCGGCCTGGACGGACCACCAGCGGTGAACCCGGACGACCCGCAGGCGCTGCGCGCGGTGGCCAACTCCCTCGGCGAGGCCATCGGCTGGCACACCGACCGGGCCGACTTCCTGGCCCACCGGCTGGACCGGCAGGAACGGCAGCGGGCCGGGATGGAGCTGACCGCGCGGCAGTACAACCGGCGCTGGCGGGCGCTGCACCGGCTGGCGGCCAAGGCCAAGCAGCTGGAACACGAGCAGTTCAAGCGGCGGCTGGTGATGCTGGGCCGCTCCGGTTTCGCCGGGCAGCTGGACTTCGACCGCTTCCGCGCCGATGAGAACGCGGCCTGCTTCATCGCCTACTACACCGCCCGCCGCAACCTGCGCCGCGAGTTCTCCCTCTCCGGGCGGGCCAACCCGTTCGACCAGATCGCCGACGCGCTGCTGGCCCGCTGCGAACGCGGCGGCGCGGACACCGACTGGGCGATGATCGCGCTGGTCCTGCCCAGCCAGGAGGTGCTGGAACGACTCGACGACGCCCAGCGCGGCGAACTGCTCGGCCGCTGGTCCGCGGTGATGCACCAGGCCGCCACCCTGCTGGGACGGATGTGGCGCACCGGCGGTTTTGACCGCGTGCGAATGGTTGTGCGCAGAGGCAACGACTCCAGCACCTGGAACCTGCTCGCCCAGGGCTACAACGCCGCCCGCGCCGCCTGGCTGTCCTGCCTGGCCGCCACCGGCACCGAACGCCTGCTGGACATCGCCTGCCCCGGCAAGGCCATGCGGCTGATGGCCGCCGACCTGGTGCAATGGCACGCAGCGGGGGCCGAACTGTCCCCGGACACCGCGGTGTGGGCGGGGCTGCCGCTGCCGTGGGACGTGCTGGACGGGCACGTGGAATGCGGGCGGGCCAAGGTGGAGGAGGTCTGTGCGAGGGTTGGACTCGATCCGCGGCTCTCCGGCTGGACCGCGCCGCGGCCGGTTGGTGACGTGGCCGAGTTCACGCCGACGCCGGAGCTGGTGCACGGGGTCAGCATCGCGGATCCGGCGTGGGCGCAGGTGCTGCGGCGGTCCGGCTTCTTCAGCGGGCGGCCGATCGGGCGAAAGCCTGGCGCGGCTGAGTAGTGCTGTGCGAATGTGGAAGTTCGACTCGCTGTAGCTCAGTGGTAGAGCGCTCGGCTCTCAGGACCGAGTAGTCACCGGTTCGAGCCCGGTCAGCGAGGCTGTGTTGGATTGGCGCGCTCCGCGCGCGGGATTTTTTCGCTCTTGAGTCGTGCGTTCGTGACCCCGACACACGCGCCCACCACCACGGTGGGCAGCACGAACGGCACCGTGATGGCCAGCCGGACAAACCCCCGGCCGCGCA
>NZ_JBSFUA010000090.1:0-12688 GCF_053591555.1 Crossiella sp. NPDC003009 | reverse complement strand
GCCACCGGATCCGCCGCCGGTCTCCCGCGGACGCTCAGCCGGTGGCTGTTCCTTCTTGGGCTCCGGGCTCGGCTGCCAGTCCACCTTCTTGCCCTAGCCCGAGCCGGGGCAGCGCGCCCAGCACCACGGCGGTGCGCCCGGAGTCCTCGGCCGCGGCCAGCAGCAGTGCCGCGCGGGCCTGCTCGGGCAGCGCGTCCAGGCGGCGCTGGAAGGCGGCCCGGATGCGCGCGCCCACCGGCAGCGTGCCGCGCAACGCCAGCTCCTCGGCCACCTCGCCAGGACCGCCCAGCGCGGCCAGCTCCACCAGGGCCAGGGGATTGCCACCGGTGTGGTCCAGCACCGCCGCGCGCACCGGTTCCGGCGCGGGCCAGTCCAGCTCGGCCAGCAGCCCGGCGGCGGCCGCACTGTCCAAACCGGACAGTGGTAGCTCCGGCAGGTCCGCGATGTCCACAGTGGACTCATCCGGCGAGCGCACGGCCAGCAGCACGGCCAGGTTCTCCGCGCCGAGCCTGCGCGCGGCGAAGACCAGCGCGGTCGCCGAGGACCGGTCCAGCCATTGCAGGTCGTCCACGAGCACCAGCAATGGCTGCCGCGCGGCGAGCGCCCCGAACAGGTCCAGCAGCGCCCCGCACAACAGCAGCTCTGACCCCGGCGGCCCTTCTTCCTGGCCGAGGGCGCGGCGCAGCGCGGTCGCGGCGGCGGGGGAGAGGGCGTCCAGGGGCAGCGGCCCGGGGTGCAGCAGCTGGTGCAGTCCGCTGAAGGGCTGCCGCACCTCCGACTCCACCCCCGCGCAGCGCAGCACCGCGAACCCCTCGGCGGCGGCTTCGGTGTCCCGCAGCAGGGTGCTCTTGCCGATGCCCGCTTCCCCGCGCAGCACCAGCGCCCCGGCCCGCCCGGCGCGGGCGTCCTGGAGCAGTGCGGTGAGGGCGGCGCGTTCGGCCTGCCTGCCGTGGATCACTCGCCCGACCCTAGGTGCAGTCGATCTGACTGAGGCTCGGGGGAGGGTGACGCGGGCAGAGTTCCCGGTGCCGAGGCCGCGAGCACGTGGCCGATCCAACGGGGGATGGTCACCGTGACGACGACTGTGCGCGAGCGCGCAACCCGGAAGCCGTTGTTGCGGCGACCCTGGACCGTCCCACTGCTCGCGGTCTCGGTGCTGTTCGTGCTGGTCTCGCTGCCGCCCTACCTGCAACCCGATCCCGCCCAGTCGCGCACCCCGCTGCGGCCGGGGGTGGACTGGCACTTCCCGCTGCTGGCCGTGCACGTGATCTTCGGTTCGATCGCGCTGCTCACCGTGTGCTTCCAGATCTGGCCCGCGCTGCGCGCCTGGTCGCTGCCCATGCACCGCTGGGTCGGGCGGATCTACGTCTTCGGCGGGGTGCTGCCTGCCGGGCTGACCGCGCTGGTGGTGGGCGCGCTCAGCGAACGCGGGCCGCTGACCATGATCGGCAACCTGACCGGCGCGGTGCTCTGGCTGGGGGTGACCGCGCCCGCCTACCTGGCCGCGCGGCGGCGGCGCTTCCGCGAGCACCGGCGCTGGATGATCCGCAGCTTCGCCCTGACCATCTCGATCATGATGGACCGGGTGCTCACCGTGCCCCTGTTCCTGGTGGTCGAGCCGAAGACCGCCTACGCCATCGCGACCTGGACCAGCTTCGCGCTCTGCGTGTCCGCCGCCGAGTGTTGGCTGCGCAGGTCAGGGCATACTCGTCGGCGATGAAGCGGGTGACGATCCACGACGTGGCGCGGTCTGCCGGGGTGTCCAGGCAGACCGTGTCCCGCGCGCTCAACGACAAGGCCGAGATCGACGGTGGCACCAAGGCGCGGGTGCTGGAGGCCGCCAGGGCCCTGGGCTACCGGCCCAGCCGGTTCGCCAGGGGCTTGGTGCGGCAGGACACCGTCACCATCGGCCTGGTCATCCCCGACCTGCGCAACCCGTTCTTCACCGAGATCGCGGCCAGCGCGCTGGAGGCGGCCAGGGCGCTGGACTGGCACGTGGTCGTGCACGACACCGCGGACCAGGCCGAGCAGGAGGTCGCCACGCTGCGGGTGATCGGCTCCCAGGTGGACGCGGTGGTCGGCTACTTCAGCCAGCCGGAGGCCGAGATCGAACGGCACATCGGCGGGTTGCCGGTGGTCTTCCTCGGCCGCGAGCACCGCAACCCCGGGTTCAGCTCGATCCGGATCGAGGGTGAGCAGGGCATCGCCGAGGCGGTGGCGCACCTGATCGCCGCCGGGCACACCCGGATCGGCATGCTCGACCACAACCGCCGCCCGGCGCCCAGCATCCGCCAGCGCTGGTTCTGGTCCGCCGCCACCGCCGCGGGCCTGGAGCTGGACCCGGCCTGGGTGCTCGGCGCGGACCAGTCGGTGGCCGGGGGAGCGGCGGCCTTCGCCGAGCTGCACGCCGCGCACCCGGAGCTGACCGCGCTGTTCACCTTCAACGACATCATCGCCATCGGCGCCCTGCGCCAGGCCCGGCAGCTCGGCCTGCGCGTGCCCGCCGACCTGGCGGTGATCGGCTTCGACGGCCTTGAGCTGGGCGCGCTGGTGGAGCCGCCGTTGACCAGCGTGGCCATCGACACCACCCGGCTGGGCAGGCTGGCCATCGAGGACGTGGCCCGCCTGCTCACCGGCGACCGCGCCGCCGCGCCGGAGGACCTGGTGGTGCGCGGCGAACTGCGCCTGCGCGGCTCGGCCTAGTGTCCTGAGTCGGAAGTGCGCCAGCGGTCTCGACGGCCCAGCTTCCCGCTGACCGCACCGCCGGAAAGCCCACGTACAACCCGGTACGAGGGCTTCCCCTCGGCACGCCCAGCGGAAAGCTGGACCGCCGATACCGCCACCGCACTTCCAACTCAGGACACTAGCCGCCGGCCTCCACCGAACGCCGGTCGGCCAGCACCCGCTGCTTGGCGTTCTCGATGTGCTCGCGCATCCGCGCCGCCGCCCGCTCCGGGTCGCCCTCGGCCAGCGCCTGGTACACCGCGCGGTGCTCCTCGGCGGCCAGACCGGGCGCGCCGCGGGCCGAGCCGAGCTTGGCGAAGAACCGGAACCGCTGCACCTGGCCGCCGAGGGCGCGGTATGCCTTGGCCAGGAACGGGTTGTCCGCCTGGGTGGTGATCAGCTGGTGGAAGCGCTCGTCGATCAGCCAGTAGGAGCTGAACACCTTGTCATCCGGTGACTTCGCGGCACTGGCCAGCTCCTCGACGCTCGCCAGCACCTCGGCCAGGAACTCCGGGGTGGTGCGCCGGGCCGCCTCGTGCGCGAGCGCCGGTTCCAGCACCAGCCGGGCGTCCATCAGCTTGACCAGCTCCTGCTCGCTGAGCAGCGGCGCGACCCGGTAGCCCTTCAGCGCCTCCCGCTGCACCAGCCCGGTGTGCTCCAGGCGGGCCAGCGCCTCACGCAGCGGGGTCTGGCTGACGTCGAGCTCGCGGGAGAGCGCGCCGATGTTCACCGGTTCCCCCGCCGACCACTTTCCGTCGGTGAACTGCGCGAGCAGCACCTCGTACATCCGGTCCGCGAGCGGCTGCCGACCGGACCTCCGCGGGGAAGCCATGCGCCCTCCTAGTCGTCGCGACACGATATCCCGCTCGCCGAAACTATACTATTGACATCGATCCTATAGTTTCCGCATGACCTTCCGCGTTCTCATCACCACGCCCTACCTGGAGCCAGGCGGCGAGGTGGACCGGCTGCTCACCGAAGCCGGGCTGACCACCGTCTTCGCCTCCGCGGCCCACCGTCGCGCCACTGGCCAAGCGCTGGCCGAGGCCGTGCGCGAGGCGGACGGCGTGGTGGCGGGCACGGACGCCTTCACCGCCGAGGTGATCGAGGCCGCGCCCCGGCTCAAGGTGTTCGGCCGCTGCGGGGCCGGCTACGACAACATCGACGTGGCCGCGGCGACCAGGCACGCCGTCGCCGTCACGCACACCCCCGGCGCGAACCGCCGCTCGGTCGCCGAGCACGTGCTCGCGCTGATGCTCAACTGCGCCCGGCACATCCCGCAGAACATCGCTGGGGTCCGCGCGGGCGACTGGGAACAGCGCAGCGGCCTCGAACTCCGGGGCGCGACCCTCGGCCTGGTCGGGCTGGGCTCGATCGGCCAGACCGTGGCCCGGCTCGCGCTCGCGCTGGGCATGCGCGTGCTGGCCACCGACCCGTTCCCGGACCGCGACTTCCTGGCCGAGACCGGGGTGCCGGTCCTGCCGCTACCGGAGCTGCTGGCCGGGTCCGACTTCGTCAGCCTGCACCTGTTCCTGGACCAGACCACCAGGGGCCTCATCGACGCGAAAGCCTTGCGCGCCATGCAACCCGGCGCGTTCCTGATCAACACCGCCCGCGGCGAGGTGGTCGACGAGGACGCCCTGGCCGACGCCCTGACCGAGGGCCACCTCGGCGGCGCGGCGCTGGACGTGCTGGCCCAGGAGCCGTTGCCCGACGACAGCCGGCTACGCGGTCTGGACAACGTGCTGGTCACCGCGCACATCGGCGGCGCGACCACCCAGGCCCGCTCCCGCTCCAGCCTGCTGGCCGCCCGGCAGGTGCTCGACGTGCTGCACGGCCGCGCACCCCGGCACCTGGTCAACCCCGAGTACGCGCGGGTGACCCGGTGATCGGCACCGCGCGGCTGGCCGCGAACCTCAGGTGGTTGTTCACCGAACTGCCCTTCGAGCAGCGCTTCGAGGCCGCGGCCGCCGCCGGGTTCACCGCCGTGGAGTACCCCGACCCGTATCCGCACCCGGTCGCCGCGCTGCGCCGCAGGCTCGCCGACGCGGGCCTGACCCAGGTGCTGATCAACTCACCGCTGGGCGGGCCGGGCGAGGTGGGCACCGCCTGCCTGCCGGAGCGCAGGGCCGAGTTCCGCGCCGGACTGGCCCTCGGCCTGGGCTACGCGGTCGAGCTGGGCGCCTCGTTCCTGCACGTGCCAGCCGGAAAACGGCCAGCGCACCTCAGCCGCGACCGCGCTTTCGCCTGCTACGTGGCCAACATCGCCTGGGCGGCCCAGCAGTCCCGCGACTCCGGCGTGCGGATCGTGCTGGAAGCGCAGAACAAACGGGACGCGCCGGGCTTCCTGCTCGACGACCAGGCACACGCCGCCGCCGCGGTGGAAGCGGTCGGCGCGGACCATGTCGGCCTGCTATTCGACGTCTACCACGCCCACCAGGACGAACCGGACCTGTTGGCCGCGCTGACCGAGTTCCTGCCGCTGACCAGCCACGTGCAGATCGCCGACGTCCCCGGCCGCGGTGAACCCGGCACCGGCGACATCCCGTGGCCCGCGGTGTTCGAGGCGCTGCGCGCGCACGACGGCTGGATTGGCTGCGAGTACCGCCCGCACAGCCCCGACGGACTGGGCTGGACCAGACAGGAGACCCGATGACCAGGGTGGCCCTGATCAACGCGACCCCCGGCGCGATCGGCCCGGCCACGGCCGCGCTGGCCGAGCGGTTCCCGGCCGCCGAGCCGTGGACCCTGCTCGACGACAAGCTGCTGGCCGACGCCAGCGACGGCCTCACCCCCGGCCTGGCCGAGCGGATGCGGCGACTCATCGACTACGCGGTGCGCGGCGGTGCGGACGCGGTGCTGCTGACCTGCTCGCTGTACGGCGAGCTGGCCCGCGCCAGCGCCGCGCCGGTGCCGGTGCTCGCCCCGGACGACGCCGCCTTCGACGACCTGCTGGCGCTCAGCCCGCGCCGGGTGCTGGTGCTGGCCTCCGTGGCGGCCGCGCTGCGGGACTCGGTCACCCGGCTCCGCGGCCGTGCACCGGGAATCCAGGTGACCGGCGTGCACGCGCCAACCGCGTTCGGTGCGACCGGCGGTGAGCTGACCGAGGTCCTGCTGGCGGCCTGCGAACGCCATATGTCCACTGTGGACGCTGTGCTGCTGGCCCAGTACACCCTCGCCCCGGCCACCGGGCCGCTGGCCACCCGGACCGGACTTCCGGTGTTCTCCGGCCCGCGCAGCGCGGCGGAACGGCTGAAGGCGTTGGTGGGCCGATGATCGGGGTGATCGCCGACGACGTCACCGGGGCCACCGACGTGGCCGTCGCCCTGCGCCGCAACGGGTTGCGCACCCTGCTCTACTTCGGCGTGCCGGAGCCGGACCTGCCCGCGGAGGAGGCCGTGGTGGTGGCGCTGACCAGCAGGATGGCCCCGGCGGCCACCGCGGTCGCGGACTCGCTGCGCGCCCTGGCCTGGCTGCGCGCACGGCAGGTCCGGCAGGTCTACTTCAAGTACTGCTCCACCTTCGACTCCACCAGCGACGGCAACATCGGCCCGGTGCTGGCCGCGCTGGCCGCCGCGCTGGACGCCAACCCCGTGGTGACCACGCCCAGCTCGCCCCGGCACGGCCGCACCCAGTACCGCGGCCACCTGTTCGTCGGCGACCAGCTGCTGGCCGACTCGCCGATGCGCGAGCACCCGGTGACCCCGATGCGCGAGTCGAACCTGGTCCACCTGCTGCACGCCCAGCTCCACCAGCCAGTCGACCTGCTCACCCACGACACCGTGCGCGCGGGCGAAACCGCTGTGCGGCAAGCGATCCGGCAGGCCACCGCCCGCTACCTGCTCGCCGACGCGACCACCGAGGAAGACCTGCTGGTGCTGGGCCGGGTACTGGCGAATGCGCCACTGGTCGCCGGGGCGGCGGGCTTGGCGGGCGGAATCGCCGCGGCCACCGGCAGCGGTCAGCCACCCGAGGACGACTTCCATCCGAGCGGACCGGCGGCGGTGCTCTCCGGCAGCTGCTCGGCCCGCACCCTGGAACAGGTCGCGGAGCTGCTCCGCCAGGGCAGGCCCGCCCACCGCCTCGACCCGGTCGCCATCCCCGATCCCGAGGCCCTTGCCGCCCGCGCACTCGCCTGGTTCGACACCACCGGCGCGGACGGCCCGCTGATCTACTCCTCCATGAGCCCAGCGGAACTCCGCCAGGTCCAGGACGTCCTGGGCGTGGCGAACTCGGCGCGAATCCTGGAGCGCGCCACCGGCCTGATCGCGCTCGGCCTGGTCGAACGCGGCATCCGCAGGCTGATCACCGCCGGGGGAGAGACCTCCGGCGCGGTGGTCGCCGCGCTGGGCGTGCGCGGCGGCGCGGTCGGCACCGAGGCCGCACCCGGCGTGCCCTGGATCAAGCCCGTCGACCCCGCACATCCCTCGCTGCTGCTCAAATCCGGCAACTTCGGCGACCCCGGCCTGCTGGCCACCGCGTCGGGGCCGGGCTCATGACCCGCCAACTGCGGGAACAGGTGGTGGCCACGGCCCGAGCGCTGCACGCGCGCGGACTCACCCACGGCCGCACCGGCAACGTCTCCATCCGCGCGGGCGAGCACCTGCTCATCACCCCGACCGGCGCGTCCCTGGGCTCGCTCACCCCCGAGCAGCTGTCCGAGATCGACTCAGACGGACGGCATGTGAGCGGCCCGCCACCGTCCAAAGAGGCCTTCCTGCACGCGGCCGTGCTGCGGCAGCGCCCGCAGGCGAATGCAGTGCTGCACACCCATTCCACCCACTCCGCCGCGGTGTCCTGCCTGGCCGGACTCGACCCCGCCAACGCCATCCCCCCGCTAACCGCCTACTTCGCCCTGCGCATCGGCAGGCTGCCGCTGCTGCCCTACCACGCACCCGGCGACCGGGCGCTCGGCCCACTCGTGGCCGAGGCCGCCCGCGAGCACCACGCCCTGCTGCTGGCCAACCACGGACCCGTGGTCTGCGGCCGCGACCCGGACACCGCGCTCGACGCCCTGGAAGAGCTCGAACACACCGCCGCGATCCTGCTGCTCACCCGCGGCCTGCCCACCACCCTCGTCCCCAGCCGAACGGACCCGCCATGACCCAGCCACCCCTCACCTTGTTCAGCGCGCTCTCCGTGCGCACCGCGCTGGACGCGGTGCTGCCCGCCTTCACCGCCGCGCCCGTCGAGGTCAGCTACGACCCGACCACCGTGCTGGTCAACCGCATCACCGAGGGCGCGCGGCCGGAGGTGCTGATCGCGATCTCCGGGGCCTTCCCCGCACTGGCCGACTTGGGTGCCATCGACCCGGCCTCCCAGAAAGCGTTGGCCCGCAGCGGCATCGGCGTTGCCGTGCCAGCGAACGCCGGCCTGCCCGACCTGTCCACAGTGGACGATCTGCGAACCGTGCTCACCTCGGCCCGCTCGGTCGCCTACTCCCGCACCGGAGCCAGCGGCCTCCACTTCGCGAACCTGATCGAGGAGCTGGGCATCGCGGAGCAGGTGAACGCCCGCGCGACCGTGCTGCCCAAGGGATTCACCGCCGAAGCCCTGCTCGACGGCCGCGCCGACCTGGCCGTGCAACAGCTCAGCGAACTGGCCTTCGTGCCGGAAGCCCGGATCGCCGGACCACTGCCGGAGGAGGTCCAGCAGTACAGCGAACTGTCCATCGCGCTCGGCGTGACCACCGGTCCGCACGCCGCCGCGCTGCTGGACTTCCTCACCGGCCCGGAGGCGTCCGCCGCCTTCGCCGAGGCCGGGCTGCTGCCCGCATGAACGCCGTGTACGCCCTGGTGGCCTTCATCGCCGCCATCGTGCTGTGGAACGCCGTGCTCAAGCGCAACATCGGCGAGGCGATGGTGGTCGGCTTCCTGGTCACCGCCGCGTTCGCCGGCCGGGACGCGCTCGCGGTCGGCTGGCAGGGCCTGGTGGACGGGCTCAAGTCCGAGATCACCTTCGCCGCGCTGGCCTTCGTCTTCGTCAGCGAGCTGCTCACCAGGACCGGCCTGGTGCAGCGCCTGGTGGACATCCTCAGCTCGGTGCTGGGCCGCCGCCGCGGCGGCTCGGCCTACGCCGCCACGGTGGCCTCCGGCCTGTTCGGCGCGGTCGCGCACAACGGCGCGGCGATCGTGGCCACCATCGGCTCCATCACCATCCCGTGGATGAAGCGCTCCGGCGCCAGCGGCGAGACCGCCGCCCTCGTCCTGTCCGGCAACGCGGGCGTCGGCGCGACCTTCCCGTTCAGCGGCGCGTTCTTCATCCTGCTGGCCGCGCCGACCGTGCTGCCCGTGCTGGGCACCGGCGGCATGGTCGCCACCATGTTCGTCACCGGCGCGTGGATGGTGGTGATGCGCCTGATCGTGGCCTACGCGATCGTGGCCAGGCGCGGGGTGGGCGCGATGAACCCGGCCGACGTGCACCCGTTCCGCCGCACCTTCCGCGCGGGCTGGACCTCGCTGCTGGTGCTGGCCTCCATCGCGGTGCCGGTCCTGCTCACCGCGCCGCCCACCAGCGACCTGGTCTCCGCGCACACCGGGGTCTCGGTGGCCAAGGAGGTCCCGCTGCTGGTCTGGCTGCCGGTGGTGCTGCTGCTGGCCGGACTCCTGGTGGAACGGCGGTCCCTGCCCTCGGGCCGGGCCCAGTGGTGGGAACTGCTGGGCCGGGTCGGCCCGAAGCTCGGCCTGGTCGGCGTCACCATGATCGCCGCCTTCGCCGCCTCCAACGTGCTCAGCACCCTGGGCCTGGGCACCCAGCTCACCCCGCTGCTGGCCGGGCTGACCGGGGTGTCGCCGCTGGTCGCGGCCATCGTGGTCGGCCTGGTGATCGTGGTCGTGGCCGGGCCGCTCAACACCACTTCCACGGTGGCCGCGGTCGGCCCGGTCGCCTTCGCCGCGTTGACCGCGGCCGGTATCCCGCCGCACGTGGCCTTCGCCGCGATCCTGGTCTGGGCCTCCTCGGAAGGCTGCTCTCCGCCCGGCGCCGCGCCGCTGTACGTGGCCGCGGGCATAGCCGAGATCAACCCGGTGCGGGTGTTCGTCCCGGTCGTCCTCTACTACCTGCTGCCCACCCTGCTCTTCGGCGTGCTGCTGGCCGTCGGCGTGCTGTGGCTGCCCAGCTGACCGCGAAGGAGAGTGCGCCCGTGCACCGCGTCCTGCTCACCGCCACCCGCCTGTGCCTGCTCGCGTTCCTGCTCGCCGGGGTGCTGGCCGTGGCCGGCCAGTCCCTCGGCCTGCTGATCGGCTCGGGCTCGCTGGTCAAGACCTTCGGCGGCCCGGTCACCGACCTGGCCTGCATCACCGCGGCCATCGCCGGGGTGCTCGCCTTCCTGCTGCGCTACACCGCGGAGGGGAGGGCGAGCGCCACCGAGGAGTGACCGGTCAGCTCGGCTTGGGAAAGGCCGCGCGCAGCCCGGCCCGGTTGACCAGGACCGCGGCCGGGATGAGGGCGAGCGCGCCCGCGATCTGCGTCCCGGCGAACCACACCGGCAGCGCGCCGGGAACGCTGTCCATGGCGATGACCGCGATCGGCACCACCACGCAGATGATCCGCACCCGCAGGTACGCCCACCGGGCCCCGCGCGCGGCGTGCTCGGCCAGCCAGTAGGTCACCACGGCACTGGCCACCATGCCGCCCGCGCGGCCCCACATGAACGAGCTCACCGCACCGCCGGTGGCCGAGAGGATGATCACTACGGCGAGGACCGCGACACTGATCGCCCCGTAGACGGCGACGAGTTTCTTCACTGTGCTCATGTTTCCGCTCCCTGCGTTGTCCGATGTGGACCCGACGCTAGGCAGCGCGCGGCCGGGCCGGTATGGGTCTGGCCGCCCGGCGGAGTGGGTCTGGCCCCACTCCCGGATCTGGCCCCGCGGGTGCACAGTGGACACACCGAGCCGTTGGAGGGGGAAGGACCATGAGCAAGCTGGTGACCTGGCTGGCCAGTGCCGGCACGGGCTTCCTGCGGGCCTGCGCTGTGCTGGCGGTCGTCCTGCTGGTCCCGGTGCTGTGGGCGGCCGCGGTGGGGCTGTGGATCTGGTGGGGCGCTGGCCCGTGGTCCTGGCTCGCGCCGTTCGCCTGGGCGGGGATCGGCACCGTCGCGCTGTCCCGTCCGGTGTGCAAGCTGACTCGCGGCCTCGTAATCAGGTGGACCGGCACCGTGATCCCCGGCGGGTACCGGCAGGCCGCGCCGGTGGTGCGGATGTCCACCGGGTACTGGTGGAACGGCTTCTCCTACGAGCGGACCAGCCGGGACGCCCGCCAGGACCAGCGGCTGCGGCTGTGGTGGAGCGATCCCGCCACCTGGCGCGACCTGCGCTTCACCGCGATCGCGCCGGTCACCGTCGGCGTGCTCGCCGCGGTCCCGCCTGCCGGGGTGGCGGTCGCGGTCCTCGGACTGGTCCAGCAGTCGCCCACCATCGGCGTGCTCGGCCTACTGGTAGCCGTGGTCACCTCCCCGTACGCCTGGCGGACCCTCGAACCGGTGGCCGTCCGGTTCCTGCGCGCCTCCGTCACCATGGCGCTGGCCGACCGGGTGGACGAGCTGACCGCCCAGCGCGCGGACGCCACGGTCACCCAGGCCGCCGAGATCCGCCGGATCGAACGGGACCTGCACGACGGCGCGCAGGCCCGCCTGGTCGCACTCGGCCTTTCCCTGGCCACCGCGGAGAAGCTCATGGAGACCAACCCGGACCAGGCCAAGGCGCTGCTGCGGCAGGCCCGGACCGGGGCCGCCACCTCGCTGACCGAAATTCGGGAGCTGGTCAGGGGAATCAGCCCACCGGTGCTGACCGAACGGGGCCTGGCCGACGCCGTGCGCGCCCTCGCCCTGGACAGCCCCCTGGAAACCGAGGTCAGCGCCGAGGACCTGCCGCCCCTGGACCCGCCGATCGAGTCCGCGGTGTACTTCGGCATCGCCGAACTGCTCACCAACGCGGTCAAACACGCCCACGCCGGCCAAGCCCGGATCGCGATCAGCCGCCAGGACAACGCGATCGTCGTCGACCTAACCGACAACGGCCGGGGCGGCGCGCTCGCCCGGCCCGGCGGCGGACTCGACGGACTGCGCCGCCGCCTCGCGGTCTTCGACGGCACCCTGGAGATCAACAGCCCGCCCGGCGGCCCGACTCAAGCGCGGATGATGGTGCCATGCGAATCCTGGTAGCCGAGGACCTCTACCTGCTGCGCGACGGCATGGTCCGCCTGCTCGAGGCGTTCGGGCACGAGGTGGTGGCCACCGCGGGCACCGGACCGGAGACCCTGGACGCGCTGCTGACCCACCGCCCGGAGGTCGCCATCGTCGACGTCCGGATGCCACCCACCCAGTCCGACGAGGGACTGCGGGCCGCGCTGGCCGCCCGCAAGGAGATCCCCGGCCTGCCGGTGCTGATCCTGTCCCAGCACGTCGAACAGCTCTACGCCCGCGAGCTGCTCGCCGACGGCGCCGGGGGAGTCGGCTACTTCCTCAAGGAGAACGTCTTCGACGCCGACCAGTTCATCGACGCCCTCACCCGCGTCGCAGGCGGCGGCACCGCGATCGACCCGGCCGTGATCGCCAAACTCCTGGCCAGCGGCACGTCCAACCGGCGGCTGGAGCGGCTCACCGAACGCGAGCACTCGGTGCTCGCCCTGATGGCCGAGGGACTGGCCAACCACGCCATCGGCCGGCGGCTGTTCCTCAGCGAGAGCGCCATCAGCAAGTACACCACCTCCATCTTCGGCAAACTCGGCATCACCGACGACACCAACAACCGCCGCGTGCTGGCCGTGCTCACCTACCTCAAAGGGCCGTGACCTGGGCACAGCTTGACAGTCACGGCCGGAGGGGGTGAGACTTCGGGTAGCCCGTGAACGTTCACGTGAACGTTCACGGGCTACCCGAAGGGTCCTCGATGACGCTGACTCGACGCAGTTTTGCGGCCGCGCTGGGTCCTCTTCGCCGGCGCCCTCAGCGGCGCAGAAGGAT
>NZ_JBSFUA010000089.1:0-13263 GCF_053591555.1 Crossiella sp. NPDC003009 | reverse complement strand
GTGACCCTTGTTCACGAACCTGGTCAGGCCGACGATCGCGCCGCGCGCGTCGCCCCGCCAGTACGGCGCGAACAGGCCGGAGAAGGCGGGCACGTACTACGCGGCGGTGGCCGCGGAGGCCGCGGCCAGGGCGCGTGCCGACGCCATCGCCGCGGGCGCACTGGCCCAGGAGGCCGCGGCCGCGGCCAAGGAAGCGCAGGAGATCGCCACCGAGAAGCAGCGGGCCGAGGAGGCCACCACCCGGCAGATCGACGCCGAGCGGCAGGCCGACGGCGAGCTGACCTCCGCGGATGAGGAGGCGTTGCGGGCGCAGGGCGGCCAGCAGATGGTCGACGAGTACCGCAAGGCGCTGGCCGATGCCAACAAGGGCCTCGGGCAGTGGCTGGCCGAAAACGGCGCGGAGATCCTGATCACGCTGCTGGGCATCGACAACATCGTCAAGTGCGTCAGCGACGGTGACCTCGGCGCCTGCCTGTGGAGCCTGGTCGACGTCGGCTCGTTCTTCCTGGCCGTTGGCAAGCTGCCCGCCGTGGGCAAGGCGATTGTCAAGGTCATCGACGGCCTGGCGAACTTCTTCGCGCTCAAGGAGAAGGGCCGGCGGTTCCTGGAGGGTGTCAAGGGCATCCTCACCAACGCCCGCAAGGAGCGCACGCCGGAGATCGAGGCGTGCGAGTGGGAGGCCCCTGCCGAGTTCTCCGGGTTCGCCGCAGCCGGCAAGAAGCGGAAGTGCCAGCCCTTCGGTCACGTGGAGCAGGCGCACAGCGACACCCAGACCAAGGGCATCCACATCAAGATGGCCGACAACAGGACCGAGATCGAGATCCACGCCAACGCCGAAGGCAAGCTGACCGGCAAGCCCATCTCGGCCAACGGCAAGTTCGCCGACAAGAACGAGATCGACGAGGCGATCAGGCACCTGGAAAGCTCGCCGAAGGACCGGGAGAAGATGATCAGGGGTTGTGAGCACGCGCTGGGGGGTGGCATGAAGATCGGCGACACCATGCGCGACCGGCTCACCCACCTCCTGGAGTCGCTGAAGAAGATGCGGCCCTGACCGCTGCCGCACGGTGAGTGCCGCCATCCCGGTTCCCGGGGTGGCGGCATTTCGCTATTCAGGCAGGGCTGAAGACGCGTTCACCATCCGGGACCCCTTGGTACCGTGCCCCTGCCGACGCGATCCATGGTGGGACACGGCGGCCGAAACGGGTGGCCATCCGATCTTCCCGTGCGCGCGGGACGATCGGATGGTCCG
Source organism: Crossiella sp. NPDC003009 (assembly GCF_053591555.1). Classification (NCBI taxonomy): domain Bacteria; kingdom Bacillati; phylum Actinomycetota; class Actinomycetes; order Pseudonocardiales; family Pseudonocardiaceae; genus Crossiella; species Crossiella sp. NPDC003009. Next base: position 12,011 of record NZ_JBSFUA010000089.1, on the reverse strand, counting down.
CCTGAACCCTCATCCCTGGCGGGCCCAGTGCTCGTCGATGCGCTGGCTGGGCGCGCGCCAGCCCGGATCGCCGGTGGTGGCGAAGCGGCTCCAGGCCGCGTGGGTGCGGTCCACGAGCTCGGGCGAGGGCGGGGTGGGGCCGAGCAGGCCGTGTTCGCCGTGCAGGGCCGGGATCGCGGTGTGGCCGAAGACGAACGGCAGCTCCACGCAGTGGCAGGCGCCGAGCGCGCCGCCACAAGCCGCGGAGCGCCAGGCGAACTCGTAGCGGTGGGTCCGGCCGGGCCACTGCGCGGCGTGCGCCTCGGCCAGCAGGCGGCTGCCTCCGCCGAAGAGCGCCTCGGTGGTCAGCCACGGCGCCTGGCGGCCGGTGGGGACCAGGTACAGGTTGGCCTCGTCGATGTTGGTGCCGATCAGCAGGTCCACCGGCGGCAGCTCGGCCTCGATCGGCGGCCTCGGCAGCGTTTCGGGGTCCAGGACCAGGCTGAACGGGGTGATCCCGCGCAGCGGCCCGTCCGGCGGCAGGGGCAGCCGGGGGAGCGCGGCGATCAGGTCGGCGTCCGGGACACCGGGGATCTCGGCCGGGGTCACGTCGAGCTCGGTGGTCAGCGCGCCGGTGACCCGCAGCGCCTGGTCCGGGGTGAGCACGGCGGCGGGGTTGCCGCTCTGGCTGACCGCCCGGTGGAACAGCCCGTGCGCGCGGGGCGCGGCGAGCAGTCCGGCGACCAGGATCGCGCCCGCGGACTGCCCGGCCACGGTGATGTTGTGCGGATCGCCCCCGAAGGCGGAGATGTTGTCCCGCAACCATTCCAGCGCGGCGATCACGTCCAGCAGACCCCGGTTGGCGGGAGCTCCGGGCAGGTGCAGCCAGCCGGGGACGCCGAGGCGGTAGTTGACGGTGACCAGCAGCACGCCGTCGCGGGCGAAGGCGGTCCCGTCGTAGAGCGGCGCGGAGCCGGCGCCGACCTGGAAGCCGCCGCCGTGCAGGAACACCAGCACCGGGCGCGGCGGCGCGGGGGTCGGCGGGGCCCAGATGGTGAGGGTGCGGTAGTCGGGGCCGGGGATGGGCGGCGGGTTGAGCGGGGTGAGGTCGAAGAGCCCGAGGGACGGGCGCGGTGGGGCTGGCGCGGTCGGGCCGGGGGTGGTGGCGTCGCGGATGCCGGACCAGGGCAGGGGTGGTGCGGGGGCGGTGAAACGGGTGCCGAGGTCGTGGACCGGTGCGGCGTAGGGCACCGCGTGGTAGACGGTCACCTCCGCGCGCTGCTCACCGGCCAGGAAACCCTGGGCGGTGCGGGTCATCCGAAGGCCGCCCAGCCGGTGATGGCGAACTTGCCGCCGTCCCGCTTGACCTCGGCCGCGCCGCTGCCGCCGAAGTGGGCCGGGATGACCAGCGCGCCGGTGTCCGCGGCCTCGGCCAGCAGGCGGCGGCGGGTGGCGATGGCGGCGGGCACGTCGTCGCTGAGGCAGGCCTCGTGGTCGGGTTCGACGAGTTGCAGCGGGCTGTGCGCGATGTCGCCGATGAACAGCGCGCGGTCGGTGCCGGAAACCAGGCGCAGCACCGCGGAACCAGGGGTGTGGCCGGGAGCCGGTGTCAGGGTCAGGTTGGCGTCGATGCGTAGCTCTGGACCGTCCCATGTGAACAGTTGGCCGGTGTGGCGGAGCGGGTCGATGCTGTCGCGGTGCACCTGGGGGTCGCTCAGGCCGGGGGTGGCGTCGGCGGTGTGCAGCAGGTAGCGGGCGTTGGGGAACGTGGGGATCCACTCGCCGTCGGCCAGTCGGGTGTTCCAGCCGACGTGGTCGGAGTGCGCGTGCGTGTTGACCACCAGGTCGACCTGCTCCGGCTGGACGCCCGCGGCGGCGAGGCGGTCCAGGAAACCGGTGCGCAGGCGGTGGAAGACCGGGACCTGCCGCTCCTTGTCATCGCCGATGCCGGTGTCCACCAGGATGATCCGGCCTTCGCTGCGCAGCACCCAGGGCTGGGTGCGGGCCAGGGCCATGTCGGTGGCCGGGTCCCAGTGGTCCGGGCTGAGCCAGGACTCGTTGGCCTGCCAGTGCTCGCGGGTGAAGGTCGGGAAGACGGCGCTGGCAGGGGCGAAGGGGCCGGACCACTCCAGCACCCTGGTGATCTCGACCTGGCCGAGTGTGATGGTGTCCACGCCGGTCACGCTAGGTTCGCAGCGGGCAGCCGGGAATGATTCAGCGTCTCGGCCGTTTACGTCTACGTCTTGATCTCCCGAGGTGAGGTGCCGATGGATGTGCTCAGCGACGCGATCGCCGCCATGCGCAGCGGGCGGCCCTACTCGGCGCTGACCGACGCCACCGGACCCTGGACCCGGCACTTCCCGGACTTTGCCGGGGCCCGGCTGCACGTGGTGCTCTCCGGCGCGATCACCGTGGTGCTGCCCGGTCGCGAGCCGGTGGTGCTGGGGCCGGGGGAGGCCGTGGTGCTGCCCGGCGGGGCCGCGCACGACCTCCGCGACGCGGGCGTGCCCGTGCGGCTGCTGTGCGGGGCGTTCCAGCTGGAGCAGGCCAGGGTGCACCCGCTGCTGGCCGAGCTGCCGGAACTGCTGGTGCAGGCCGCCGATCCGGTGCGGCAGGCCGCCCTGCACGGGGTGGTCTCGGTGCTGGGCGCGGAGCTGGCCGAGGTGCGGCCTGGACGGGACGCGGTGCTGCCCGCGCTGCTGGAGGTGCTGCTGATCTACCTGCTGCGGGCCTGGCTGGAGGAGCACGGCGCGGACCGGGACTGGGGTGGCGCGCTGCGGGACCCGGTGGTGGGCGCGGCGTTGCGGGCCATCCACCAGGACCCGGCCGCGCCGTGGACGGTGGAGACGCTGGGGGCGCGGGCTGGACTGTCCAGGGCCGCGTTCGCCCGCCGGTTCAGCCAGCTGGTCGGCCAGCCGCCGCTGGGCTACCTCACCTGGTGGCGGCTGACCACGGCCGCACACCTGTTGCGCACCACCGACGCCACCCTGGCCACCATCGCGCAGCGCTGCGGCTACGGCACCCAGTTCGCCCTGGCCAACGCCTTCAAACGCGGGTATGGCATGTCCGCAGGCCGCTACCGGCAGCTGCGCCGCACCGACCACGAGCACATCGGCGAATGGGAACGGCCCGGCTGACACAGTCCACAGTGGACGATGTCAGCCGGGCAGGGTTCAGCGGGTCCGGCCTTCCAGGGACTCGATGGACACCGTGCCGCCGTCACCGCGCATGGCCGCGCCGTGCCGGAACTGGCTCAGCACCGCCGGATCGGACAGGTTGAGCCGCGAGTCCACCGAGCCGGTGCGCACCGAGGTCCACCGCCCTTCCCGGCCGTGGAAGATGTCCACGGTCTTGCCGGAGACCACCAGCGCGAACTTGTCACCGGGTTGCAGGTCCAGCCGCGCGGTCGGGTTCCCGTGCAGGAACTGGCCGTTGAGCCGGACGTCGAAACCGGTCTCCTTCCGGAAGTGGTTGTACCAGGCCACCACATAGGTGTTCTGGTCCTTCACCAGCCCGGTGAACAGGCTGTTCTCCCGCGAGCCGCCACCGGCCAGCTCGCCGGCTTCGACGATGGTCACCGTCGGGTTGCCGCCGGGCGCGGCGTTGGAGCCGAGCATGGTGAAGAACGGGCTGGGGTGGCTGACCTTCAGCTTCGAACCCGACACCGTGGGCGCCGGCGCGGCCTCCCCGCCGAAGGGCTGGAAGCTCCGGTAGTTCGCGCTGGTGTCGCTGTCGAAGCCGTCGTGCACGGTGCGCTTGGGGTAGTTGGCCTCACTGGGTTCGGGCACCGGCACGGTCACCAGCCACGGCTCGTCCACCACCTGGCGACCGGCGTCACCGGTGTAGAAGGCCCTGGTGGTCACCGTGTTCTCGCCGACGCTGCCGGGCACCAGCCGGAACCGCGCCACCGCCGACTCGCCGGGCCGAAGGTCCACTGTGGACACCTGGCCGACCGGTTCGGCCCGCCAGCCCGCGGGCAGCACCAGCTCCGGCCGGACCTGGCGCACCGGGCGCGGGGAGTCGTTGACCACCAGCACGTTCGCCGTGGTGGGCTGCCCCTCCTTGAGCGTGCCCGGCACGAAGTGGGTGTTCACGCCCGCGCCCTCGGCGGTGCCCACGTACGGCTCGGACTGCTGCACCGGCGGCCCGGACACGCCCCGGCCCTGGGAGAGCACCAGCTGCGGGCTGATGCCGAAGCGGCCGGTGCGCGGCCCGTGCACGGTCAGCCCACCCCCGGAACCGCTGAGCGACAAGGTGAACTTGCCGTCCGCCGCGGCCTCCTTGAGCTTGCGCGCGTCCAGGTCCAGCACCACCCGGTAGCCGTACTGGCCGGGGTCGAAGCCGGACTCGTTGGACAGCGCGCCGCGCGCGTCGGCCGGATCGTCCGGCAGCACCACCGACCTGGCGGACACCCCGTCCACGGAGGCCCGGAACTCGGTGGGGTAGCGGCGTTCCGAGGTCTGCGGGAACCGGGTGCGCGGCGAGCTCGTGCGCGAGGCGGAGGCCTCCAGGACCAGCTGGGCGGTGTTCCAGCGGCCGGTGCGCAGCTCCTCCGGCAGGTCCACCGTCCACTGGAAGTCGCCGTCGCCGTAGCCCCAGGTGGCGCTGGCCCCGTCGTTGCGGAAGGTGTCGTGGCCCTGCGGCCAGTTCGCCTTGGCCGCGGCCGGGTCCAGCCGGATGGTGCCCGCGACCCTGGACTGGCTGCTGGCGTGCTCGCCGAGCACGGTGGCCCGGTCGGTCCGGTTGCTCCAGTCGGCCAGGAAGGTCTGGCCGGTGGCCAGGACTTCCTGGCCGCGCACCAGCTGGATGTCCAGGCGGCCGGAGGTCAGCTCCGCAGGCACGGTCGCCTCGACCTTGCCGAGGTCGCTGGTGGTGTACTTCTCCGGCGAGACCGGCCGCTGCCGCCAGTCGGTGCTGCGGATGGCCGCGCCGGTGTGGTCGGTGCCGGAGATCCGCCAGCGCAGCTGGGCGCCGCTGACCTCCCGGCCGGAGAACAGCGAGGACTTCGCGGTCAGCGACACCGCCTGCCCGGGCGTGACCCGCTGCACCGGGCGGGCGTCGAAGAACAGCACGTCGTCGGCGTTGGCCAGGTGCACCCCGCCCTGTTTTCCGTCTGCGTCAAGGTATCCGGGCACCTGGAGGGTGCGGTCGTAGGCCGACCAGCCGTTCCACTCCCACTCGATGTCAGCCAGCTCGGTGAACAGGTAGCCGTTCATCTTGGGCTGGTTGCGGAACAGCTCGGTGGTGTAGCGGAACGGCGCGGCGACATCCTGGTCCTTCTCCCGGCCGCCGGTCCACGGGCCGAACTCGGAGTTCAGCAGCGGCTGCCCGGACTGCTTCTTGCCCTCCTCCATGTTGAAGGTCGAGCCGGGATAGGTGTTGCGGACGTAGTTGTCGATGTTGGCCTTCCACTCGTCCCATGTGGACAGATAGCCGTGGAAGTCCAGCAGGTCGGTGCTCTCGCTGGGATGGTGGTTGCTGCAACAGGGCGAGTTGTCCACGATCAGCCGCCCGCCGCGGGTGAGCTGCTTGGTCAGCTGCACCATGCGCTCGATCCAGGGCTTGGCCTCCTCGCGGATGCCGTTGCCGTCGGTGATGCCCCAGCCTTCGTTGAAGACGTCCCAGATCACGATGGAGGGGTGGTTGTAGTCCCGTTTCACCGCATCGTGCAGCACGCCCTCGAACAGCTTCTCCGCGCTGGCCTGGTAGCCGTTGTAACCGAAGTTCGGCTGGTCGTACCAGACCATCAGGCCCATCACGTCGGCCCAGTGGTAGTACAGCGGATCGTTGATCTTGATGTGCAGCCGGGTGGAGTTGAGCCCGAGCTGCTTGGCCAGCGCCAGGTCGAAGAGCACCGAACCCTTCCGCGGCTCGGCCAGCGACCCGGCGCGCAGGTCACCGCCCTGGTAGAGGCCGGTGTAGGAGTAGGTGCCCCACGGGTTGAACGCCTGGTCCAGCGCCGAACGCAGGTAGATCGGCTTGTTGTTCAGGTGCAGATATTGGTACTGCTGCTGCGGATCGGACTGCTCGGCGGGGGAGTGGCCGGGCGCCCAGTCCCTGGAGACGGTGCGCAGTCCGGTCCAGGTGTGCAGCGCGTCCCGGCCCTGGCTGCCGGTCAGCTCCACCTGGACCTGGTAGAGCCACGGCGTCTCCGGTGACCACAGCCTGGCCGCCGGAATGTCCACAGTGGACTTACCGGTGCTGCCGGACAGCGGCAGGGTGGCGCTGGCCACCACCCGGCCGGCCTTGGGCTCCACCGGTCTCAGCAGCTCAAGCCCGCGCTGCTGCACGCCGGGCTTCCCGGCCTGCTCGCGCACGGTGATCTTGACCGTGGACCCGGCCGCGGCGGCGTTGCCGGCGATGGCGACCTCGGCCTTGGCGCTGGTCAGCCGGTCGCCGGTGAAGGTCAGCTGCGGGGTGACGTGCACGGTGTCCAGGCGGGCGGCGTCGGCCGGTTCCAGCCACACCGACTGCCAGATGCCGCCGGTGTCGGCGTACCAGCCCATCTGCTTGCCCTGCGGGTAGGGCGTGCGGTCGCTGTTGTCCGGCGCGAAGGACCGCACCACCAGCGAGTGCGTGGAACCGGGGGCCAGGCGGCCCAGGTCAACCTCGAACGGGGAGTAGCCGCCGTCGTGCTCGGCCCGCTTCACGCCGTCCAGGAACACCTGCGCGTGCCACTCCACCGCGCCGAAGCGCAGCAGCACGTTGCGCTCGGCAGGCCAGTCCGCGGGCACGGTGACCTGCTTCTGGTACCAGGCCGCGCCCTTGTTGGCCTCGAACTGGCTGGCGTAGACCTGGTTGTTGGCCCGCGCCTGTTCCCCGACCCCAGCCAGGGAGGTGTAGCTGAACGGCACCCGCACCGCGTGCTGCCACTCGTGCCCGCCCGCGGCCCAGTTCTCCTTCAGGCCGACATCGCGCGGGTCGAAGCTCAGCGACCAGGTCCCGTTGAGGTTGAGCCATTTGCCGTCCGCGCCTGCCCGGCGGTCCAGGTCGGGACGCGGGTAGTCCGGGTGCGGCAGGGTGCCCGGGGTCTCCCGGTCCAGGCGCAGGGTGACCGCGGTGTCGCCGCGGGACTCCAGGGGCAGCCAGCGGAAGTCGTAGCCCTGCTTGGCCGCGACCACCCCGACCGCCTCGGCCGGGACCCCCGGCAGGCTGAACCGCCCGTCGGCCCCGGTGCGCACGCTGGCGGTCTGGGCCGCCGCGTGCACCACCGCCCCGGCCACCGGGGCGCCGGAGACCGCGTCCCGGACCTGGCCGGTGACCGTGCGCTGGGCCTGCGCGGCCTGGGCCGGCGCAGGCGTGAACGTCGCCAGCGAGGCGAGAAGTGCCAACACGGCCACCAGCGGGCCGGATCGCAATCGGGATGGGGACATGGGCGCCTACCTCCTGGCGGGGAGCACGACCGAAGGCGGGGTGGGCGCGCAGGAGCGGGTAGGGCGGTCCACCCCGATGTGGAACCGATCCCATTAACAACAACCGATCGTGACCAGTCAACAACGGACACAACTCTGTCCGGAAATGGACCGCCAACGTTGTAATCCGGTCAGCCCACCCATGCCCGGCCGGGCACCCGCTCGGGCGCACGTTCGCCGATTGATTGTTCGGCGCGGCGCGGAGTCCGGCCTGCTGGTGGGCACGGCCTCGGCCGACCCGCGCCAGTGCCGCAGCTGGGACCTGGTGGGGCGGCGACCTTCACCGGCTCGGTGCCGCGCACCACGGTGGCCGCGCCGGTGGTGTGGGCGCACCACTTCGGCGGGCGCGCGGGGCACAAGTCGGTCTGGCTGGACGTCTCGTTCAACCGGGGCGCGAGCTGGATCCAGTGCGGGCCGTTCGAGACCTGGGGCGACAGCGTGGACTCGCGGATCCACGTGACTAGCCCGGATCCGGCCTCGGTGTGCAGCCGGTGGCGCTGAGCATCAGGTGACCGGTCGAGGGCCCAGTGCCGGGGGGGTGCTGGGCCCTCGAACCCCGGCTCAGCTCAGCGCGTAGCCGAGGCGGCCCTCGTTGCGGCCGCCGGGCACGCCCTCGCAGTTCTCGTGCGGGGACAGGAAGTGGTCGTCCTGCTCCGGCCAGTAGCACCGGTACAGCGGCGCCGACGGCGCGCTCGGCTGGTCGAGGTAGGCCCAGCCCTCGGTGCGCAGCACCTGCTGGCCCTCGCAGTCCGGCTGCGTGGAGACGAAGTGGTTGAGGCCCTTCACGCTGGTGTAGGCGCAGCCGTAGAGCGCGCGGGTGCCCGGCTTGCTCGCCGACTCCAGGAACCAGCGGTGCTCCAGCGCGTACTTCGCGGTGACCGCGCCGCTGGTGTCCCAGTGCTCCCGGCCGTCGTAGAACCGGCTGAACACCCGCTGCGTGGTGGTCAGCGCGTGCCCGAGCAGCTTGTCCTGGGTGCCGCGGCCCTCGCAGTTCGCCGCCGCAGAGGTGAAGTGGTCCGCGCCGGACTTGCAGCGGTACAACGGGGTCGAGGGGGCCGAGGGCGCGGCGGAGTAGATCCGGCCTTCGCTCCGCAGCACCGCGGCCTGCGGCGACTCACAGCCCTGGGCCAGGGACAGGTAGTGGTCCGAGCCGGTGCGGCAGCCGTAGAGCGGCACGGTGCCCGGCACGGCCGCGGTCTCCAGCCGCCACAGGCGACCGGGTTCGGGCGCGAAACCGGTGGCGCGTTCGGTGATCGTGCTGGTGCGGTGCTGGGAACCGTTGACGTAGCCGGTCAGGGGGGCCGTCGGCAGCGTGCGACCCGCGACGCAGGTGACGTGGCGGCGCATGGCCACCGCGTTCGCCCAGTCACCGGCCTTGGCCCACTGGAGGTAGTAGAGGTAGAACTCGTTGTCCACAATGGACGGATCGCTGCCGGTGCCGACGACGGTCGGGTAGGCGTTGCCGCGCTCGGGGTCGCGGAACAGGGTGGTCGGGCCGGACCAGCCGGTCAGCCCGTCCGGCGAGGTGGCCAGCACGAACTCGGTGATGCTGTTGCCTGCCACCATGATCGTGCCGCCCCTGGTGGTCTTGACCACGCTCGGGTGCCAGGCTCCGACGCCCTGCTCGCGCACCGCGCTGGAGGGGCCGTTGCGGCCGGGGGAGCTCCAGGCGCCGCCGTGGTACTTGCGCCACTCGCTGGCCTTGCCCTGCTTGGCCGCGGCGACCACCTCGGCCAGCGGGGCGCGGGCCACCGACAGCGGGGTGTTGACCCACTTGCCGTCGTCGTAGGAGTAGTCCGGGAAGTAGGCGTAGAGGTAGCCCTCGCGCAGCACGAAGGAGGAGGTGCCGATGTCGGCGGTCAGCTTGTGCCGGTACGCGGTGGCGAAGTCCATGTCCGGTGAGATGATCTCGCCCAGCAGCCGGGTCTCGCCGGTGGCCAGGTCGTGCAGGCCCAGGTGCAGCTCGGCGTAGAACTGGTGGTTCGGTCCGTCCAGGCTGCGTTCCAGGTGCACCATCTGCAGCACCAGGCCGCTGGCCGGGTCGCGGAAGACCGGCCCGCCGCCGGCGTACTGGTAGCCCGGCGGGACGTTGCGCACCGCGGCGTGCTTGACCCCGCCGGAGACCGGGTTGTCCAGGGTGCCCTTGGTGCTGGCGATGCTCTGCGGCAGCGAGCCGGAGCCGACCAGCGCGGAGGTGGACAGGAAGCGGTACTGGCCGTTGCCCTCGGGCAGCACCCCGAAGGCGGTGTCCGGCCAGCCCTTGAGGCCGAGGCCGAGCCGGGTGGTGTTGTCGACCACGACCTGGGCCGGGCCGACCGAGACGGCGGAGCAGGGTTCGATCGCCGCGGGGGCGGCCGCGGCTGGCTGGAGGCCGGTGGCGGTCAGCGCGACCGCGGCGGCCAGTGCTCGGAGGATCACCGGATGAGTGTGCCGCGCCCGCGGGCTACCGGGTGGGCGAACCGTCCAGATCGCGCCGGAAGCTGAGCCGGTCCAAGCCGGGGCCGTCGTAGTCCGGCTGCACCGGGCGACCCTCGAACTGCACCGGACCGGGCTCGGTGACGAAGCCCATCCGGGTGTGGAAGGCGTGCGAGCCCGCGTTGCCGGGGGAGGTGATCGCCCGGACCACGCTGCGCCCGTGCGCCCTGCTGTGGGCGAAGAACCGCTGGTACATCCAGGCGCCCAGGCCAAGACCGCGCTCGGCCGGGTCCACGCCGACGAAGTGGATGTAGCTCTCCGCCGGCCGGGACTGGGAGAGGAAGCCGACCAGGAAGGCCACGATCCGGCCGTCCCGCTCGATCACCGTGCTGCTGTCGGCGAAGTGCTGGAACATCAGCTTCGGCACCAGCAGCGCCCGCTGCTGGTCCCCGGCCGCGCCGCCCAGCCCGCCCCACCAGGCGGAGAGCAGCGGCAGGATCCTGGCGTGGTCCTGCTCGATCGGATGCCGCCAGGTCAGGTCCGCCGGAAGTTCCTTGATCATGCGCGCAGTATCACCCGGCGGCGGACCCCGGCAAAACCCTCGTCTAAGCTCATGACCATGCGTTTTGGGGGAACTGGCGGCGTGCTCGCGCTGACCGCGATGCTGCTGACCGGGTGCGGGAGCGTGTCGGTGACCGGCACGCCGACCTCGCTGCCGATCACTGGCACACCGCGTCCGGTGCTGGTCACGGCGAGCAACACGGAGATGCTCAGCGTGGACGAGGCGAACAAGGCCGTGCTCCCCGATCCGCCCATGGACGCGCCGCTGGTGCAGAAGCTGGTGCACGACCTGCGCAAGGACACCCTGCTGATGGTGCAGTGGCGCGGGGAGACCAGCGGCAGCTGCAAGGACGACGCGGTCGTGCTCAAGGCCGGTGCCGTCACCGACTGCGTGATCACCTTCGAGGGCGTGCAGGTGCCTTGGCAGATCACCGTGTCCAATGACTTCAAGGAGTCGGACATGCTGGTCAAGTACACCAAGAAGCCGCTCAAGGGCGTGCTGTTCGCCGAGGCGGTGCACGCGCGGCTGGCCAAGGACTTCCGGGCCGAGGGCGACGAGCTGCGCTGCGACGAGCTGCCCAAGGTGCAGCTGGTCGAGCTGGGCAAGAAGCTCGAACCCAAGTGCCAGTACCGGGCCAAGCCGGTGCGCGGCGGTGGCTTGGTGTACAAGGACGTCGGCCTTGAGGTGGACGCGCGCCGCGGCGGGATCTTCCTGGTCAGGGCGCGCTGAGGGAGGCCGCTACTGCCGGTCGAACCGGACCGGGTGCTCTGTCGACTGTGGACAGACGAACAGCCGCACGGCGTCCTTGATGTAGGTGCCGATGGGGTTCCACGCGTCCCGGTCCCGGAGGGCGTCCTCCTCGAACGGCCGCCAGCGGGACTCGCGGCCGCCCCATTCGGTGTCGGCGATGCTGAGCAGGTGCTCGGTCGGCGTGCCGCATTCCAGGCAGGGCTGCGGGATCCGGTCGGTGACCGCCCAGGACACCCAGCCGCCGATCTTGCTGCCCGGCGCGATCGACAGGCCGTCCCGGTACTCCTCCCGGATGCTCTGCACCGCCTCGGCCAGGTCGGCGGGCAGCTCCTCGTGCCACGGGTACTCGGTGAGGCGTTCGGGGTGCAGCACGCAGGGCCGGGGCACCAGGCTGTCGTCACCGTCGAGCAGCATCGGCTCCGGCGGTGGCTCCGAAGACGGTGTGATCGAGTGCGAGTTCCGCCAGAACAGGTACACGTACGGCCCGATGCCGCCCTGCAACTCGTCGTGCTCGTGCGGGCACCACAGCACCTGCAACAGATCAGTGCCGGGTGGGAAGGGCAGGTCGGGCAGGTCCCTGGCCCAGAACTGCCCGGCCACCACGGCTGGTTCGGGCTGCTCGGGCGCGGGGATGAAGCACTTGGCGTGCCCGCAGCGCGGCCAGGCCTCGCCTTCGGGCCACAGCAGCGGTCCGCCGAGGTGGCTGTCGTAGGCGGTGGGGTTGCCGCGGCGCGGGTGCAGGCGCACCGTGATGCGCGCGTAGGCGGCCAGGGCCGGGAACCGGGTGGCGACGCCGAACGCGGGCGGCCTGGTGGTGCGGGTCATACCGGAAGGCTAGGGCCAGCATCTGACACCCGGCTTACCGCCGGCGCCCCCGGCCGCGCCCGGGGGCG
>NZ_JBSFUA010000088.1:0-13532 GCF_053591555.1 Crossiella sp. NPDC003009 | reverse complement strand
CCCGCGCGTAGGACCTCGCCTCCGTCCAGCCCGCCGAGACCGGCCGCCCGCTGGAGCAGGCCCTCGGCGGCATCGAAGCCGGGGCCGCCACCCTGGTGCAGTACGCCGAGCTCGGCCCGCTGCGCGGCGGCCGCACCCTGCTGGGCCAGTGGGGCGCCACCGACTTCACCGTGCCCGAACCCCGGGGCGTGCTGCTGGCCCTGACCCCGTGGAACGACCCGGTCGCGGTGGCCTGCGGCCTGCTCGGCGCGGGCCTGGTCACCGGCAACGCGGTGCTGCACAAGCCCAGCGAACGCTGCCCGCACACCGGAGCCCTGCTCGGCGACATCCTCACCGACTGCCTGCCCGCCGGCGTGCTGACCACGGTGGCCGGTGATGCCGGCACCGGCGCCGCCCTGGTGCACGCCGGGGTCGATGTCATCGCCCACGTCGGCGGCACCGCCGCGGGCCGGATGATCGCCCGCGACGCCGCGGTCACCGGAGCCAAGGTGCTGCTGGAGAACGGCGGCAACGACGCGCTGATCGTGGACCGGGACGTCGACCCGGCCTGGGCCGCCGAACAGGCCGCCATCGGCGCCTTCACCAACCAGGGCCAGATCTGCACCTCGGTGGAACGGATCTACCTGCACCGGGACCTCGCCAACCGCTTCCACGACGAGCTGGTCAAACAGGCCCGGAACTGGCCTGCCGACCAGCCCTTGGTGGACCGGCGGCACCGCGAACAGGTGCACCACCACGTCAGCGAGGCGGTCAACGCCGGGGCCACCCTGCTCACCGGCGGCGAGATCCCCGAAGGACCCGGCGCGTTCTACCCGGTCACCGTGCTCACCGGCTGCGCCGACGAGCTCGCGGTGCTCACCGAGGAGACCTTCGGCCCGGTCGCGCCGATCCGGGTGGTGAGCAGCTTCACCGAGGCCGTGCGACTGGCCGCCGCCGGCCGCTACGGCCTGGCCGCCACCGTGCTCACCGGCGACCTGGCCAACGCCCAGCTCGCCTGGCGGGAGCTCCCGGTCGGCACGGTCAAGGTCAACGCGGTCTTCGGCGGCGCACCTGGCGGGGCGGCCCAGCCGCGCGGGGCCAGCGGCGACGGCTTCGGCTACGGACCGGAGCTGCTGGACGAGCTGGTCACCATGAAGGTCGTGCACACCGAGCCCGCGCGACTGGGGTGAGCCTCAGCCCGCCGGGATCGGCGTGACCCGCAGCGCGGTGGCCACCGCGACCAGGTTGGCCGCCATGGTGCGCGCGGTGTTGTGCGACCACTGGTGGCCTTCCTCGGTGTCCGAATAGGACGGTCCGGGGCCGGGGCCGCGGTTCCAGTAGGTCCAGGCCTGGCCGGGGATGGTGTAGCCGATGTCGGCCAGGCCGCCGCTGATCTCGCTGATCACGTGGTGCGCGCCGTCCTCGTTGCCGGTCACCACCACCCCGGCCACCCGGTTGTAGGCCACCGGCCGCTCCTGGTCGTCGGTTTCGGAGATCATCGCGTCCATCCGCTCCAGCACCCGCTGGGCGATGCTGGAGGGGTGGCCCACCCAGGTCGGGGTGGCCAGCACCAGGATGTCGGCGGCCAGCAGCTTGTCGTGGATGGCAGGCCACTCGTCGTCGCCACCCATGTCGGTCTTCACACCGGGGGAGACGCGGTGGTCGACCACTCGCACCACCTCGACCTCGACGTCCTTCTCCCGCAGGGCGCTGACCACCACGTTGGCCAGCAGCTCGGTGTTGGAGGTATCCGGTGACTTCTTCAGGGTGCAGTTGAGGACAAGAGCTCGCATGCGCCCGGAGTACCCGCGCTGACCGGGGGAAACCTGGATTTGCCCATGCAAGAACCGGGTACTGCCCTGGCATGAGTGTGCCGGAGGCTGATCCCGAGGAGCGGTTGGACCGCAACCTCAACGAGCTGCTCCAGGAGCTACGCGTAGCGCAGGCCGGCGTGCAGATCCTGTTCGGATTCCTGCTGTCGATCACCTTCACCGAGCGTTACACCGAGGTCAGCAACGAGATCCGGATCACCCATCTGGTCACGATTCTGTTCGCCGGTGCCGCGGTCGCTTTACTGACCGCACCGGCCGCCTGGCACCGGGTGTTGTTCCGGCGCGGCAAACGAGAGCGGATCATCAAATCCGCCAACAGGTTCACCGTGCTCGGCCTGGCGGCGCTGGCGATCGCGCTGACCGGCACGGTGCTCCTGCTCGGCGAGATGATCATGGGCGGCTGGGCGGGTATCGCGCTCGGGGTGGCCGCCGCGATCGGCTTCGGCTCACTGTGGTTCCTGATCCCGCTGCGACACCGCTGATCACCGCGCGGTGACCCGGAAGGTCTTCAGCTCCGGATCGGCGGAGTCCGGGATGTACATGCCCGCGTCCAGCCCGGTGCGCAGGTAGTCCACCACGTCCTGGGTGATCCGCTCGCCGGGCAGCACCGCGGGCACACCCGGCGGGTACGGGCTGATCGTCTCCGCGGCGATCCGCCCGGCCGCTTTCTCCGCCGGCACGTCCTCGAACGGCCCGAAGAAGGCGTCCCTGGGCAGCTGCACCTGTTCCAGCTCCAGCTCACCCGGCGCGGGCAGGTCGATCGGCTTGGCCCTGGGCAGGTCCTCGCTGGCCTCCACCAGCGCCCGCACCGAGGAGACCAGGATGTCCGCGCTGCGCTCGTCGTCGGCCACGGTCAGCTGCGCGGCGAAACGGCGGTGGTCGGCCAGCCCGACCTCCACGTTCCGGTTCTCCCGCAACCACTCCGAGGCGGTGTAGCCGCTGATGCCCAGCTGCTGCAGGTCGATGACCAGCTTGAGCGGGTCCAGGTCGTCGGCGCGGCCGGGGCCGACGAACTCCGGGTGGCCCATCACCCGCACCCCGCGCAACGCCTCGAGCCGTTTCCTGGTCTCGGCGGAGAGCGTCATCACCTTGTCCAGCAAGGCATGTCCGTGCTCGGCCATCTGCCGCCGCCAGCCGTCCAGCCCACCGTAGATCAGCGCCGACGGGCTGGTGGTGTTGAGCAGATCCGCCCGCGCGGCCAGGACTTTCGGATCCACCCGGTCGCCCTGCAGGTGGTACACCGAGCCCTGTTCCAGGCCCGCGCCCATCTTGTGCACGCTGGTCACGCACAGGTCCGCGCCCGCGTCCATCGCCCAGCTGGGCAGGCCGGGGTGGAAGGGCAGGTGCGCGCCCCAGGCCTCGTCCACGATCAGCGGCTTGCCGTGCTCGTGGCACAGCTCCGCGGTGTCCTTGATCGCCGCGCAGGCGCCGTAGTCGGTCGGGGTGATCAGCAGCATGCCCTTGGCGTCGGGGGCCTGGCGAAAGGCTTCGGCCACCGCCTCCGGGCCGGGCGGGTGCGCCAGCTGCCACTCCGGGTCCCACCGCGGGTGCACCCACACCGGGCGCACGCCGCTGATGATCAGCCCGGCGATCACCGACTTGTGCGCGTTGCGCGAGATCAGCAGCTCCTCGCAGGGACCGGCCACGGTGATGATGCAGGCCTTGACCGACAGCGAGCTGCCGCAGGTGGAGAAGTAGGCCAGCTCGGCATCCACCGCATCGGCCATCAGCTCCTCGGCCTGGGTCAGGATCTCCTGGCTCATCCGCCGGTCGTCGATGCCGTTGAGCATGATGATGTCGGCGGCGAAGAGGTCCCGGCCCATCACCTCCAGGACCCGGGGATCCACGCCCCGGCCCTGTTTGTGGCCGGGCGGGATGAAGGTCATCGGGTTGCGTTCCCGGTGGGCGGCCATCGCCTCCAGAACCGGCGCGCGGGAGTGGTCCGGCTTGCTCATCGCGCCGCCTTCGGGACCAGCAGCGCGCCAAGGGCGATCATGCCCAGCCCCAGGCCCAGGTGCAGCCAGTCATCGGCGGTGTTGAGCGGCACGAAGTTCAGCGGGCTGTCCTTGTCCACCACCAGCCCGTAGACCCACAGCGCCAGGTAGACCACACCGCCGCCGATGAGGAAGCCGCGCGCGCCACCGGGGGTGCGGGCCAGCAGCAGCCCGGCCACCCCGAAGATCAGGTGCACGATGTTGTGCAGCACCGAGACCGCGAACACGCCCAGCAGCAACGCCTGCGAGTGGTGACCGGCCACCAGCAGGTCGTCGAAGTTGGTGGTCACCCCCGGGATGAAGCCGAGCACGCCAACGGCCACGAACACGATCGCCACCAGCACCGCCGCGGCTTGCACCGCGGTGCGCACCGGCCGGCTGGTCACCGCTTGGGCCATGGTTCCCACCTCGCGAGAGAGATTGCTCCGATGGGCTCCGGCTACCCGATGCCGCCTGCGGCAAACGGCGGTTGAAGGCACCCGAGTAGGGGAACCCGAGGCCATGAGCGAGCACGCCGGCGCGGTCATGCCCA
Source organism: Crossiella sp. NPDC003009 (assembly GCF_053591555.1). Taxonomy (NCBI): domain Bacteria; kingdom Bacillati; phylum Actinomycetota; class Actinomycetes; order Pseudonocardiales; family Pseudonocardiaceae; genus Crossiella; species Crossiella sp. NPDC003009. The sequence goes on along the minus strand of NZ_JBSFUA010000088.1, from coordinate 9,195 downwards.
GCGAGGCGGACAAGCGCCCCTCCTTCTTCGACCGGTTCGCGACCAAGGTCAACACCTTCGTCTCGCGAGCCTGGTTCTTCGCGCTGTGCCTGGCCATGGTGGTCATCTGGGCCCCGTCCTACTTCCTCTTCGAGTCCGAGGACACCTGGCAGCTGGTGATCAACACCCTGACCACGATCGTCACCTTCCTGCTGGTGGCCCTGCTGCAGAACACCCAGACCCGCTCCGATGAGGCCACCCAGCAGAAGCTCAACGCGATCGCCGACGCCCTCTCCGACCTGATGAACCGGCAGGACCAGGCCGAGGACGCCAGGGAACTGCGGCTCGCGGTGGGCCTGGAGAAACGGGAGAGCAGCTGAGATGGCCAAATACCCGGGAGCCAACCCGCCAGAGGACGCCGGACTCGACCAACTGCGCACCGCGGTGCAGGGCTGCCGCGGCTGCGACCTCTACCGCGAGGCCACCCAGGCCGTCTTCGGCGACGGGCCCGGCAACGGCCGGGTGATGTTCATCGGCGAACAGCCCGGCGACCAGGAGGACAAGGCGGGCGAACCCTTCGTCGGACCGGCGGGACGCCTGCTGGACAAGGCACTCGTGGAGGCCGGCATCGACCGCGCCACGGCCTATGTCACCAACGCGGTCAAGCACTTCAAGTTCCAGCGCGACGCCCGCGGCAAGCGCCGCATCCACCAGAAGCCCAACCGCTCCGAGGTGGTGGCCTGCCGGCCGTGGCTGGTGGCCGAGCTCGGCGCGGTGCGCCCGGACCTGGTGGTGTGCCTGGGCGCCACCGCCGCCCAGTCGGTCCTGGGCGCGGCGTTCCGGCTCACCGCGCACCGAGGGGAGCTGCTCGCACTGCCGGAGGAGTTCCCGCTTTCGGCGCGGGTGCTGGCCACCCAGCACCCCTCCGCGGTGCTGCGCGCGCCCGACCGCGAGGCCGCCTACGCCGCACTCGTACAGGACCTGAAGGTGGCCGCGGCCGCGCTCAGCCGCGTCGGCTGAGCGCGAAGCGCAGCGCGAAGTGGTCCAGCACGCTGGGCAGCCGGCGCCCCGGCCGCAGGTGCGCCCTGGTCAGCAGCCCGATCTCGTGCTCACGGCGCAGCGTGGCCAGCACCTGGGTGGTCAGCAGCAGCACCAGGTTGCGGCCGGGACAGACCGCGGGGCCGTCGCTGAAGGGCACCAGCGCGCCGTGGAAGTGCGCGGTGCCGTCCCGCCAGATCTCCGGGGTGAACCCGGCCGGGCCGCGGTGCAGGTAGGGCGCGAACAGGATCACCGTGGCGCCCTTGCGGATCTCGTGCCCGCCCAGTGTGGTGTCCACTGTGGACTCACGCAGGATCAGCGGGGTGGTCGGCCACAGCCGCAGCGACTCCTGCACGCAGCCGCGCAGGTAGGGCAGCTCCCAGAAGCTGTCCGGGGTGGACCCGGCGGACTCGGCCAGCGCCTTGGTCTCCTGCTCCGGGTGGGTGGCCAGCAGCGCCAGCGTGCGGAAGACCGCGACCCCGGCCGCGTCGAAGGCGAACAGCCAGTGCGCCACCTGCGACTCGGGGTGGATGTCCGGGCCGGGGTGGTTCTCCGCGATCCGCGCGGCCAGGCTGCCCGGCTGGGCCCGGTCGATCGCGCCGCGCAGGTGCCGCAGGAACATCTCCCGGTGCTTGGTCTCCCTGGGGTGCAGCCAGCCCCAGTTCCCGGCCCGGCGCAAGGCGAAGAGCCGGTCGGTGAGCAGGTCATCCCCGGCGGCGGCGGTGCCCAGCACCACCTGGCGCACCAGCCGCCACCACTGCCGGGTGAAGGCGGGCCAGTCCAGTTCCGGCTGGGCCAGCAGGGGTTTCACCGTCTGGGCGACGATCGCGGTGAAGTCGGCGGCCTGCGGGTGCACCGGATAGGGCGTGGCCAGCACGTCCTCGGTGAACTCCCGCCGGTGCGCCCGCTGCTCGGCGGAGGAGATCAGCAGACCCTCCGGCTGGAACTGCCCGAGCGCGTGCCGCTTCTCCAGACTGGCCGGGCTGAACGGCTCGGGGGAGCGCGCCAGCGCCTCGTGCGCGTCGGAGGAGTCCAGTGGCAGCACCAGGTCCCGGCCCGGCAGGCGCAGCCGTAGCGGCGCGTCGCCGTAGCGCTCGCGCAACCGGGTCAGCAGCCGCACCGCCCGCCGGTCCAGGTCCAGCCGCTGCGCCAGCGCCACCGCGCGCGGGCGGCGGATCACCGCGCCGCGGACCACGATCGGCAGCAGCACCTCGGCGACCACCTTCGCGGTGTCCACAGTGGATAGTCGGCTCAGTGAGCGCTTCTCGGTGGTGGTCAACGCTTCCCCCGTGCCATGCCCTCGTCGGCGGCCTCCAGGATGATCCGCTGGGACCGGCGGCCGGTGGCCAGCAGCCAGCCCCATTCGGCCAGCACCGAGATCCGGTTGCGCCAGCCCACCAGGAAGGCCAGGTGCACCGCGAGCCAGGCCGCCTTGCCGATCAGCCCGCGCAGCTTCAGCCCGCGCACATCGGCCACGGCGTCGCCGGGGGAGACGGTGGCCATGGTGCCGCGGTCCCGGTAGCGGAACGCCGGCGGCGGGGTCCGCTCACCCAGCCTGGCCTTGATCACCTCGCCGACGTGCTCGCCCTGCTGGATCGCGGGCGCGGCCAGCCCCGGCAGGTCGTCCAGGTTGGCCAGGTCGCCGACGGCGAAGAGCTCGGGGTGGCCGGGCAGTGAGCAGTCCGGCCGCACCTTGATCTTGCCCTTCTTGTCCGTCTCCACCCCGGTGGCCTTGGCCAGCTGGTCGGCGAAGGCCGCCGGTTTCACCCCGGCCGCCCAGATCACCGTGCGCGCGGCCAGCCGGGACTCGCTCTTGTCCTTGGCGCGCAACAACACGCCCTCCTGGTCCACGTCGGCGACCATCTTGCCGAGCAAAACCTCCACACCGAGCTTGTGCAGCGTCTTCTGGGTGTGCGCGCGCAGCGGTTCGGCGAAGGGCGGCAGCACGGTGTCCACCGCGTCGATCAGCACCACCTTGGCCGAGGCTGGGTCGATGTCGCGGAACTGGTTGCGCAGGCTGCGCCTGGCCATCGCGGCCACCTGCCCGGCCAGCTCCACCCCGGTCGGCCCGGCGCCGACGATCGCGATGGTCAGCCAGCGCGCCCGCTCGGCCGGATCTTGGGCGTTGGCGGCGTTCTCGAAGGCGGTGAGCAGCCGGGAGCGCAGCCGCACCGCGTCGGAGAGGGTCTTCATCGGCAGCGCCACCTCCCGCCACTCCTCATGGCCGAAGTAGCTGTCCGCGGACCCGGCGGCGACCACCAGGCTGTCGTAGGCCACCACCTCCTGGCGGCAGTCCGGCAGCTCCACGGTCACCGTGCGGGCCTGCGCGTCCAGCTCGGTGGCGGTGCCCAGCACCACCCGGGCGTTGCGCTGGGAACGCAGCACATCCCGCAGCGCGGGTGCAATGTCGCCGGGGGAGAGCAGCGCGGTGGCCACCTGGTAGAGCAGCGGCTGGAACAGGTGGTGGTTCATCCGGTCGATGAGGATGACGTCCACATCGGACTTGCGCAGCGCCCGTGCCGCGGCCAGCCCGCCGAAGCCCCCGCCGACGATGACGACTCGATGTCTGGTGGCAGTCACCCGCCCCGGATACCCACCCGCCGCCGGCTTCACCCGTCCCCGAGGTCCACCTTCGGCAGCGGCCGCACCGCCGGACCCTGGATGACCGAGCCGTCCAGGGCGAACCGGGAGCCGTGGCACGGGCAGTCCCAGGTCTGCTCACCGTCGTTGAAGGCCACCAGGCAGCCCAGGTGGGTGCAGCGCGCGCCGAGGGCGCACAGCTCGCCGCCGGGCTTGCGGTAGGCGGCCACCGCCTTGGTGCCGACGGTGGTCACCACGGCCTGCCCCTCGGCCAGCTGATCCACCCCGCCCGCGGTCGCGGCGGCGAACCGGTCGCCGACCAGCCGGGCGGCCACGTGCGCGTTGGTCTTGACGAACTTCGGCGCGGACTGGGCCAGGGTGGTGCGCAGCGGGTCGAACAGCGCCGCATGCGGGCTGGCCACCCCGGAGATCAGGTCGCGCAGGATCAGCCCGGCCAGGGTCCCGTTGGTCATGCCCCAGTGCCCGAACCCGGTGGCCACCCACACCTTCTTGGTGAACGGGTGGAACCGGCCGATGTAGGGCAGACCGTCCGGAGTGGACAGATCGTGCGCCATCCACCGGTAGCGGATCTCGGTCAGCCCCAGCCGTTCCCGCGCCCACTCGGCCAGCCGCTCGAACCGCGCCCCGGTGTTGTCCCCCTCGTCGACCAGGTGGCCCTCGCCGCCGACGATGAGCAGCTCCTCGCCGCCGGGCAGCGGCGCGGTGCGCACCGAGTGCGCGGTGTCCACATCCAGGTACATCCCCGGCGGCCCCTGGCCCGGCCCGGCCACCACCAGGTCCCGGCGCGGTTGCAGCCTGGGGAAGAACGCGCCCCGGTCGAAGATCGGGTAGTGCGTGGCCACCACCACGTGCTCGGCCCTGATCCGGCCCTCGGTGGTGGTCACCACGCACGGGTCACCCTCGGTCAGCGCCAGCGCCCGCACCCCGGTGTGCACCGAGCAGCCGTCCCCTGGAATCAGCGCGGCCAGCCCGAGCAGCCACTTCCGGGGGTGGAACTTGGCCTGGTCGGCCAGCCGCACCGCACCGGCCACCGGGAACGGCAGGTCGGTGTGGTCGGCGAAGGCCGCGGGCAGCCCGGCCGCGGCCGCCGCCTCGGCCTCCGCGCGCAGCGTCGGCACACTGCCCGGCTGCTCGGTGTAGAGCACGTTGGCGCTGCGGGTGAGTTCGCAGTCGATGCCCAGCCGCGCCGAGGTGGCCGCCAGCCACTCCAGCGCCGCGGTCTGCGCGCGGGCGTGCGCGGTCGCGGTCTCGGCGTTGAAGGACCGGCGCAGCCGCTGGTGGACCGGCCCGTGCTGCACGGTCACCTTGGCCGTGGTGTGCCCGGTGACTCCCGCGGCCAGTTCCCCGGCCTCGATGAGCGCGACCCGCAGGCCCAGCTGCTTGAGCAGGTAGGCGGTCGTGATCCCGGCGATACCCGCGCCGAGCACCACCACGTCGGCCTGCTCGGGCAGCTCAGGGCGGTCGGCGCCGGCGTCGGCGGTGCTGGAGATCCAGTAGGAGACGTTGGCCATGGCCCCCAGATACCCGCCTGGGAGCTGGGCAACCAGGTCAGTGCGCCGCGGCGGGCTCGCTCACCCGTCCGGCGCCCGCGGTCAACGCCCGGCCCGCCGCCGTCCGGTCCATGCCCAGCGGCCAGCTGGACAGCAGCACCACCGCGTACTGCCGGTCGCCGCCGACCAGGCCGGTGCTGTGCAGCACGGTGCGCTCACCGCTGCTGCCCCAGCCCTGCTTGATCGCCCACCGGCTGCCCGGCAGCCCGTCCGGGATGCCGAAGTGCTGGTCGAACCCGTCCGCGGCGGTCCGCGGCGCCTCGGCCATCGCCGAGGTCAGCAACTGCCGGCGGTCCGTGGTCTCCGCGGCCGAGATGTGCCGGTAGACCAGCGCCACGTCGTGCGCGGTGACCTGGGTGTCGCCCCACTGCCCGGCCCGCTCCGGCGGCCGCACCCCGCCCAGCTTGAGCTTGTTCGCGACCCGCTTGACGATCTCCGGCCCGCCGTTGGCCGTCCACAGCGCGCTGGCCGTGGCGTCGTCGCTGACCGAGAGCATCCGCTCCACCCGGTCCTCGGCCTGCTCGCCCTGCCGGTCCAGCGCGTCGAGCGCGATCAGCAGCTTGACCACCGAGGCCGCGGCGAACCGCTGCTGGGAGTTGACCCCGGCCACCACCCGGCAGGCCGACAGGTCGAGGACCTCGTAGCCGACCGTGGCGCCCTTCGCCGAGGCCGCCACCGCCGCCTGCACCGCCGCGGCCGAGCCGCTGGCCGCCTTGGGCGCGACCAGCGGCCCCGCGCAGTCGGTGCGCCACGGGTCCCGGCCGAAGGAGGTGGTCAGCACCACCGTTGTCGCCACGACGGCGACCAGCGCCAACGGCAGCCATAGTCGTACTCGCATGCCCGAATGACGCCGATCGGGTGAGGGTGGTTGCAGTGTGAAACCACAGGGTTCCTGAAGCGACCACCCCCGTCGCCCGTTCAGGCAGCCGCGCGCTCACCCACCGGGCGGCGACGGCGCGGCGCGGCCAGCGACGGCGGCTGCCAGGCCCCGTCCGCCCGGTACAGGTCGGTGCCCGGCGGCACGATCTCGTCGATCCGGTCCAGCGTGGCGTCGTCCAGCTCCAGCTCGACCCCGGCCAGCAGCGAGGTCAGCTGCTCCATCGTGCGCGGCCCGATGATCACCGAGGTCACCGCGGGGTGCGCGGCCGGGAAGGCCACCGCCAGCTGCGCCAGCGGCACACCCAGGTCCGCGGCCAGCTCGGTCAGCTTCTCCAGCGCGTCGAACTTGGCCGCGTTCGCCGGCAGCGAGGCGTCGAAGCGGGCCGGGGTCAGCGCGGGCCGCCCGGTGGTCAGGTCCACCGGCTGGTCCTTGCGGACCTTGCCGGAGAGGAAGCCGTTGGCCAGCGGGCTGTAGGTCAGCGCGCCCATGCCGTAGCGCTGCGCGGTGGGCAGCTGGTGGGTTTCCACGCCGCGGGCGAGCAGGTTGTAGGGCGGCTGCTCGGTGCGGAAGCGGTACAGGCCCCGCCGTTCGGCCACGTGGTGGGCCTCGGCGATGTCCTGGGCGGGGAAGGAGGAGCAGCCGATGGCGCGCACCTTGCCCTGGCGGACCAGGTCGGTCAGCGCGGCCAGGGTCTCCTCGATGTCGGTGGTGTGGTCGGGCCGGTGCACCTGGTAGAGGTCGATCCAGTCGGTGCGCAGCCGCCGCAGGCTGTCCTCCACCGCGCGGGTGATCCAGCGCCGGGAGTTGCCGCCCCGGTTGGGCCCCTCGCCCATCGGGAAGTGCACCTTGGTCGCCAGCACCACCTCCTCACGCCGGCCTGCCAGGGCCTTGCCGACGATCTCCTCGGACTCGCCCATGGAGTACATGTCGGCGGTGTCGACGAAGTTGATGCCCGCGTCCAGCGCGGTGTGGATGATCCGGGCGCTGTCCTCGTGGTCGGTGTTGCCGACCATGCCGAACATCATCGCGCCCAGGCAGTGGACGCTGACCTCGATCCCGGTGCCGCCAAGCGTGCGGTAACGCATAAGTCCTGCTCCCCAGTAGTGGTGATCTTCGGGCCGGACCCTAGGTGCTGGAGCGAACTCCAGGTCAAGCCCTCATGATATGTTTGCCGGAGTCAACGACTTGGCAGACTGGGGCAACGATGACCACGAAGCAGCGGATCGCCGCCATCCGGGCCTTCACCCGGTGCTACACGGCTCAGTTGGGCGTGCTGGACGAGGGCCTGCTGCGCACCCCGTACACCCTCACCGAGGCCAGGGTGCTCTTCGAGCTGGGCCAGCAGGAGGCCACCGACGTCGCCGACCTGCGCCGCGAGCTGGCCCTGGACGCCGGGTACCTGAGCCGGATCGTGGCCCGCTTCGCCGCCGACGGCCTGCTGGTCAAGGAGAAGTCCCCGGCCGACGCCCGCCGCCAGGTGCTGCGCCTGACCGAACGCGGCCGCGCCGTGCACACCGACCTGGACACCCGCTCCGCCGACCAGGTCCGCGACCTGCTCGCCACCCTCTCCGAAGCCGACCAGCGCCGGCTGACCGAAGCGATGAACACCATCCGCGAGGTCCTCGAACCCACGCGCTCCCGCCCGCCAACAGTGGTCCTGCGCGCCCCGAACCCCGGCGACTACGGCTGGGTCATCAACCGCAACGCCGTGCTCTACGCCGAACAGTTCGGCTGGGACCACACCTACGAGACCCTGGTCGCCAGGATCGTCGCCGACTACGCCGGAAACCACGACCCAGCAAGGGAATCCGCCTGGATCGCCGAGGTCGACGGCGAAGCGGTCGGCTGCGTCTTCTGCGTCGCCGAGAACGCCGACACCGCCCGCCTGCGCCTCCTGCTGGTCGAGCCCTCGGCGCGCGGCCTGGGCATCGGCTCCCGCCTGGTCGAGGAATGCCTGCGCTTCGCCGAACGCACGGGCTACTCGGCGATCACCTTGTGGACCAACGACATCCTCAGCGCCGCCCGCAAGATCTACCAAGCCGCAGGTTTCGAGCTGGTCGCCGAAGAACCCCACCACAGCTTCGGCAAGGACCTCATCGGCCAAACCTGGACCCGCCCCCTGCCGGTCCGCGCGCCTGCCCGGCCAAGGTGAGCACCCCGGACATCCATCCCGCCGACCCCGGCCAGGCCGACGAGCTGACCGCGTTGATGCACAACTCCTCGGCCTACCAAGGCGAGTACGCCTCAATCCTGCACGGCTTCCGGCTCACCCCAGCCGACCTGACCTCCGCCCCTGCCTTCGTCGCCCGGCGCGGAACCGAAACCCTGGGCTTCTACCGCCTGATCCCGGCCCCACCAGAGCTGGACCTGCTCTTCGTCGCCGACCACGCGCAGGGCCTGGGCTTGGGCAGGCGCCTGATCCGGCACATGCTGGCGCTGGCGGGGGAGTGCGGCCTGACCGCGGTGCGCATCGTCTCCCACCCGCCAGCCGCCGACTTCTACCGCCGCCAAGGCGCCGAACAGCTCCGGCTGCTGCCACCAAGCCCGCCCAGGGTCACCTGGACCCGCCCGGAGTTCCTGCTACCGGTCCTTGCACCAAGAAACTCAGCAGCCCCACCAGGATCAGCACCCCGCCGCTGAGGGTGTAGAGGATCAGGAAGGGAATCAGACCCACCACCGCCTGGACCGCGCCGACCAGCAGACAAAGCCCACCGAGCAGCCAGGTGTGCCGCGCGGCCAGCGGCAGAAAGGCCAGCAACGCGACCCCGAGCAGGAACGGGCTGGCCGGTCCGATGGCGAGGGACGTCAACACGCCAGCGGTCATCGACACCACGATCGCCAGCGCGGTCAGCCGCCACAGCCAGCGCGGCGGGCTCAGCGCGAGCGCCCCGTCGGTCTGGCAGGCGAGCACGTCCATGACGGCCAGCGCCATCACGCCAACCGGCAGCCCACCCACCAGCCCGTCGCAAGGTTGGGCCTGGTTGTCACCGCCGCGCCGCTCCGCCCACCGCCGCTCCGCCGCCCGACCGCCGCATCGTCCCGCCGCTGCCGCTCCGCCCACCGCCGCCCCGTCCTCCCGTCGCCGCGCCGCCCGACCGGCGTGCCGCCCGACCGCCCCGCTACCCCGCCGCCGTGCAAGCCGCCCGC
>NZ_JBSFUA010000087.1:0-14107 GCF_053591555.1 Crossiella sp. NPDC003009 | reverse complement strand
AGCAAGGCAACGGCAAAAGCTCAACCCTTTCGCGAGCCCCGGTTACCCCTTGCTCGACCGGCGTTGCGGCTTCGGTGTGATCACGCCGTCGGCCAGCTTCCGGGCCGTCAGCAGGAAGGCCGTGTGGCCCACCATCCGGTGTTCCGGGCGGACCGCCAGGCCCACCACGTGCCATGGCCGCATCAGGGTCTCGAAGGCCTGGGGCTCGGTCCACATCTCCTGTTCCCGCAACGCTTCCGTCACCTTGGACAGCTGCGTCGTGGTGGCCACGTAGACGACCAGCACGCCGCCGGGGATCAGTTTGCTGGCGATGGTGGGCAGGACGTCCCACGGGGCCAGCATGTCCAGGATTACCCGGTCCACCTCGCCGCCGTCGTACTCGCTGACGTCGCCCAGGGTGAGGGTCCAGTTGGGCGGGACCTCGCCGAAGAAGCGGGTGACGTTGCGTTCGGCGTGTTCGCGGTGGTCCTCGCGGATCTCCCAGGAGGTGACGCTGCCCTTCTCGCCTACCGCGCGGAGCAGGGAGCAGGTGAGGGCGCCGCTGCCGGCGCCTGCTTCCAGGACCCGGGCGCCGGGGAAGATGTCGCCCCACATCAGGATCTGGGCGGCGTCCTTGGGGTAGATGACCTGGGCGCCCCTTGGCATGGACAGCACGTAGTCCGAGAGCAGGGGGCGCAGGGCGAGGAAGGTGGTGCCGCCGACGGAGTTGACCACCGAACCCTCGGGCTGGCCGATCAGGGCGTCGTGCGGGATGGCGCCGCGGTGGGTGTGGTACTCCTTGCCCTCTTCCAGGACAACGGTGTACTTGCGGCCCTTCGGGTCGGTGAGTTGCACCCGGTCGCCGGGCTGGAACGGGCCGCTGGTGGAACTCACCGGGTGTTACCTCCGCACTACTGGCGCGACGTGCGCCTACTCAAGCTGGCGCACGATCCTAGCCCCGGCGTCGGCGCAGGGCGTCCCGCAGGTCCTCGCGGTGCAATACCCCGGCCGGGCGGCCGTCCTCGTCGACGACCAGGAACTGCCACGCCGCGGTGCCGCGCACCCGGTCGATGACCTCCTCGCCGGGTTCGGAGTCCAGGATGACCGTCTCGGCGTTGATCGGCTCGGCGGCCCGCTCTGCCGGGGCCAGGGGGCTGGTCGCGGCCAGGCGGGCGGCCATGGCGGCATCCAGCAGGCCCGCGGCCACGCCGTCGGCGCGGACCAGGACCACGCCCCGGCCGGCGGAGGCGTCCAGGGCGTCGGCGACCGGGCTTTCCGCTGGCAGTTGCAGGATGGGGCGGACCAGGGCGGCCAGGGTCAGGCCCTCCGGCCAGGTGCGCTGCTGCTCGTTGGCCATCTCCGCGCCGGCGCCGATCACCACGAACCAGGCCATCAGCACGCACACCGCCAGCCGCAGCCACCGGTCAGGGGTGTTCGCGGCCAGGCCCATCACCGCCCACCAGACCATCGCCGCGGCCACCACGCCCGCGCCGACCACGGCGACCCTGGTGCCGGTCATCCGCTTGCCGGTGGCCGCCCACACCAGGGCGCGCAGCACCCGGCCGCCGTCCAAGGGCAGGCCGGGCAGCAGGTTGACCACGGCGACCGCGGCGTTGGCCACCGCGACCTGGAGCACCAGCAGCCACAGCACGCCGCCGTCGCTGACGAGCAGCAGGGCCAGCCCGGCCAGCGCGGCCAGGCCGACCGACACCGCGGGTCCCGCGGCGGCGACCCAGCCCTCCTGGCCCGGTTTGGTCGGGGTGCGGACCAGCTCGGCCGCGCCGCCCAGCAGTTGCAGCCGGACCCGGCGCACCGGCAGGCCCAGGCGCAGCGCCACCACGCAGTGACCCAGCTCGTGCAGCAGCACCGACACCGCCAGCAGCACCGCGAACGCGGCGGCCAGCAGCACCGAGGTGACCAGGCCGGTGCCGGGCACCAGCATCTCCACCAGCGGCGTGTACAGCACCACGATCGCCACCGCCAGCAGCCACCAGGAGTGGGCCAGCAGCACCGGCACGCCGCCGACCCTGCCCAGCAGCAGGCCACCGTCACGCAGGCGCGGACGGCCGCCTCGGCCGTGGATGGTCGTCACGACCGGTGAGCCTAGGTCTTGGGGTGTGGTGTCGCCGTGACGGCGCTCCGCACGCACCGCTGTCAGGGGTCTGGCTTATGGTGCAGAGCGTGACCGATACCGCGCGGGATGCGACGCCCTCGACCGAGCCCGCCCTCGGCGAGGCGCAGGTGCCGGTGCCGGTGCCGGTGCCGGTGCCGAGACAGGCCACGCGCAGGCTCGCGCTGTCCCCGTCCAGGGCCGGTGACTTCAAGCAGTGTCCGCTGCTCTACCGCTTCCGCGCGGTGGACCGGTTGCCGGAGAAGGCCACCAAGGCCCAGGTGCGCGGCACGCTGGTGCACGCGGTGCTGGAGGAGCTGTTCGCCAAGCCGGCCGCCGAGCGGGTGCCGGCCACCGCGCACGCGCTGATCGAACCGGCCTGGCAGCGGTTGCAGCAGGAGCGGCCCGAGCTGGCCGAGGAGCTGTTCACCGGCGCGGACGACCCGGAGCAGGAGCCCTGGCTGAACTCCGCGCGCGGCCTTCTCGACGCCTACTTCGGGCTGGAGGACCCGCGCCGTCTGCAGCCGGAGGCCTGTGAGCTGCTGGTGGAGACCGAGCTGGACAACGGGGTCCTGCTGCGCGGCTACATCGACCGCCTGGACGTGGCCCCCACCGGCGAGATCCGGGTGGTCGACTACAAGACCGGCGCGGCGCCGCGGGAGATCGGCGAGGCCAAGGCGCTGTTCCAGATGAAGTTCTACGCGCTCGCGCTGTGGAAGCTGCGTGGCGTGGTGCCCAGGCAGCTCCAGCTGATGTACCTGGCCAACCGGGAGACGCTGAAGTACACCCCGGACGAGGCCGAGCTGCGCCGCTTCGAGCGCCTGGTCTCCGCGATCTGGCAGGCGATCCTGACCGCGGGCCGCACCGGCGACTTCCGGCCCAGCCGCAGCCGGTTGTGCGACTACTGCAACCACAAGGCGCTGTGCCCGGAGTTCGGCGGCACCCCGCCCGCCTACCCCGGCTGGCCGGAGCCCGCCGCGGAAGCCGAGACCGTGCTGGACCGGACGGACTGATCCGCCAACTGCCCCATTGGGCACGCATTCGCCTATTTGCCCAATGTTCCGCGCAATTCGCGCGCACCCCCTAGATCGTTTCGCTATAACGGAGCCATCGGTTCGCCGGTATCCGTTTCCCGGCGTAATTCGATCATTGCCAGGGGGAAACATGGGGATTCCATCTCCGCATCACAGCGGGCGCGGGGGCGCTCGGGTCCGGCTCGTCGTGGTGCACACCGCGGAGGGCGCCCGCACGGTCGAGTCACTCGGCCGGTTCTTTCAGGGCAAGACGCAGGCGTCCAGCCATGTCGGCATCGACGACCGGCGGATCGAGCAGTACGTCGGCTACGACCGGGCAGCGTGGACACTGCGCTCCGGGAATCCGATCAGTGACAACGCCGAGCTGTGCGGATTCGCCAAGTGGAGCAGGGCGGAATGGCTCCAGCACCCACGGATGCTGGAACTCACCGCGCAGTGGATCGGCGAACGCTGCCGCGCGCGGGGCATCCCGCTGCGCAAGCTCACCCCGGCCCAGGTAGCGGCCGGCGAGTCCGGGGTCATCGGGCACCACGACTGGACGGTGGGCAAGAAAGAGGGCTCCCACTGGGATCCCGGACCACATTTTCCCTGGGACCTGGTGATGGCCAAAGCCGGTGGTTCCAGCTCACACGGGGGTGTTTTCATGGCTCTGTCCGATCACGACCAGGCCGTCGTGCTGGAGGCCGCGAACGCGGTCCTGCTCGGCGAGGCGGGCAAGCGCAACACGGGCCGCACCGCGGCGATGCTGCACGACGTCAAGGGCGCGGTGGAGGAGCTGCTCGCACTGCTCCGTCCCGGCGTCGAGGGCGTCCGGCACGCGGGGCCGCTGGCCCAGCTGATCAGCAAGGCCGCCGAGAACGAAGGGCTGCCCGAGGTGGGCGAGCTCTCCGACGCCGACCTGGAGCTGCTGGCCAAGGCCGCCTCAGCCGAGCTGAGCCGCCGCAAGGGCTGACCGAACGACGACGGCGCCCCGGTGATGAGCCGGGGCGCCGTCGGCCTGTTCAGAGCCGGCAGGAGCGGATGTCCGAGGTCAGCACCGCCTTGGCGCCCAGCGCGGACAGCCGGTCCATGATCAGGTTCGCTTCCTTGCGCGGCACCATCGCCCGCACCGCCACCCACTGCGGATCGGCCAGCGGAGCCACCGTCGGCGACTCCAGACCCGGGGTCAGGTTCACCGCGTCGTCCAGCAGTGTGCGCGGGCAGTCGTAGTCCAGCATCAGGTACTGCTGGGCGAAGACCACGCCCTGGATCCGGGCCGCCAACTGCGCCTTCTCCGGCGTCTCGGCCGCGCCCGCGCGCTCCACCAGGATCGCCTCGGACACGCAGATCGGGTCGCCGAAGGCCACCAGGCCGTGCTGGCGCAGGGTGCGGCCGGATCCGACCACGTCGGCCACCGCGTCGGCCACGCCGAGCTGGATGGAGATCTCCACCGCGCCGTCCAGGCGGATCACCTCGGCGCTGACCCCGTGCTCGGCCAGGCTCGCCCTGACCAGCCTCGGGTAGGCCGTGGCCACCCGCTTGCCGTCGAGGTCCTTCACCGTCCACTCCCGGCCCGCGGTGCCCGCGTAGCGGAAGGTGGAGCCGCCGAAGCCCAGCGCGAGCCGTTCGCTGACCGGCGCGCCGGAGTCCAGCGCGAGGTCCCGGCCGGTGATCCCCATGTCCAGCTCGCCGGAGCCGACGTAGATGGCGATGTCCTTGGGGCGCAGGAAGAAGAACTCGACGTCGTTGACCGGGTCGAGCACGGTCAGGTCGCGCTGCTCATGTCGGCCCCGGTAACCCGCCTCGGCAAGCATCTCGCTGGCGAAACCGGACAGCGTGCCCTTGTTGGGCACCGCGACACGCAACATGGCGTCCTACTCCGTGTTAGTGGTGGTCAGAGATACCGGTAGACGTCGTCCAGGGTGAGTCCCCGGCCGATCATGAGCACCTGGAGGCGGTAGAGCAGCTGGGAGATCTCCTCGGCGAGCTCCTCATCGGACTCGTGTTCGGCGGCCAGCCACACCTCCCCGGCCTCTTCGAGCACCTTCTTGCCCTGGGCGTGCACCCCGGCGTCCAGCGCCGCGACGGTGCCCGAGCCCTCTGGCCGGGTCTTCGCCCGCTCGGTGAGCTCGGCGAACAGCTGGTCGAACGTCTTCACGGCACTGAATCCTTCCATCCCCGCCCGCCTGGCACGATCGCTGGGGGCCGGGGTGTGACCAGCGGCTCAGCCCTGGTCGAACAGGTTGGGCAGGCCGGCGCGGAAACGCCGGGTGTCCTCCTCCTGAAGTCCGCTCAGCTCGGGCGCGCGGAACAGGGTGAACAGCCGGGCCCGCGGCGCGCTGGACCCGGCCGCGTCCAGCACCGCGTTCGCGGCCAGCCGCCCGGCCTCGTTGGCCCCTTCCATGGTGGCCAGGTTGACGTTGTTGCGCACGAAGTCCGCGGCCAGGAACAGGTTCGGGATCCTCGTGGCCGCGTCCGGGCGGCGGGCCCAGGAGTCCACCGGGTTGATCAGCAGCGGCTCGTCGCTGCGTGCCCCGCCCGGCGCGCCCAGCTCGGTGATCGCCGGGTCCAGGAACCAGGAGTGCACGTCGGCCGGGCGCAACAGGTTCTCCCCGGTGTCCTCCAGGCTCGCCTCCAGCTGGGCGATGACCTCGTCGTGCAGCTGCTGGCGGGTGCAGAAGCGGGCCGGTTTGTGGTGCACGATGCCGGGTGCGTCCCAGTTGGAGATGATCGTGGACAGGCAGTCCCGGACACTGCCGTCGCCGTAGCGGGTGAGGTCGCCGCCGCGCCAGAACTGGGCCTGGCTGATCGAGGTGAGCGCCCACGGCGTGTCCACGTAGCTGACGTGCCCGTGCACCAGCGGCAGCTTGCGCCGCAGGTAGAACATCACCCCGTTCATCCACTCGGTGCGCAGCTCGCCGACCAGCCGCAGCCGGGGGTCGGCGGCCAGCACGTCGGGTCCCCACAGCGGCAGCGCCCGCTCCACCGGTACCGCGCTGACGTAGTGGTCCGCGCTCACCTGGGTGCGGCCGGCCGCGGTGCGCACGGTGACCCCGGTGATCCGGCCGCCCGCACAGTGCAGGCGCTCGGCGGTGCCGGTCTCGAAGCGCACGCCGAGGGAGCGCAGGTGGGTGATCCACGGGTCGATCCAGGCCTCGTTGGTGGGCGCGTTGAGCACCCGGTCCACCGCGCCGTCGTTGCCGCGACCCAGCGCGGTGTTGAGGAAGGCCTCCAGGATCAGGCCGACGGTGTGCGAGCTGGCCTCCTCCGCGCGCATCGCGACCAGCAGCCTGGTCAGGCCAATGCCGAAGATTTGCCCGTACTCCGCCGAACGCGAGCGCGCGCCCAGGAAGTCCCACCACGGGGTGTGTTCCCACTGGCCGAGGCGCCGCTCGTCACCGCTGGTCAGGTAGACGACCAGGCGGTTGGCGAAGTGCGCGGTCTCCCAGGGCGGCAGCCGCAGGGCGGTGTCCAGCAGCGCGATCAGCGCGGGCAGCAGCACCACCGGATCGAGGCTGGGGAAGGGCAGCTTCAGCGGCACGAACAGGTCGAACCGGCCGCCGGTGCGGGCCAGCCGGAACATCGAGCCGTCCACCAGGTTGTCGTGCACGCCATTGCGGTTGCCGGGGAACGGGATCCGGCGCAGCGTGTCCGGCAGGTTGCGGTAGAAGCCGGGGAAGAACCGGAAACCGTGCTCGCCGGGCAGGTCAGGACGACCGCCCTGACCGGTGCCGGGCACCGGGATGCTGCGCGCCTTGCCGCCGAGCTCCTTGCGTTCCAGCACGGTGACCGCGAACCCGCGCTCGGCCAGCTCGTGCGCGGCGGTCAGCCCGCCGATGCCGCCGCCCAGCACGAGCACCGACCCGGCACTCGCCCTGGGCGATCGCCCTGCCGCTTGTCCCGCGCCCAGGCCGAGCGCGGCCGCGCCGCCCAGTGCCACACCGCCGGCGAGCAAGCTCCGCCGTGACAGACCGCCCATGATCACACCCCTGGCCAAAACCCTAGGCAAAGGCGGGGATGAGCGGACAGTGCCCGATCGGCTGGACCTGATCAGGCGTGTTCGGCTTGCCCGTCGCGGTCCGTGTCCTCCGGCTGGTCCAGTCCGGGCACGACCGCCGCGAACAGCCCAAGACCCAACCCGTACGGGTCGTCCATGCCGACCGCGCGCAGGGTGTCGGAGGGCAGCGCGAGCAGCGAGATGGCCACGCCGAGCAGGTAGGCGTCCAGCAGCCCGGCGTCCTTGGTGGTGGTGCCCAGCCCGGCGGCCCGGTGCACCTCGGCGATGGCCGCGGCGTTGGCGTGCACCATCTCACCAAGCGCGGCGCGCACCTCGGGACGGCGCACGCCTTCGAGGTACAGCTCGAACATGGCCAGGATCTGGGTGCGGTCGCCCTGCAGGGCCCGGTGCAGCAGCGCCGGGTACAGCTCGCTGACCTGGCTGGGCGTCACGCCGGCCGGGGTGGTCTCGCGTAGCCGCTGCACCGCCTCGCCGTGCTCGTCGGCCATCCGGCGGGCCGCGGCGGCCAGCAGCGCGTCCCGGGTCGGGAAGTAGTTCTTGGTGGTGCCCAGCGGCACCTCGGCGGCACGGTCGACCGCGCGGTGGGTCAGCCCTCGGCCGCCCTCGCGCGCGAGCACCTCGATCGCCGTGTCAGCGAGCAGCTCACGACGCGTCGACCTGCGCTTTTCATCTCCCCGACCAGTGTTCACAACACGTTAATGGTAACCCTCGGGGCGGGAGGGTGGATCATGCACCCGTGAGCGCTCCTCTGGCGCGGCGGCTGGGCGCCGCCGACGCGGTGACCGTCGGACTGGCCGCGATGGTCGGCGCGGGGGTGTTCAGCGTGCTCGGCCCGGCCGCGGCGGCCGCGGGCGCGGGGCTGCTGCCCGCGCTGGCGCTGGCCGCGCTGATCGCCTACTGCAACGCCACCTCCACCCTGCGCCTGGCGCTGCGCTACCCGACCTCCGGCGGGGCCTACGTCTTCGGCCGCGAGCGGCTCGGTCCGCTGTGGGGCAACCTGGCGGGCTGGTGCTTCCTGCTCGGCAAGACCGCCAGCTGCGCGGCCATGGCGCTGACCGTCGGGCAGTACCTGTGGCCGTCCTACGCGCGGCCGGTGGCGGTGGCCGCGGTGCTCGGGCTGACCGCGCTGAACTACTTCGGCGTGCAGCGCGGCGCGCGGCTGGCCAGGGTGGTCGTCACGATCGTGCTGGTCTCCCTGGTGGGGCTGGCGGTGCTGGCGCTGACCACCGGGTCGCCGCAGGCCGACCGGCTGGTCCCGCACTCCCCGACCGGCGTGCTGACCGCGGCCGCGCTGCTGTTCTTCGCCTTCGCCGGGTACGCCCGGATCGCCACCCTCGGCGAGGAGGTCACCGACCCGCGCCGCACCCTCACCCGCGCGGTCCCGCTCGCCCTCGGCATCGCGCTGGCGGTCTACGCGCTGCTCGCGGTGGCCGCGCTGGCCACCGTCGGCGCGGCCGGGCTGGCCGCCTCCCCCGCGCCGCTGCGCACGGTGCTGGAAGCCACGCCGCTGCGGGACCACGGCTGGCTGATCGCGATCCTCGGCGCGGTGGCCGCACTCGGCTCGCTGCTGGCGCTGGTCCTCGGCGTGTCCAGGACCGCGCTGGCGATGGCCCGGGACGGGAACCTGCCACGCTGGCTGGCCGCGGTGCACCCGAAGCACCGGGTCCCGCACCACGCCGAACTGGTGGTCGGGGTGGTCGCGGCGAGCGCGGCGGCGGCGCTGGAGTTGCGGCAGGCCATCGGGCTGTCCTCCTTCGGCGTGCTGCTCTACTACGCGGTGGCCAACGCCGCGGCCTGGACCCTGGAACCGGAGTTCCGGCCGCCCCGGTGGATCCCGATTGCCGGAGTTGTCGGTTGTGTCCTGCTCGCCGGTGTGCTGATCTGGGGCGGTGGTGCGTGGTGAACGGCTGCTGGTCCTGTCAGCGCTGACGATGGTGGCCCTGTTGGTCACCGGGCTGCTGGCGTTGATCGCCGCCCCGCACCTGCGGCCGCAGCTCAGCTACGCCGAGGGCACGGTGCCCGCCGAGGAGGCCACCTACACCTGCCAGGCCGCCATGGGCCTGGACGGGGTGCTGCCCTGTCCGAGGGAACGGGACTACCGCTGGCGGCTGGCCGCGCACAGCGGCGTCAGCACCACCTGGACCACCAGCCGCAGCGACACCGACCACCTGGGCGGGGTGCTGGTCAGGGACCGCGCCGAGTGCCCGGACAGCGAGATCGGCTGGACGCTGAGCGCCAACGGCCGGGCCAGCTCCGGTGTGCTGTCCGGGACCGACCGGGCGGTCGTGGTGAACCTGGACCTCGCGGAGAGCCAGGACCGGATCACGCTGGCCCTGCGCCGCCTGGACGCCGCCCCGTGCGCGAGCAGCCTCGAATGGCGCCAGGCCGCCCCCGAAGCTCCCTGGCTGGGCTTCCTCTGGTCCTGGTGACCGGGTGGGGCGCGGCGGCGCCCCACCCGGATCAGGAGCTGCTTTCCTTGCCCCGCAAGGTGAACCGGGCGCCGACCAGCACGCCGACGCACAGCAGTGGCAGCACGAACAGCGCCACCGGCAGGGTGAAGGCCTGGGCCAGCCCGCCGATCATCGGCGGGCCCAGCAGGAAGCCGGGCCAGGCCGCCGCGGACACCGCCGCGATCGCCTGTGCGGCATGGCGTCCTGGCAGCGCGGCCGCGCTGCTGAAGACCACCGGCACCGCGCAGGCCACGCCGAGTCCCAGGGTGGCGAAGCCCAGCAGCGCCGCCCACGGGTGCCCGATGAGCAGGGCCGCGGTGAAGACCACCACCGCGACCGCGGCCAGCGTGCCGACCACCGCGCGGCCGCCGAAGCGGACCACCCAGCGGTCGCCCATGGCCCGGCCCAGGAACATGCTCAGCGCGAAGGCGCTGAAGGCGAACCCGGCGAAGGCGGGCGAGGTGCCCAGGTTCTCCTTCATGTACAGCGCCGACCATTCCGCCGCCGCGCCCTCGCAGAGCACCGCGGCCAGCATCAGCGCGCCGAGGGCGAGCAGCTTGCCGTCCTTGAACGGGAAGGACACCCCGCCCTTCTCCTTGCGCTCGTGCTTGGCCGAGCGGTCCCCGGTCAGCGCCAGCTTCACGGTGGCCGGGACGAAGATCAGCACGAGCACGCCCACCAGCAGCATCTGCGTGGTCAGCGGCAGGCCGACGGAGATGGCCAGGCCGCCGAGCGCGCCACCGGTGGCCGCGCCCAGGCTCCAGCAGGCGTGGAAGCTGGACATCACCGAGCGGCCGTACTCCCGCTCCACCAGCACCGCCTGCGCGTTCATCGCCACGTCCAGCGAACCCTGGAACGCCCCCCACACCGCCAGCGCCAGGAACAGCGTGAACAGGGAGTCGGCCAGGCCCAGCAGGCCGGCGGAGAGGCCGTAGCCGATCGCGGTGATCACCATGACCCGGCGGCTGCCCAGCCAGGACACCAGCGCCCCGGTGCACAGGATGGCCAGCAGCGCGCCGACCGGGCCGCCCAGCAGCGCGATGCCGAGCTGGCCGTCGCTGAGCGCGAGCTTGGCCTTCACCAGCGGGATGTACGGTGTCCAGGTCGCGAACAGGGTCGCGTGCAGGGCGAACACCCCCGACAGCACGAGTCGGGCGGCCCGTGCGGATCGCGCAGGAGCGACCACGCCGGTTTCAGACACAATGCACCTCCACTCCAGCTTTGCGTAGTTGGTCCAGTTCGTCTTCCGGAGCAGCCGAGTCGGTCACCAGCACGTGCAGCGCATCCAGCTCGCACACCCTGGCGAAGGCCCTTCTGCCCAGCTTGGAGGCGTCCACCGCGGCCACCACCCGCGCCGAGGCGCGCACCGCGGCCCGCTTGACCTGGGACTCGGCCAGGTCGTACGCGGTCACCCCGTCCTTGCCGCTGACCCCGCAGCAGCCCAGCACCAGGGTGTCGAAGCGCATCCGGTCCAGCGCGTACTCCGTCAGCGGCCCGATGAAGGCCTGCTCGGGTTTGCGCACGTCGCCGCCGGGCAGCACCTGGTGCACGTGCTCGGCCTGCTCGAAGGCCGCGGCGATGTGCAGCGACAGCGGCAGCACGGTCAGGCGGCGGCCGGTGGCGGCCCTGGCCGCCTCCAGCGCGGTGGTGCCGCTGTCGAAGACCACGCTCTCGCCGTCGTCGAGCAGCCCGGCCACGGCCAGCCCGATCCGGCGCTTGGCGTCCACGTGCTGGCGGCTGCGCACCGCGAACGGGGTCTCCTCACCGGCCAGCATGCTCACCGCGGCCCCGCGCACCCGGCGGAGCAGGCCGTCCCGCTCCAGCGCGTCGAGATCGCGGCGAATGGTCATCTCCGAACACTGGGTGAGCTCGGCCAGGTCCGTTACCGTTATCCGGGAGCGCTCCCGGAGAGCGGTCAGGATCATCTCGTGCCGTTGCACACTTTCCACCTGTTCATACGAACACATCCACTGTTCGCCACGCAACCGGTTTCAGGAAGAACATGGGATGAACGGATCTTGACACGGACGGCAGAGTGGTATGGACCACTTTCGCCGGACCCGGACGGAGCCCCATGGGATACGCAGCCACCGTGCACGAGCACCTCCAGCGAGTGGAGGAGGCCAACGCCGAGGCGGTAAAGCAGGTTGTCGGCCTGCTGCTGGAGGTGGTCCGCGCCGACGGCCTGATCCACACCGCGGGGGCCGGGCACTCGCTGGCCGCGGTGGCCGAGACCTTCTACCGCGCGGGCGGCCTGGCCAACGTGCGCCCGATCTACCACCCGGAGCTGCTGCCGATGCACGGCGCCAGGGCCAGCACCACGGCCGAGCGCCGCTCCGGCCTGGCCGCCGAGACCCTGGGCGAGCAGCCCTTCGGCCCGGACGACCTGCTGATCGTCTTCTCCACCTCCGGCGTCAACCCCTACCCCGTGGAGCTGGCCAAGGCCGCGGTCGCCGCGGGCCGCCCGGTGGTCGCGGTGACCTCCCGCGAGGCCAGCGCCGCCGCCCCGAGCCGTTCCGGCACCACCCTGGCCGCGGAGTCCACGGTGGTCCTGGACAACCTGGTCCGGGTCGGCGACGCCAGCTACCCCGCCGACTCCCCCGCCACCGCCCCGCTGTCCTCGCTGGCCAACGGCTTCCTGTGGAACCTGTTGCTGGTCGGCCTGCACGACGCGGCGACCAAGGCCGACATCCAGCTGCCGCTGTGGCGCAGCGCGAACATGGTCGGCGGCGACGAGGCGAACAAGGGCCTGATGACCCGCTACCAGCCGCTGATCCCGGTGCTCGAATGACCCGAAGTAGAACTACCTATTGAGCAGCCGCTCAAGTACTGGCTAGTGTCCCCGGGTGCGGGTGGTAGGAGCCCGCACCGGATTTGGGGGGATTCACTTGGTCAGCAAGCGTGCGCGCACCTGGGTGTTAACCGGCGGGGCGGTGGTTGCCGCGGTCGCCGCCGCGGCCGGGGTGCTGGTGCTGTGGGGGCCGGGCGAGGCGGAGGAGAAGCCCGGCTCGTCCACCGCGAGCCGGTCCCCGGTGTCGGCGACGGAGGCGGCGAACGGCTTCCTCTCCGCCTTCGCCAACAACGACATCAGCAGCTCAGCCGCCCTGACCGACGACCGGGGCGCGGCCGAACCGGCCCTGAAGTCCCTGCGCAACCCCGCCCCGGAGAGCCGCCCCAGCAAGATCCTGGCCAAGCCGAAGGCCCCGCCTCAGCCCAAGCCGGAGGACACCGAGCTCACGGTGCCCTTCACCGCCCGCTGGGAGTTCGAGGGCGGCCGGGTGTGGCAGTACGAACACGAGCTGAAGCTGCGCAAGGAGAACAACCGCTGGGCCGTGCGCTGGACCCCGGAGGCCCTGCACCCCCAGCTGACCGCGGGCCGGACCCTGGCGCTGACCACGGCCAGCGGTGACGGCGAGCTCCTGGGCGGCGACGGCAAACCGGTGGCCGACAACGACCTGTCCCCGTCGGTGCTGCCCGCCGTGCGCCGCGCGCTGGCCGGCGACCTCAAGGGCGAGACGAGCTGGCAGCTCCTCGTCAAGGAGCCGGACGGCAAACAGGCCGCGGTACTGGCCGAGCACAAGGGCAAGGCGGCCAAGAACGTCGGCATCACCCTGCTCCCCCAGGTGCAGGCGGCCGCGCAGAAGGCGGTCAACGGCGAAAAACGCCCCGCGATGATCGTCGCCATGCGCAACACCGGCGAACTACTGGCCATCGCCCAGAACACGGCCGCCGACACCAAAGGCGTCCCAGCCCTGAGCGGCCTGTACGCCCCCGGCTCCACCTTCAAGATCGCCACCGCCGCCGCGGTCCTGCAAGCGGGCAAAGCCGACCCGGGCACCGTCCTGCCCTGCCCCAGCGAAGAAACCATCAAACAACGCCGAGTCCGCAACGACGAGAAGTTCGACCTGGGCGAGGTCCCCCTCCGCACGGCCTTCGCCCGCTCCTGCAACACCACCTTCGCCAACCTCGCCGCCGACCTCCCCACCACCGCCCTTCCCGAGGCCGCCCGCCAACTCGGCATCGGCGCGGACTTCGACGTCCCCGGCATCAAGACCAACACCGGCAACGTCCCCACTCCCGCAGCAGGTGCCGCCCAGGTGGAAGCCAGCTTCGGGCAGGGGACCGTGCAGACCAGCCCGTTCGGTCTGGCTTTGGTGTGCGCCACCATCGCCAACAACGGCAAACCCCCCGTGCCAAGCCTGGTCCGCGGACAGCAGACCGCGGTGAACAAGGCGGCCACGCCACTGCCGTCCGGGGTGGCGGGGCAGTTGAAGGGGATGATGCGGGAGGTGGTCACCACTGGGACCGCGAAGGGGCTGAGCGGATTTGGTGCGGTGCACGGGAAGACGGGCACGGCACAGTTCGGGGACGGCACGCAGTCACACGGCTGGTTCGCTGGGTTTCGCGGCAACGTGGCCTTCGCGGTGCTGATCGAGGACGCGGGCAGTTCCAAGGCCGCGGTGGGGATGACGGGTGAGTTCCTGAAGGGCTTCAAGGGTTAACCGGGGCTCGCGAGGGTTGAGCTTCTGCCTTTGCC
>NZ_JBSFUA010000086.1:0-16899 GCF_053591555.1 Crossiella sp. NPDC003009 | reverse complement strand
TCAAGCCGGACGAGCTGTTCGAGGCCTTCTGCGCCTACTGCATCACCCGGTCGATCTTCGAGGACGAGTTCGACCCCCAGGAGCTCTGCCTGGGCACCGTGGCCGAGATGGTGCACGCCAGTGAGGGCCGGTGCGCCGGGCTGCACTACGGCACCTACGACTACAGCGCGGCCTGCGGGGTCACCGCGGCGTTGCAGAGCACGGCCCACCCGGTGGCCGACCACGCCCGGATGGTGATGCTGCTGGCCGCGGCGGGCACCGGGGTGCGGCTGTCCGACGGGTCCACCAACATCCTGCCGGTGGGTGGCAGCGCCGAGGTGCACGCGGGCTGGCGGCTGCACGCCCGGCTGGTCCGGCGGTCCCTGGACAGCGCCTACTACCAGGGCTGGGACCTGCACCCGCACCAGCTGCCCACCCGGTTCCTGGCCACCTACGCCTTCTACCGGGAGGCCTTCCCAGCGGCGGCCGCGCGGCTGCGCGCCTACCGGGCCCGGATCGCGGGCACCGTGCTGGACGAGCCCGCCACCGCGCAGGCGCTGGCGATCGGGCTGGTGCGCGGGCTGGACTGCGGGGCGCTGGCGGCCGAGGAGGTCGAGCAGGCGGTGGGCGCCGAACGGGCCGAGCTGGAGGTGCTGGCGCGGCGGCGGATCGGCTGAGGCGCTCCTCGGCTGCCCGGCGGATCCTTGTGACACCATTGACGGTGTTATGGCTGACCAGACGCGCTCCGCCCGCGCCGAGACCGTGATCGACACGGAGGCGCTGCGGCACAACTACGCCCACCTCGCCGGGCTGGCCGCCGCCTCCGGCGCCGCGACCATGGCCGTGGTCAAGGCCGACGGCTACGGCCACGGCGCGGTCGAGGTGGCCAAGGCCGCGCTCACCGCCGGGGTCACCTGGATCGGGGTGGCCGCGCCGGAGGAGGCGCTGGAACTGCGCGCCGCCGGGATCACCGCACCCGTGCTGTGCTGGCTGTACCCGGTGGAGCAGGACTTCGGCGCGGCCATCGCCGCCGAGGTCGACCTGTCGGTGTCCTCGCGGGCCGAGCTGGCCGGGGTGCTGGCGGGGGTGGCGGCGACCGGGCGGGCCGCGCGGATCCACATCAAGGTGGACACCGGCCTGTCCCGCAACGGGGCCGAGCCGGGCAGCTGGCAGGGCCTGTTCGAGGCGTCGGCCAAGGCCGAGGCCGACGGCGCGGTCGAGGTGGTCGGCCTGTGGTCGCACCTGGCCAGCGCGGACGAGCCGGCCAGCCCGGCCACCGACCAGCAGGCCGAGGTCTTCGCGCAGGCCTACCGGACCGCGGTCGAGCTGGGCCTGCGCCCGCTGCGGCACCTGGCCAACTCCGCGGCCACCCTGCTGCGCCCCGACCTGCACTTCGACCTGGTCCGGGTGGGCATCGCGGGCTACGGCCTGAACCCGGTGCCCGGCCACGGCGGCGAGCAGCTGCGCCCGGCGATGACCTTCCGCTCCAGCGTGACCAGGGTGAAGCGGGTGCCTGCCGGGACCGGCGTGTCCTACGGCCTGACCTGGACCGCGCCCGAGGAGACCAGCCTGGCCCTGGTGCCGGTGGGCTACGCCGACGGCGTGCCCAGGGCGCTCTCCGGCCGGATGGAGGTCTTCCTCGGCGGGCGGCGGCTGCCGGTGGTCGGCCGGATCTGCATGGACCAGATCGTGGTGGACTGCGGGGACGCCGAGGTGGCCGAAGGGGACGAGGTCATCCTGTTCGGGCCGGGTGAGCGGGGCGAACCCACCGCGCAGGAATGGGCGGACAAGATCGGCACCATCCACTACGAGATCGTCACCGGCATGTACCGGCCGCGGGTGCGGCGCAGCTACCGGGGCCGCGGATGAACCGGATCTGGCGCGCCGTCGGCATCGCGGGCGGCGTGCTCGGCGCGGCCGTCGGCGCGGGCGCGGTCGGCGCGGCCACCCAGACCCGCCGGATCAAGGCCCAGCGCGCGGGCGGCGCCGAGGACGACCCGTTCACCGACGAGGCGCTGGGCGAGCTGCGCCCCGACCGGCAGTCCACCGTGGCCGCCGACGACGGCACGCCGCTGGCCTGCGAGGAGGTCGACCCGGCCGACGGCGGTAAGGCCGAGCTGACCGTGGTGCTGGTGCACGGCTACACCCTGGACCGCCGCTGCTGGCACTTCCAGCGCCGGGACCTGCCCGAGCTGGTCGACCCGCGGGTCCGGCTGGTGCTCTACGACCAGCGCTCGCACGGCCGCTCCGGCCGCGCGGGCAAGGACACCGCCACCATCGAGCAGCTGGGCCGGGACCTGGACGCGGTGCTGCGCGCGCTGGCCCCGGACGGGCCGCTGGTGCTCGTCGGGCACTCCATGGGCGGCATGACGATCATGGCGCTGGCCGAGCAGCAGCCAGAGCTGTTCGTGGACCGGGTGCGTGGGGTGGCGCTGATCGGCACCGCGGCGGGCAAGGTGGGCAGCTCCGGCCTGCCCCGGCCGCTGCTGTCCCGGTACAACCCGGTGACCCTGGGCGTCGGCAAGGTGGCGGGCACGCTGCCCGGCGTGGTCGAGTGGGTGCGCAAGGTGGGCGGCGAGATCACCTGGAGCGTGGTGCGGCGGCTGGCCTTCGGCGACCGCGAGGTGAGCCCCTCGCTGGTGGACCTGATGGACCGGATGATCGACGACACCCCGGTCGAGGTGATGACCGACTACCTGTCCACCCTGGAGACGCACAACCGGTACGCCGCGCTGGCCGGCCTTCGGCACTGCACGGTGCTGGTGCTGGGCGGCGACGCGGACCGGCTGACCCCGTACTCGCACTCCGAGGCCATCGCGGCCGAGCTGCCGGACGCCGAACTGGTGCGCGCCACCGGGGCCGGGCACATGGTGATGCTGGAGCAGGCCGGGCTGGTGACCGGGAAACTGACCGAACTCATCCGGCGCTGTGCCAGCCCCGGGAGCGGAAAGCGTTGGTGGCGAAAGGCATGACCACTGTGGACAGTGCACTGTGGACGATCGAACTGCCGGAGGTGGCGGACACCGAGGCCTTCGGCGCCCGGCTCGGCGCGCTGCTGGCCGCCGGTGACCTGGTGCTGCTCGCCGGGCCGCTCGGCGCCGGGAAGACCGCGCTGACCAGGGGAATCGCCGCTGGACTCGGCGTGCGCGGGCAGGTCAGCTCGCCCACCTTCGTGATCGCCAGGGCGCACAAGCCCGGCGAGCGCGGCATTCCGCTGGTGCACGTGGACGCCTACCGGCTCAGCGGCTTCGACGAGCTGGAGGACCTGGACCTGGAAACCGACCTGACCACCTCGGCGGTCGTGGTCGAGTGGGGCGAGGGCGTGGCCGAGGGGCTGGCCGAGGAGCACCTGCTGATCCGGCTGGAGCGCCGGGAGGACGAGGTGCGGGTGGCCACGGTGTCGGGCACGCCGCGGCTGCTGGCCGGGCTGCGCCAAGGCTGACGGCGCGGGCGCGGGGGTCCCGGCGAGGCTGACGCCCCGGCGGCACCGCGGCCGGGTTCCGGCGAGGCTCAGCCCCGCCGGAACCCGTGCCACTCAGCGGGTCGCGGACCAGTAGATGGCGTTCGCGACCTGGCTGTACAGCCCCTTCGGGTGCGCCCGGAACATCGGCTCGGTGCCGAAGAGCACCACCCGCGCCCCGGACTCGTCCGTGCCCGAGACCACCGCGGCCTGGCCACCTGCCGCGTTCGGGCCGCCGGAACCGTCCTCATTGGACGTCCAGTGCCCGGAGGCGAGCGGGTTCCCGTTGCCGTAGCGCTGTTCCACGGTCACTCCCGGCCCGATCTCGGTGAACCACTGCGGCGAGTAGACGAAGGAGTTCGGCAGCGCCTCCGCGCCGACGACCCCGGCCGCGTTGTTGGTCACCGTGACCACGCCGTTGGCATCGCCCTTGCCCTGCACCGACTTCACCGGCAGCAACCCGGCCTGGGCGTTGAACGCGCTGCCGGTGGCGCCGCGGGTGACCACGCCACCGCGGGCCAGGAAGGCCTGCAACGCGGTCTTCGCGGCCGGGTTGAGCCCGGTGAAGGACAGGCCGGAGGAGGCGAAGAGCACGTCCACCCGGCTGAGGTCAAAACCGTTGTTGAGCACCGTGGTGGACACCGGCCGCACGTCAAAGCCCATGTCCCGCAACGCGAACAGCTCGTCAGGGCCGACCGCGGCCGCGATGGTGAGCCTGCGCAGCGGGCTGCCCGGCTCGCCGGTGGCAGCCAGGCCGAAGCGCACGCCGTAGCGGTCGGCGACCTGGATGGCGTCCACCCGCGCCGAGGCGGGCACGATGATCGAGCCGTCCGCGCGGCGGCGCAGCTCGATGCCCCGGCCGAGCAGGTCGTTGACCGCACTGGCGTCCTTGCCGTCGCGCACGGTCAGCGTGAGGTCCTTGCCCGGCGCGGCGTCCACGCCACCGGTCGGCGCGGCCGCGGCCACCGGCTTGCCCTGCACCCGCAGGTCGCCGGAGACGGCCACGTCCACCGAGGCGCCCCAGAGCAGGCGGTGGCTCCAGCCGGAGATGTCGTACATCAGCGGCGCCCGCTCGGAGACGTCCCCGCCCTGCTCCAGCATCACGTTGGCCAGCGCCCGCTTGGCCTGGTGCATGTCCACCACGTACGAGCCTGCCGGATAGGTCCGGCCGTTGAGCGAGAACGCCCGCTCCGCCCTGGTCACCCGCACGTCGTGCGCGACCAGGTGGTCCACCAGCCGGGCCGCGGCCGCGCCGGAGCGCTGCGCCGGACCGGCCGGGATGACGTAGGCGCGCGGGAACTTGGTGCTGTACCGGTCCTCCGGGCCGAAGCCGGGCACGAAGCCGTCCGGGATGGGCCGCAGCGCCTCACCGGCCGCGCCGCGGCGGAAGACCTCGATCTGGTTGAAGATCATGTCCGCGCGGTTGGCCGAGACGTAGTCCAGGGTGCTGCGGATGGTCGACTCCACCACGTCGGTGTTGACCGTGGCCCGCCTGCGCAGCTCACTGACCGGCAGGCTCTGGTACGCGCCCCGGTTGACCTGCAACGGAACCTCGATGGTGTAAGCCACCGCGCCGTGGAACATGGCGTACTGCGCGGTGAACACCGGCGCCCAGCCGTCCCACTCGCCGACCGGGTAGTCCCGGAACGGGATCTGCACGTCCTGCGCCTCGGCGTGGCCGAGCGCCTTGACGCCCTGCTCCATCTTCAGGCCGTTGGCGTAGCCGTGCTTGATGTAGAGGTCGAAGTCGTAGTTCTGGCCGTGCGGCGGGCCGGTCGGCTCGATCAGGGTGCCGCCGACGTAGCCGTGCTCGTCCAGCATGGCCACCGGCTGGGTGCGGATCGCGAGGTCCCGCATCACCCGGCCCTCGGGCTGGGAGGAGGTGACGAAGTCGCGGTTGAGGTCGAAGTTGTTCGCGTTCGCCCGGATCCCGGACACCCGGCCGTCCGGGTTGGCCGAGACGTTGAAGTAGACCCGGTGCTGCCGCAGCAGCTCCAGCGCCTTGCGGTCGCTGGTGGTGGCCAGGTAGTCGATCATGCGCAGGGCGCCGTCGGTGCCCTCGTACTCATCACCGTGAATATTCGCGTTGATCCACACCGGCGCCTTGTACTCCCGGCGCAGCCGGTTGTCCCGCGCGGCCGAGCGCGGGTCGTTCTCGATCTCCGCGCGCCAGGCGTCCTGCTGCCTGGTCTCGTTCGGGCGCTCCGGCGCGGTCAGGGTGACCAGGTACAGGTCCCGCCCGAGACCCGACTGGCCGACCACCTCCACCGACACCCGGTCGCTGCGCTGCTGGATCTCGTTCAGCTTGGGCGCGATCGAGTGGTACGGGGCGAGACCGAGCTTGATCGAGGAGTCGCTTGGCTCCTCCGGGAACACCCGCAGCTGGGTCTGCCTGGGATAACCGTCCTTCTTGGTGACCTTGTTCGCACCGTGGGCGCGCAGCCCGCTGCGGCCGGCCGGGGTGTCGGTGGCCGCGATCTCGTTGCGGTCGGGGCCGTTGGCCGGGTCCTCGCCCTTGGTCACCCGCTCCGGCTGCGCGGGGGCGGCACTGGCCACCGGCGTCCCCAGCAGCGCGGTGCCCGCGGTGAGCACCGCGGCGGCCACCACCGTCAGGCGGTGTCTTCTACGGCGTGTCAGCACGTGCTTGCCTCCCCAGATCCGGATGTCGGGTCGTGCTTAGTCGCTGGCCGATCACCTGGTCAAGAGGTCGAACGGCCCTGCACGCCCGGGGTCTCGTAGGCTTGTCCGCGTGCTCGTGCTCGCCCTGGACACCGCCACCCCCGCCATCACCGCGGGGGTCGTCGCGCTGGCGGACTCCGGTCCGCGGCTGCTCGCCGAGCGGGTGACCCTCGACCCGAGAGCGGCCGGTGAGCTGCTCACCCCGCAGGTGCACCAGGCCGCCGAGGCGGCCGGGATCGCGCTGGCCGAGCTGGCCGCGATCGTCACCGGCGCCGGTCCTGGCCCGTTCACCAGCCTGCGCGCGGGCATGGTCACCGCGGCCGCGTTCGGGCACGCCCTGGACAAGCCGGTGCACCCGGTCTCCACCCTGGACGCGATCGCCGCCGGCGCGAGCCACGACGCCGGGCTGCTCGTGGTCACCGACGCCCGCCGCCGCGAGGTGTACTGGTCGGCCTACGACGCGGCCGGGCGCAACGTCACCGGCCCTCGGGTGGACCGCCCGGACGCGGTGGCCGAGCTGCTCACCGGCGAGCTCGCCGGACTGGGCATCACCCAGGTCGCCGGGCACGTCGCCGCCCAGCACGCCGAGCTGTTCGGCCTGGCGGTGCTGGCCGCCGAGTACCCGACCCCGGTGGGCCTGGTGCGGGCCGCGGCAGCCGCGCTCGCCGGCGAGCCCGCGCCGCTCACCCCGCTCTACCTGCGCCGCCCGGACGCGGTGGAACCCGCGGGCCGCAAGCGGGTGAGCCCGTCATGACCGTCCACATCGGACCGTTGCGCCGCAGGGACCTCAAGCGCTGCGCGGAGATGGAGGCGGAACTCTTCGCCGGGGACGACCCCTGGTCCGAGCCCGCCTTCGCCGCCGAGATCGACGCCGGGCACCACTACGTCGGCGCCTACGCCGAGGGTGAGCTGATCGGCTACGCCGGGATCGCGCTGCTGGTCGGCCCGCCGCAGGCCGAGGCCGAGGTGCACACCATCGCGGTGCACCCGGACTGGCAGGGCAACGGCATCGGCAAGGCGCTGCTGCTCGACCTGCTGGCGCACGTGGGTCAGGTGAATGCCACGGTGTTCCTGGAAGTGCGCACCGACAACGAACCGGCCATCGCGCTCTACGAACGGCAGGGCTTCGAGAAGCTCGGCGTGCGCAAGCGCTACTACCAGCCCTCCGGCGCGGACGCCTTCACCATGCGCCGGGTGCCCACCGCGGAAAGCAGAACAGCATGATCGTCCTCGGCATCGAGACCTCCTGCGACGAGACCGGCGTCGGCATCGTCCGCCGCGGTCCGGACGGCCACCTGGAGCTGCTGGCCGACGAGGTCGCCTCCAGCGTCGAGGAGCACGCCCGCTTCGGCGGCGTGGTGCCCGAGATCGCCAGCCGCGCGCACCTGCAGGCCATGGTGCCCACCATGCGCAGGGCGCTGGACGCGGCGAAGCTGTCACTGTCCGATGTGGACGCCGTCGCGGTCACCGCGGGGCCGGGGCTCGCGGGCGCGCTGCTGGTCGGGGTGTCGGCGGCCAAGGCCTACGCCAGCGCGGCGGGCAAGCCGCTCTACGGGGTGAACCACCTGGCCGGGCACGTGGCCGCGGACACCCTGGAGCACGGCCCGCTGCCCAGCCGCTGCCTGGCGCTGCTGGTCTCCGGCGGGCACAGCCAGCTGCTGCTGGTGGACGACCTGGTCAGCAAGATCACCGAGATCGGCGCCACCATCGACGACGCCGCGGGCGAGGCCTACGACAAGGTGGCCAGGGTGCTCGACCTGCCCTACCCCGGCGGCCCGCCCATCGACAAGCTGGCCAGGCAGGGCAATCCCAAGGCCATCGACTTCCCGCGCGGCCTGACCGGCCCGAGGGACGCGCGGCACATGTTCTCCTTCTCCGGCCTCAAGACCGCGGTGGCCCGCTGGGTCGAGCAGCGGGAGCGGGCCGGCGAGCCGATCCCGGTGGCCGATGTCGCGGCCAGCTTCCAGGAGGCGGTCGCGGACGTGCTCACCATGAAGGCGGTGCGCGCGGCCAAGGAACTGGGTGTCGGCACGCTGGTGATCTCCGGCGGGGTGGCGGCCAACTCGCGGCTCAAGGAGCTGGCGGCCGAGCGCTGCGCGGCGGCCGGGATCGAGCTGCGGGTGCCCAGGCCGAGGCTGTGCACCGACAACGGCGCGATGATCGCCGCGCTGGGCGCGCACGTGGTGGCCGCGGGTGCGGACCCCTCGCCGCTGACGCTGTCCGCGGACCCCTCGCTACCGCTGGTCTACGGCGGCTGAGCCGAACCGCTTGGCCGCCTGGTGCTGGTGGCCGAGCCTGCGCAGCGCGGCGAACAGGGCGTCGCCGAGCACGGTGCCGACCACCGCGGTCTCCACCACCGCCTCCGGGTTGTCCAGGCCGGTCAGCTGGTCCACATCGGCCTCGGCCACCTCGTCGGCCAGCCGCACGTAGCGTTCCAGGTGCTCCAGCAGCCGTTCCTGGCCGAGCTCGCGGAAGGTGCCGAGCAGCCCGGCGGCGGTGCGCCCGGCCGGGTCCGCCGGGTCGATGGTCCAGCCGCGTTCGGCGGCCGCGGCGCGCAGGCGTTCGTAGGCCCAGTCCGCGTCCGGGGCGGTGGCGTGGGTCAGGCCGTACTGGGCGGCGGCCAGGGTGCCGAAGAGCCCGGCCCCGCTGTCCAGTGACTCCACCACCCTGCGCACCTCGGCCACCGAGCAGCCGCCGGTCTCGATCAACGCGCGGACCAGCCTGAGCCGCCGGACATGCGCCTCGGTGTACTGGGCCTGGTTGGGGCTGGTCCGCTCGACGGGCGGCAGCAGCTGTTCGCGCAGGTAGAACTTGATCGTCCCGACCGGGACCCCCGACTCGGCGCTCAGCTCCGCCATCCGCATGCGGGTCAACCTACTTGTGCCGACCATCTGGAGGGGACATGGCGGGCTGGCATCGACCTCTGCTGGTGTGCTCGGCCGCGATGGCGGCGCTCGCGCTGGTCTCGCTGGCCGGGCTGGCCTGTGACGAGCGGACCGTGCTCGGCGCGCCGCTGTGGCTCAAGCCGTTCAAGTTCGCGGTGTCCAACGCGCTCTACGGCCTGACCTGGGCCTGGCTGGCCTCGCTGCTCGGCAGGAGCGCGCACCGCTGGGCCAGCGCGGCGGCGGCGATCATGGTGCTGGACTTTGTGATCATCCTGGTCCAGGCGCTGCGCGGGCGGCCAAGCCACTTCAACCTGGCCACTCCGCTGGACACCGTGCTCTACGTGGTGATGGGCGTGGCGGTGGTGGTGCTGTGGGCAGGCACGGCCGTGCTGACCCTGCGGGTGCTGCGGCTGCCGATCGCCGACGCCGCCCAGCGCTGGGCGCTGCGGCTGGGCACCGGCATCTCCCTGCTCGGTCTGGCCCTCGGGACCCTGATGACGCTGCCGAGGGCGAGCCAGCCCCTGCCCGGTCCGGTGGTGGGCGCGCACAGCGTCGGCGTGCCCGACGGCGGCCCCGGCCTGCCGCTCACCGGCTGGAGCACCACCGGCGGCGACCTGCGCGTCCCGCATTTCGTCGACATGCACGCGCTCCAGGCGCTGCCGCTGTTCCTGCTGCTGCTCACCGCGCTCAAGGTGCCCGCGCTGCTGCGCGCCCGGCTGGTGGTGGTGGCCGGGGCCGGTTATCTCGGCCTGGTCGCACTGGTCACCTGGCAGGCGCTGCGCGGTCAGCCGCTGCTGCGCCCGGACGCGCTGACCATGGCCGCGCTGGCCGTGCTGGTGCTGGCCGTGCTCGCGGGCGCGGTCAGGGCCGCAGCGACCAGCCGTCCAGGACCTCGGCCAGCAGCCAGTTCCCGCCCAGCGCCAGCGCGCCCAGCGCCACCAGCCCGAACACGGTGACCCAGAAGATCCCCGGCAGCCCGGTGAGCCTGGCCAGCTGGTCCGCGTCGGAGTCCCTCGCCCGGCCCCGCCGCCGCTTGCGCTGGAGCTCCGGCACCGGCCGCACTCCGCCGATCAGCAGGAACCAGGTGACCAGGTAGGCGAACCCGGCCTGCACCGCGCTGTCGGCCAGCACCGACACCGCCACCAGCGCGCCGCCGGTGACCAGCAGCAGCACCGCGCCGTAGACGTTGCGCACCATGATCAGCACCAGCAGCAGCAACGCGGTGCACACCCACAGCAGCAGCGTGATCATCCCGGCGCCGAGCAGCGCGGCCAGCCCGAGGCCGAGCAGCGAGGGCGCGATGTACCCGGCCAGGACGGTGAGGATCATGCCCGGTCCGGTCGGCTTGCCCCGGGAGGTGGTCACGCCGGAGGTGTCCGAGTGCAGCCGGATCCCGCTCAGCCGCCGCCCGACCAGCACCGCGATCAGCCCGTGCCCTGCCTCGTGCACGATGGTCACCACGTTGCGCGCCAGCCGCCACGGCCCGTTGGCCAGCACGACAACCAGCGCGACCAGCGCCGTCGTCAGCACGACCCACTGCGGCGGCGCCGGTTGCACACTGATCAGCCGTTCCCAGAAGTCCACGCCCCCACTGCTACCAGACGGGGGTGAAGATCCCGCCTCAGGCGCGGTGCAGTCCGGGCTCCCGGTCCCGCACCACGAAGCTGGCCGCGGTCGTGGCAGGCGCGTCCGGCTTGGTCACGTACGGCAGGGTGCGGAAGTCCGCGCGCAGCTCATCGGCGGTGAACTTGGTCCGCACGTACCCGCGCCGGTTCCGGTGGAACTTCACGTGCGGGTTCTCCGCGAGCACCGCCGCGTTCGGGTCGTCGTTGCCGTCCCGGCCGCTGGTGATCGAGGTGGTGACCAGCTCGACGCCCACGGTCTTGGACGTCGGGTCGCCGTAACCGGCCTTGATGTCGGCCGCCCAGTGCCGGTGCACGTCGCCGGTGAGCACCACCGCGTTGCGGGTCTGGCCGAGCCCGGCGGCGATCTTGTCCCGGTTGACCTTGTAGCCGTCCCAGGCGTCCATGTTGAAGCCCTCGGGGGTGCCGGGGGTGAGGTCGATCTGGGCGAAGAAGACCTGCTGGCCGAGCACGTTCCAGCGCGCGCGGGATCGGTGCAGACCGTCCAGCAGCCAGCGCTCCTGGTCCGCGCCGGTGATCGAGCGCGTGGGGTCCAGCCTGGCCTCGCACCCGGCCTTCACCCCGTCCCCGCAGGCCTGGTCGCTGCGGTACTGGCGGGTGTCCAGCATGTGGAAGTCGGCCAGCCCGCCCCAGCGGATCCGCCGGTACAGCTGGAGGTCGATGCCGTTGGGCTTGGACGTCCGGCGCAGCGGCATGTTCTCGTAGTAGGCCTGGAACGCCGCGGCCCGCCGGGCCAGGAAGGCCGGGTCCGGCTGCTCGGGGACCTCGTCGGCCCAGTTGTTCTCGGTTTCATGATCATCCCACACGACCAGCCAGGGCGCGGTGGCGTGCGCGAGCTGGAGGTCGGGGTCGGTCTTGTACTGGGCGTGCCGCAGCCGGTAGTTCGCCAGCGTGCGGGTCTCCGGCCCGAGCACCTTGCGCACCTCGTTGGCCCCGGCGGCGTACTCGTACTGGTAGTCGCCCAGGTGCAGGATCAGGTCGGGGTGGTCCTCGGCCAGGCGGCGGTAGGCGGTGAAGTAGCCCTGGCCGTAGTGCGAGCAGGAGGCGAAGCACATGGTCAGCTCGGTGCGCAGCACCTCGGGGCCGGGCGCGGTGCGGGTGCGGCCGGCCGGCGAGATCTCGCCGCCGGTGCGGAAGCGGTAGAAGTACTCGCGACCGGCGCGCAGGCCGCCGACCTCCACGTGCACGGTGTGCGCGGACTCCGGCCGGGCGTGCGCCACCCCGCGCCTGGCGATCCGGCGGAACCGCTCGTCCTCGGCCACCTCCCAGTGCACCGGCACCACCCGGCCCGGCATGCCGCCGAGGCCGTCCTCGTTCAGCGGGGACACCGCCAGGCGGGTCCACAGCACTACGCCGTCCGAGGTCGGGTCACCGGAGGCGACGCCCAGGGTGAACGGGTCGACGAGCTTGCGGGAGGGGGCGGCGACGGCGGGCAGGGCGGTGCTCAGGGCCAGGGTGGCCGCGCCGCCGAGCAGGGCGGAGCGTCGGGACACGCGCATGGTGGGGGACCTCCGGTCAGTGGGAACCCCTCGATCCCACGCCCGGACGCGTGACGGGCACCAGCCACCATTGGTTGCCACCTCGGCACGGCGCGGTGAACTTCCCGGAACTCCGGGCCTACGGTTGAGGTATGAGCTGGCTGGACGACCGGCTGAGCCGGGCCGAACGGGACGGGGCCAGCGCCGTGCAGTGGAACGAGCTGGGGATGGCGCTGGCCGACCAGCGGCGCTGGCAGCGCGCGGAGCACTGCTTCCGCCGGGCCATCGACGCCGGTGGCGAGCACGCGCACTACAACCTGGGCAACGTGCTCCGCCAGCGTTACCTGCCGGCCAGGGACCGCACCCTGCTCGAACAGGCCGTGCACAGCTACCGCAAGGCCGTGGTGGCCGGCTGCCTGGACGCGCACCAGGCGCTGGGCATGGCCCTGGTCGAGCTGGGCGAGTACACCGAGGAGGCCCGCGAGCAGCTCGGCATCGCCGCCCGGCTGGGCGAGCGCTGGGCGGTGATGGGCCAGGCCCAGCTGGCCGAGGCCGACGGCGACCCGGCCGAGCAGGAGCGGCTGCTGCGCGGCCTGCTCGCCGACGACGACCCGGTGCTGGCCGACTGCGCCCGTGCCGAGCTGGGCATCGTGCTGCGCTTCGAGCAGCGGGCCGCCGAGGCGGAGCTCCTGCTCGCCGAGGGCGCGGAGAGCGGCCAGCGGCACTCCGCCTACCAGTACGCGCTGCTGCTGGACGAGGACCCGCACGCCGCGGCCAGGGCCGAGCCCGCCTTCCGCCGGGCGGTCGAGCTGGGCGAGCAGCAGGCCCTGCTCAAGCTCGGCAGGCTGCTCCGCCGCAACCACCGGTCCCGGGCCGCGGTCGAGGTCTTCGCCGCGGCCGTCGCGGCCGGACTGCCCGAGGCGCACGCCCAGCTCGCCCGCGCCCACCGCGACCTGGGCGAACGCCAGGAGATGTTCGCCGCCCTCGACCTGGGCATGGCCCTCGGCGACGCGGAGACCTTCTTCGAGGCGGCCGAGATCGCCGAGCTGGAGGACCGGCGGGCCGAGGCCGAGCAGATCCTGTGGCGGGCGCTGGCCGAGCTGGCCGACCCCGGCGACCTGGCCATGGCCAGGGTGCAGCTGGCCGACCAGTTCATCGACGCCGGGCGCGAGGCCGAGGGCGTCGAGCTGCTGCGGGCCGGGGTGGCCGCCGGGGAGAGCGAGGCGGTCAACTCCCTCGGCAACTACTACAGCGAGCACCTCGGCGACCCCGCCTCGGCCGAGGCGGTCTACCGGGCCGCCGTGGCCGCCGGGGACGATCTGGCCCGGTACAACCTGGCGCACCTGCTCTGGGCGGAGGGCAGGCTGGCCGAGGCCGAGTCCGAACTGCTGGGTCTGGTCACGGCGGGCGAGCCGGGTGCGTATCGTGACCTCGCGGAACTCGCCACGGCCAGGGGGCTGGCGACCGAGGCTGAGAGATACCGCTCACTCGTTCCGAGGGGCCGTCGTTGAGCGTTGGCACTCTCAGGGGTAGAGTGCCAAACGAACGGCGCTTCACCGCCCCGGCACCCGCGACGACGGGATGGTAGGAGCCGTAACTCAACTACCTGCCAACGCTTTCGAAGACCTACGGAGGTCAAACCGGTGAGCGTGAACATCAAGCCGCTCGAGGACAAGATCCTCGTCCAGGCGAGCGAGGCCGAGACGACGACCGCGTCCGGCATCGTCATCCCGGACACCGCCAAGGAGAAGCCCCAGGAGGGCTCCGTCCTGGCCGTTGGGCCGGGTCGTGTGGACGACAAGGGCAACCGCGTCCCGGTGGACGTGAACGTCGGCGACGTCGTCATCTACTCCAAGTACGGTGGCACCGAGGTCAAGTACAACGGCGAGGAGTACCTGATCCTCTCCGCCCGCGACGTGCTGGCCGTCATCCAGAAGTGACGACCTGCTGCTGAGCACCTGATCCGCCCCGGCGGCCCCTCCGGGGGTCACGGGGCGGTTCTACGTGCAGGGCACGAGAAGGAGATGGGAAGAGATGGCTAAGCACATCAGCTTCGACGAGCAGGCTCGCCGCGCGCTCGAGCGCGGGGTGAACCAGCTGGCCGACGCGGTCAAGGTCACCCTTGGCCCGCGCGGCAGGCACGTCGTGCTGGACAAGAAGTTCGGTGGGCCCACCGTCACCAACGACGGTGTGACCATCGCGCGGGAGATCGAGCTGCCCGACGCCTTCGAGAACCTGGGCGCGCAGCTGGCCAAGACCGTGGCCACCAAGACCAACGACGTGGCAGGCGACGGCACCACCACCGCCACCGTGCTGGCCCAGGCCATGGTCAGGGTCGGCCTGCGCAACGTGGCCGCGGGCGCCAACCCGGCCTCGCTGGGCAAGGGCATCCAGGCGGCTTCGGACGCCGTGGTGGAGGCGCTCAAGGCGCGCGCCACCCCGGTCAAGGGCCGCGACAACATCGCCCAGGTCGGCACCGTCGCCTCCCGCGACGAGTCGATCGGCGCGCTGCTCGGTGAGGCCATCGAGCGGGTGGGCGAAGACGGTGTCATCACCGTCGAGGAGTCCTCCAGCCTGGCCACCGAGCTGGACGTGACCGAGGGCGTGCAGTTCGACAAGGGCTACATCTCCGCCTACTTCGCCACCGACCAGGAGGCGCAGGAGGCCGTGCTGGAGGACGCCTACGTCCTGCTGCACAAGGACAAGATCTCCGCGCTGGCCGACCTGCTGCCGGTGCTGGAGAAGACCGCAGAGGCCGGCAAGCCGCTGCTGATCATCGCCGAGGACGTCGAGGGCGAGGCCCTGTCCACCCTGGTGGTCAACTCGCTGCGCAAGACGCTGCGGGTCACCGCGGTCAAGGCGCCGTACTTCGGCGACCGCCGCAAGGCGTTCCTGGACGACCTCGCCGCCGTCCTTGGCGGCCAGGTGGTGGCGCCCGAGGTCGGGCTCAAGCTCTCCGAGGTCGGTCTGGAGGTGCTCGGCAAGGTTCGCCGCGTCGTGGTCACCAAGGACACCACCACCATCGTCGACGGCGGTGGCGACCGGGCCGGTGTAGACGCTCGCATCGAGCAGATCCGCCGGGAGATCGAGGCCACCGACTCCGACTGGGACCGCGAGAAGCTGCAGGAGCGGCTGGCCAAGCTCTCCGGCGGCATCGCGGTGATCAAGGTCGGCGCGGCCACCGAGACCGAGCTGAAGGAGCGCAAGCACCGCATCGAGGACGCGGTCGCCGCCACCAAGGCCGCGGTCGAGGAGGGCATCGTGCCCGGCGGCGGTTCCGCCCTGGTGCACGCGGCCAAGGAGCTCGACGGCAACCTGGGCCTGACCGGCGACGAGGCCACCGGTGTGGCCATCGTGCGCGAGGCGCTCAACGCGCCGCTGTTCTGGATCGCGGCCAACGGCGGGCTGGAAGGCTCCGTCGTGGTGCACAAGGTCAAGGACTCGGAGTGGGGCCAGGGCTTCAACGCGGCCACCCTCACCTACGGCGACCTGATCGCCGACGGTGTGGTCGACCCGGTCAAGGTCACCCGCTCCGCGGTGGCCAACGCCGCCTCGATCGCCCGGATGGTGCTCACCACCGAGGCCTCGGTGGTGGAGAAGAGGGACGACGAGCCCGCGGGCTCCGGGCACGGCCACGGTCACGGGCACGGCCACTGACCTTCGGCTGGTAACGAAGCACGCGTGACGAACGACAAGGGCGGCACCTCCCGGATCCGGGGGTGTCGCCCTAAGTCGTCAGAAGGGGTTGTGCGGTGGCTGCGCGTATGGCGGCGGACTCCGGCGGGTTCAGGCCGGAGCTGGGGTCAGGGCCAGCTTGCGCCGGCGGTTGCTGATGATCGACTCTCGTTCGGACTCCGACATCCCGCCCCAGATGCCATACGGCTCCTGGACGGCGAGCGCGTGCCGACGACACTGGGCGAGCACTGGGCACGCCTCGCACACCGCTTTGGCCTTGGCCTCGCGCCGTGCCCTTGCTGGTCCCCGCTCACCGTCGGGGTGGAAGAAGAACGCACTGTCCATACCGCGGCAGGAGCCGCGCAACTGCCAGTCCCACAGGTCCGCGTTCGGGCCGGGGAGTCGCCGGGTGTCAGCCATCGCGACCACCTTCTTGCCGGAGTTGATGTGTCGTCGTGCCGTGGGGTGCCCGGATCTAACCTTGATCAACCGTAGAACCGCGCCAAAACTTGTTCAATCGCTAGGCTCGTCAGACCTAGTTCAACGCCGGGTGATCAAAATGGCTTGTCAGCGGCCTGCACCACCTGACTCAGGTTGCCGACCGGGTGACCCCGACCTGAACATGAACACGTGACGAGATCGACAGGTCCGGGTATACCCCGGCCGACGCGGCGACATCCCGCGCCGTCCGCGCTCGTCCCGAGAACTGGCGACGAGGAGTCCTCCCTCCGGTTGACCGTGGCCGCGATGGCCGGCCGGCTCGGCGTCGCCCCGGCCACCCTGCGCACCTGGGACCGCCGCTACGGCCTCGGCCCCAGCGACCACACCACCGGCAGGCACCGCCGCTACGGCCCCGCTGACATCGCCCGGCTGGAGCGGATGCACCGCGCCCTGCTGCGCGGGGCCGCGCCGGCCGAGGCCGCCCGCTACGCCCGCAGCTCCACCGAGGACGTCGACACCCCAGCCGAACCACCGCGCAGGCCCGCACACCGGATCGGCCGCGGCCTGCGGCTGCCGGGCGCCGGCCGCCGGGCCCGCCGAGACGTCCGGCGCGGACACGGGCTCGTCGGCCAGGAGGGGGTCCGGTTCCACGGGCAGCG
>NZ_JBSFUA010000085.1:0-16984 GCF_053591555.1 Crossiella sp. NPDC003009 | reverse complement strand
GGGGCGGCACCGGCGGTACGGACGGTAGCGGTGGTGCAGGCGGTACGGACGGTAGCGGTGGTGCCGGTGGCGCGGACGGTACCGGTGGTACCGACCCGACGGCGATCCGGGGTCGGTGCAGGTGAAGGTGCTGGCCTCGGCGGCGCAGGAGGCGACCTGGATCGCCGACCAGCTGCGGCGGGCGCACCTGTTGGCGGAGGTGCCCTACTCGGCGATGGCGGTGCTGGTGCGCAGCACCGGGAACACGCTGCCCGTGCTGCGCAGGGCACTGCTGGCCGCCGGGGTGCCGGTGGCGGTGCCCGGGGACGAGCTGCCGCTGCCCCAGCAGAACGCGGTGTGGCCGTTCCTGACCGTGCTGCGCTGCGCGGCCGATCCCGAGCTGCTCGACCCCGACCTGGCCGCCGCGCTGCTCACCGGGCCCTTCGGCGGCGGCGATCCGCTGGCGCTGCGCAAGCTCCGCCGCGGCCTGCGCCGCCTGGAGCTGGCTTCCGGTGGCGACCGGGCCAGCGGTGAGCTGCTGGTCGAGGCGCTCAACGTGGACGAGAAGCTGGTCGCGCTGGACGAGGCCGCCGAGCCGGCGCGCCGGGTGGCCATGCTGCTGCGGATCGCCCGGCAGGCGGTGGCCGCCGGGGAAGGCGTGGAGCAGGTGCTGTGGCAGGTCTGGCAGGCCAGCGGGCTGGAGCAGCGCTGGCTGGCGCTGGCCGGGCGGCACGGACCCGTTGGCGCGCAGGCGGACCGGGATCTGGACTCGGTGGTCGAGCTGTTCGACGCGGCGGCCCGCTACGCCGACCGGCTGCCCGGCTCCGGGGTGGCCGGGTTCGCCGACTACCTTGCCTCGCAACAGATCTCCGGTGACACGCTGGCCCCGGCCGCGCCGCAGGGCGAGGCGGTGGCGCTGCTCACCGCGCACGCCGCGGTCGGCCGGGAGTGGGCGGTGGTCGCGGTGCCGGGGGTGCAGGAGGGGATCTGGCCGGACCTGCGGCTGCGCGGCTCGCTGCTCGGGGTGGAGCGGCTGGTCGATCTGCTCTCCGGGGTGCGCGCCGAGGACAAGGTCTCCGCGGTGGCCCCGATCCTGGCCGAGGAACGGCGGTTGCTGCTGGTCGCGGCCAGCCGGGCCCGGCAGTCGCTGATCGTCAGCGCGGTGCGCGGCGAGGACGACACCCCGTCCCGTTTCCTGGACGAGCTGGACGGCGCAGACTTCGAGGGCAGCGAGGAGGCCGACGCGGTCCGCCCGGTGTTCCAGCCCAGCCGCGGCCTGATCCTGGCCGACCTGGTCGGCGACCTGCGCCGCGCGGTCTGCGATCCGCGGGCCGAGGCGGACCAGCGGCAGCGCGCGGCCACCCAGCTGGCCAGGCTGGCCGCGGCCGGGGTGCCCGGCGCGCACCCGGACTCCTGGTACGGCCTCGGCGAGACCAGCACTGAACGTCCATTGTGGACAGACGTGGAAGCGGTCGGCAT
Organism: Crossiella sp. NPDC003009; assembly: GCF_053591555.1. Taxonomy (NCBI): domain Bacteria; kingdom Bacillati; phylum Actinomycetota; class Actinomycetes; order Pseudonocardiales; family Pseudonocardiaceae; genus Crossiella; species Crossiella sp. NPDC003009. The sequence goes on along the minus strand of NZ_JBSFUA010000085.1, from coordinate 15,526 downwards.
CTCGCCGTCCACTGTGGACATCCTCTCGCGCTGCCCGTTGCGCTGGATGGTGGAGCGGCACGGCGGCCAGGACCCGGCCGAGCTGGCCTCCATCACCGGCTCGCTGGTGCACGCCCTGGTGCAGGCCGCCGCCTCCGGCGCCGACCCGCAGGCCCTGCAGCGCACCCTGGACGAGGCCTGGGCCGCGGTGGACGCGGGCGCGCCCTGGTTCTCCCGCAAGGAAAGAGCCAGGGTCGAGCAGATGGTCGACTCCTTCCGGGCCTGGCTGGTGCGCAGCAGGGCCGAGCTGACCCAGGTCGCGGTCGAGCACGAGATCACCGTGGAACTGCCGCCGAAGGAGGAGGGCGGGCCGTGGCTGCGGGTCAAGGGCCGGGTGGACCGGCTGGACGCCGACAGCGAGGGCCGCCCGGTGGTGGTGGACATCAAGACCGCGCGCACCGCGGTCAGCAAGAAGGAGGCCGAGGAGCATCCGCAGCTGGCCGTCTACCAGCTGGCCGCCGCGCTCGGCGCGTTCTCCTCCCTCGGCCTGCGGGACGAACCCGGCGGCGCGCGGCTGCTCTACGTGGCCAAGCCGGACAAGAAGTCCGGCGCGGCCGAGCGCAACCAGCCGCCGCTGGACGGGGAGAAGACCAAGGTCTGGCTGGACGCGGTCTACGCCGCCGGGCAGGCCTGCATCGGACCTGCCTTCACCGCGACCGAGAACACCGACTGCTCCCGCTGCCCGGCCAAGACCTGTTGCCCCACACAGGATTCCGGCAGGCAGGTGAGCGAGTGACCGAACTCGCCACCCCGCACGAGGTGGCGGCGGCGCTCGGCCTGCATCCGCCCACCCCGGAACAGGCCGAGGTGATCGCCGCGCCTGCCGAGCCCGCCCTGGTCATCGCGGGAGCGGGCGCGGGCAAGACCGAGACCATGGCGGCCAGGGTGGTGTGGCTGGTGGCCAACGGCCTGGTCACCCCGGAACGCGTGCTGGGCCTGACCTTCACCCGCAAGGCCGCCCGCCAGCTCGCCGACCGGGTGCGTGCCCGGCTGCGCAGGCTGGCCGGTTCCGGTTTGCTGGAACGGCTCGATCCCAGCGGCGACCGCAGGGCCGCGGTCACCGCGGCCGAGCCGACCGTGCTGACCTACCACGCCTACGCGGGCAGGCTGGTCGGCGAGCACGGGCTGCGGCTGCCGGTCGAGCCGGGGGCCCGGCTGCTCACCGAGACCGCGGCCTGGCAGCTCGCGCACCGGGTGGTGGCCGGGTGGACCGAGGACATCGACACCGACAAGGTGCCGGCCACGGTCACCCAGTACCTGCTGTCCCTGGCCGGTGAGCTGGGCGAGCACCTGGTCACCCCGGACCAGCTGCGGGCGCACGCCGCGGAGTTCTGCCGCCTGATCGAGGACGCGCCGAGGGCGCCCCGGCAGCGCGAGGGCCTGCCGGTGGCCCTGCAGGAGATCGTTGCCGCGCAACGGCTCCGGGTCGCGCTGCTGCCGCTGGTGGAGGCCTACGCCAAGCGCAAGCGGCGGGAGGCGGCGATGGACTTCGCCGACCAGATGTCGCTGGCGGCCACCTTGGCCGAGTCCGATCCGGACGTGGTGGCGCTGGAGCGGGAGCGCTACGGCGCGGTGCTGCTGGATGAGTACCAGGACACCGGCCACGCCCAGCGGGTGCTGCTGCGCGGGCTCTTCGGCGGGGCCGGGCGGCCGGTGCTGCCGGTCACCGCGGTCGGCGACCCGGTGCAGGCGATCTACGGCTGGCGCGGCGCGAGCGCGGCCAACCTGCCCCGCTTCGCCACCGACTTCCCGGCCCGCGACCCGCGCGGGAAGTGGGTCCCGGCAACGACTTATGGCCTGCTCACCAGCTTCCGGAACCCGCCGGAGGTGCTGAGGCTGGCCAACCAGGTCTCCGCCGAGCTGCGTTCCGGCGTGGCCGAGCTGCGGGCCAGGGACGGCGCGGGCGTCGGCGACGTGCGGATCGCGCTGTTGCCGGACATCCGGGCCGAGCTGGACTGGGTGGCCGACACCGTCGCCGCCCGCTGGGAGTCCACAGTGGACGCCACCGGCGCGCCGCCGACGGCCGCGGTGCTGGTGCGCAGGCGGGCCGACATGGCCGGGATCGCCGCCGCGCTGCGCGAACGCGGCCTGCCGGTGGAGGTGGTCGGCCTCGGCGGCCTGCTGGACGAGCCCGAGGTCCGCGACCTGGTCAGCGCGCTGCGCATGCTCACCGACCCGCTGGCGGGCACCGCGGCCATGCGCCTGCTCACCGGCGCCCGCTGGCGGCTGGGTGTCGCTGACCTGGCCGCGCTGTGGCGCCGGGCCCGGCACCTGGCCACCCCGGAGAACAAACGCGGCGGCCCGGACCCGCTGGACGCGCTGGCCGACGCGCTGCCCGGCGAGCACGCCGAACAAGCCGGGCTGGTGGACGCGCTGGACGATCCCGGCCCGCCAGAGGACTACAGCCCCGAGGGCTACCGCCGGATCCGCAGGCTCGGCGGCGAGCTGGCCGCGCTGCGCCGCCGCGGCGACCAGCCGCTTGGCGAGCTGGTCGCCGACGTGGAACGCACCCTGCTGCTGGACATCGAGTCGCTGTCCCGCCTCTCCGGCGTGGGCCGCGCGCACCTGGACGCCTTCGCCGACGTGGTCTCCGAGTTCGCCCGCAGCAGCGCCAACCCCACCCTCAACGGCCTGCTGGACTACCTGGCCACCGCCGAACGCGCCGAGGACGGCCTGGAACCCGGCGAGGTCGAGGTCTCGCCCGACCGGGTGCAGATCCTCACCGCGCACGCGGCCAAGGGCCTGGAGTGGCAGGTGGTCGCGGTGCCGCACCTGGTCAAGGACGTCTTCCCGGGCCGCCGCAAGTCCGCCTCCTGGCTGCGGGTGCCGCACCAGCTGCCCGCGGTGCTGCGCGGCGACGCCCAGGACCTGCCCGGGTTGAACCTGGCCTCCTGCGAGAACCGCAAGGAGATCGAGGAAGCCCTGGCCGTGCACTCCGAGGAGTTCGAGGAACGGCGGCTGGCCGAGGAGCGCAGGCTGCTCTACGTGGCGCTGACCCGGTCCGAGGAGACCCTGCTGGTCTCCGGCCACTGGTGGGGCGAGACCGGGGAGAAACCGCGCGGCCCCTCGGAGTTCCTGACCGAGATCCACGAGGTGGTCACCGCCGGCGAGCGGGTCGGCATCGTGCACCACTGGGCCGACCGCCCCGACGAGGACGACGCCAACCCGCTGGCGGCCCAGGGCAACAGCCTCACCTGGCCGGTGGACCCGTTGGCGCGCAGGCGCTCCGCGGTCACCGAGGGCGCGAACCTGGTCCGCCAAGCACTGTCCACTGTGGACGAATATCGGCCGCCGGAGGAGGAACCGGCCGACGAGGAACCGCTCGCCACCCCGTCGGACGAGGAGTACCTGCCCCCGGATGACGACTACCTCCCGCCGGAGGAGGACGAGTACCTGCCGGAGGACCCCTACTTCGACGAGCCGGAGCCGCCCGAGCCCGCCCCGGAGGCTGCCGCCGAACCCGAACCCGAACCGGCCCCCGAACCCGTGCCCGCCACCGAGTTCGACCCGGAGGGCTGGGCCCGCGACGTCGACGTCCTGCTCGCCGAACGCGCCGCCGCCGCGAGCCGCCGGGAACAGGTCCTGCTGCCCGAACAGCTCTCGGTCAGCCAGCTGGTCGAGCTGGCCAAGGACCCGGACGCGCTGGCCCGCCGCCTGCGCCGCCCGCTGCCGTTCCCGCCGAACCCGTTGGCGCGCCGGGGAACCGCCTTCCACGCCTGGCTGGAGAACCGCTTCCAGGCCAGTCGGCTGCTCGAGTTCGACGAGCTGCCCGGCGCGGCCGACGCCGACCTGCCTGCCGAGGAGAACGTGGACGTCCTGCAACGCGCCTTCCTGGCCAGCGCCTGGGCCGAGCGCACGCCGCACGACGTGGAGGTCCCGTTCGAGACCGAGGTGGACGGCATCACCGTGCGCGGCCGGATGGACGCGGTCTTCGCCGACCCGGACGGCGGCTGGACCGTGGTCGACTGGAAGACCGGCGCGGTCCCCGACGAGGACCACCTGCCCGCGCTGTCGGTCCAGCTCGCCGCCTACCGCCTGGCCTGGGCCGCACTCTCCGGCGCGGAGCTGGACACCGTGCGCGCCGCCTTCCACTACGTGCGCGCCGACGTCACCCTGCGCCCGGCCGACCTGCTCGACGCCGAAGGCCTGCGGGACCTGGTCCGCTCGATCCCGATGCGCTAGGCACGGCCTAGAGCTGCTCCACCGTGCTCTGGTAGTTCAGCCACTGCAACAGCGCGATCCGCCCGATCGAGCCGCACAGCTCCGACTCGTTCTTGCCCGGCTTGTGCTCCGGCCCGTTCATCGCGTAGCAGTTCATCTTCCGCACCAGCCCCACCGACTTGGCCACCGAGGCGGCCACCTCGTTCGCCTTGGTCAGGTCGCGGCCCTTGAACCACCGGCTCAGCGCCTCCTGCACCTTGGCCACGGTCTGCTCGACGGCGTTCAGGTGCTCGCCGCACACCGGGTCGGTCGCCGCGACGCCCTGGCGGCAGGCCGTGGTCGCCATGTCCACCGTGGAGCCGCGGGCCTGCGCGCGCAGCAGGTCCTTCGGGGTGATCTCCCTGGTCGGCGTGGCAGGCGCGGTCGAGGAAGTCGGAGCGGGCGGCGGGGCCGGTTCGGCGGCGCAACCGGCGAGGGTGAGGGCGATCCCGAGGACGACCGGCGCGGTGCGGGGCATGGCGGCACGGTAAGCCGGGTGCGCCGGGAGGGCTCCCGGGCTCAGTTGCGGGTGCGCACCGTCTGCGTGGTCAGCTTCAGCGCCTGTTCGTAGAGCACTTCCTGCAACCAGCGGCCGAACAGCGAGGGACCGAACTCCCGCGAGCGGTCCTCCGGCGCGATCAGCACATCGGCGCCGTCGGTGTCCGCGGTGACCACGCCGATGCCGTAGTAGTCCAGCTCGATCAGCGGCCAGGCGTCCGCGGGCTGCGGCGCGGGCAGCACCACCGCGCACGGGGCCAGGGTCATCAGGGTGCCGCAGGAGTTCAGCGCGGACTCCACCGAGGACTCGATCACCAGCACGCCCAGCAGCTCCACCGCGGGCACCGGGATCTGGTCGTGGAAGTCCGGCTCGAACCAGGAGCGGAACCAGGACGGGTCCGGCTCCGGCGGCCAGCCGTGTTCGGTGCGCCACTGGTGCACGTGGTCCAGGACGCGGACCACCGCGGACACCTGCTGGCCCAGCACGGCGACATCGGGGATGACCACGCCGTGCCAGCCGAGCGCCGAAGCGGCGTGTTGGAGTGGCGGCACCCCGGCATCCTAGGCCGATCGGTCGTTGATCGGTGCGGCGGCCGCCTGGCCGAGCACCGTTTTCGTCCATTTCGCGCAATGGGTTGCCCTGGATGGAGGGATTTTTCTTATCTCTCCGTCAACTTGTGACCATCCAACCATTCGGTGGCGCATGGTTCGCTCCCCTGCGTTTTAGGAGACCCATGCGTACACAAATTATCGGAGGCCTGTTAGCCGTCACCATGTCGGCCATCGGCCTGTTCACCGCCCCTGCCGCCTCCGCGACCGCCGTCCCGTCCACCGAACAGCGCACCCCTGAGCACGTTCGGCTGGCCGGGTTCGACCTGCCGGCGGAGCCCAGGAGCGGGGTCAAGATCAGTCACGCCACCGCGACCGCCCGGCTGCGCGCGGCCGGGATCACCTGGTCCTCCAGCGGCAACTGCTCGAACCGGCTCGACCCCAGCTGCACCTCCTTCGAGCAGATCTACTCCGGCACCATTGACCAGGTCATCACGCTCAAGCGGGCCAGCGGCTGCGCCGTGCACCTCACCGGTGGCACCGAGACCGGGCACGGCAGCGGCACCTACTCGCACTGGAACGGCTACAAGGTCGACATCCGCCGCGCGGACTGCGTGGAGGGCTACATCCGGCGCAGCTTCACCCAGCGCAGGCCCACCTTCGGCGTGGAGCAGTGGGTGTCAGCGGCCGGGAACATCTACACCCGTGAGGCCAACCCGCCGCACTGGGACGTGCTCTACTACTGACCGGCGTTGCGGCGCACCCGCAGTGCCCACAGCACCAGCGGGACCTGAAGTGGCAGCCTGCCGAAGGCGACCAGCTTCTGCTTGAGTGGCTTGTGCCGCCAGTCCCAGGCCATCTTGACGTTGGCCGGGAACACCGCGACGAACAGCGCGGCGGCGGCCAGCGCGCCCAGCCTGCGGGTCTTCGGCACGGCCACCGCCGCGCCCACCGCCAACTCGGCGACCCCGGACAGATAGGTCCAGGTCCGGGGTCCGCCGGGCAGTGCCTCGGGCACCAGCTTGTCGAAGGGCTTCGGGTGTGCGAGGTGCAGCACACCCATCCCGCTGAGGAACCCGGCCAGCACGACCGCGGCCTTGGCACGCTTCATGCCGGCGAGCATAGGTCGTGTCGGCGGTGGCCGCCCGCGCCGATGCCCTAGCCTGCTTCGCCGTGACCGACGACCACCATCCGGGCGCGGGTGCCGCCGAAGCACAGGCGGTCAAGGCCCTGGCCGAGACCTTCCTGGCGGACCTGCGTGACTGGACGACCATCCCCGCGATCAGCGCCGACCCGGCGCACCGGACCGATGTGACCCGTTCCGCCGACGCGCTGGCCCTGCGCCTGGACCGCGACGGCTGGCCGCGGATCCGCCGCTGGGACCTGCGCGGTGTGCCCTCGGTGTACGCCGAGTGGCCTGCCGAGCCCGGCGCGCCGACCCTGCTGCTCTACACCCACCACGACGTGCCCGCCCCGCAGGCGCTGGCCGACTGGCGGTTCCCGCCGTTCGAGCCGACCGTGCGCGAGGGCCAGCTGCACGGCCTCGGCGTGCGCGGCGGCCGCGGCCGGATCGCCGCGCTGCGCCTGGGCGTGCGCGCGCACCTGGCCGCCACCGGCCGCCGCGCACCCGCGCTGGGCTTGCGGCTGCTCGCCGACGGCGCGGGCCTGCCCTCGGCGGCCAGCCTGTACGAGCTGCTCGGCGAGTACCCGGCGGAGCTGGCCGCCGAAGAGGTGCTGTGCTGTGCCGCCGAACCGGTGCGCGCGCAGGCCGCTCCGCTGCTGGGCACCGCGCTGGGCGCACGGGCGCTGCCCGCCCTGCCGCCGCTGACCGCGCGACCGGGTCCTGGCGCGGACGAGCGGGTTGACCTGCCCTCGCTGCACGAGCACGCGGAGGCACTCGCCACACTGGTGCGCACCGCCGGCGCCCGCGCGTCCGGCCTGACCGATCGGGGGAGTGCCGCATGATCCGGCGTCGGTGGTCGGTGAGCCAGCTGACCGACCGTCCTGACCACGACCTGGTGGGGGTCATCAAGATCCCCGAGGGTGGCCGCGGTCCGGTGCGCTCGATCATCACCAGGGTGATCGGCGCGTCCATCGCGCTGGCCGTCACGGTGGTCATCGTGTACCTGGACCGCCACGGCTACCGGGACGTGGACGAGAATGGGCTGACCCTGCTCGACTCCATCTACTACGCCACCGTCTCGCTGTCCACCACCGGCTACGGCGACATCACCCCGGTCTCGGACTCGGCCCGGCTGACCAACATCCTGGTGATCACCCCACTCCGGGTGCTCTTCCTGATCGTGCTGGTCGGTACCACCCTCGAAGTGCTCACCGAACGCTCCCGCCAGGCTTTCAAGATCCAGAAGTGGAGGGCCAACGTGCGTGACCACGTGGTCGTCATCGGCTACGGCACGAAGGGCCGCTCGTCGGTCAGCGCGCTGCTCGGCGACGGGGTGGACCCCAGCCAGATCGTGGTGGTGGACACCGAGCACGAGTCCCTGGAAGCCGCCACCCAGCAGAAGCTGGTCACCGTGCACGGCTCCGGCACCCGTTCCGACGTGCTGCGCATCGCGGGCGTGCCGCAGGCCAAGGCCGTGGTGGTGGCCACCAACCGGGACGACACCGCGGTGCTGGTCACCCTGACCGCCCGCGAGCTCGCCCCCAAGGCCCAGATCGTCGCCTCGGTCCGGGAAGCGGAGAACGTGCACCTGCTCCGCCAGTCCGGCGCCGACTCGGTGGTGGTCTCCAGCGAGACCGCGGGCCGCCTGCTCGGCATGGCCACCACCACCCCGTCCATCGTGGAGATGTTCGAGGACCTGCTCACCCCGGACGCCGGCCTGGCCATCGCCGAACGCGACGTGGAGCCCAACGAGGTCGGCGGCTCACCCCGGCACATCTCCGACATCGTGCTCGGCGTGGTCCGCGCCGGTCAGCTGTACCGGGTGGACGCGCCGGAGGCGGACGCGATCGAGACCGGTGACCGGCTGCTGTACGTCAAGAAGGTCACCCCGGCCAGCCCGGAGTGAGCCGCGCGGGTCAGTCGCCGGGCGGGCGGATCGGCAGCAGCAGCCGGAACAGCGCCCCCGGCTGACCCGGCGGCGGCTGCACGCACTCCAGGTTGCCGCCGTGCGCCCGCGCGATGCCCTGCGCGATCGCCAGGCCAAGTCCGGCGCCGCCCGAGCCCCGGTCCCGCGCGGAGTCCAGCCGCACCAGCCGGTCGAAGATCCGCTCCCGGTCCGCGGGCGGCACCCCCGGCCCGGCGTCGGCGACCTCGGCGTAGGCCCACGGCCCGTGCTGCCCGACCTGCACCGTGACCACGCCGCCGCGCTCGGAGTAGCGGCGGGCGTTGCCGAGCAGGTTGGCCAGCACCTGGGCCAGCCGGTCGGCGTCCCCGGAGACCACCACCGGCGTGCCCGCGACCACCACCTGCACGTGGTTGGCCAGCAGCCGGATCCGCTCGGCCTCCGAGCGGGCCAGCGCCAGCAGGTCCACCGGCTCCCAGCGCAGCTCAAGGCCCTCGTCGATCCTGGCGATGGAGAGCAGGTCCTCCACCAGCCTGCTGGCCCGCCTGGCCTCCCGCGCCATCAGCACGTTGAGCCGCTCCCGCTCCTCGAAGCTGGTCTCCGGGCTGCTCTGCACCACCGCCTCGGCCGCGGCCTGCACCCCGGCCAGCGGGGTGCGCAGCTCGTGCGCGGCGTCGGCCAGGAACCGGCGCACCCGTTCCTCGGACTCCCGCGCCTGCCGTTCCGCGCCTTCCAGGGCGTCCAGCATCTCGTCGAAGGCGGCGGCGGAGCGGCCCATGTCGGTGTTCCGCTTGGTCGGCGCCAGCCTGCCGCCGCGGTGCCCACCGGCGATGGAGCGGGCCAGGCTGGTCATCCGGTCCAGCGGGCGCAGCGACAGCCGGATCACCAGCGCCTGCACCAGGGCCGCGATGAGCAGGGTGCCCACGCCGAGCAGGGACAGCAGCTGGCGCAGCCTGCGCTGGGCCGCGCTGGTCTCGGTGCGGTCGGCGACCAGGATGAGCTTGCGCTTGCCGGGCAGCTGCCGCTCCACCCGCACCGGGTCGACCAGCTCGCCGAGGTTGGGGCCGTGGAACTCCTGGCCGTTGGGCAGCACCACGGTGCCGCGGATGCCGTTGCCGGTGGCCTTGACCGCCAGGTACTGGTTGTCCCTCGGGAAGTCCCGCGCCGCGCTGACCACCAGGTCCCCGCGCGCCTGCATCCGGTCCTTGAGCTCGCGCGCCGACTGCACGCCGAAGCGCCAGTCCACCAGCACGATCAGCGCGATGACGGCCAGCGCGAACACGCCGAAGGAGGCCCAGGACACCCGCAGCCGCAGCGAGCCGGTGCGCAGCGGTCGCGGCTCGGCGCCGGTCACGGCTCGTTCGCGCGCAGCACGTAGCCCAGGCCGCGCACGGTGTGCAGCAGTCGCGGCCCGTGCGCCTCCAGCTTGCGGCGCAGCGCGCTCACGTGCACCTCGACCAGGTTCGCGTCGTAGTCCTCATAGCCCCACACCGCGGTCAGGATCTGCGTCTTGCTCACCACCCGCCCGCGCTGGGCGGCCAGGTAGGACAGCAGCCGCAGCTCGGTCGCGGTCAGCTCGATGTTCGCCCCGCCCCTGGAGACGATCCCGCCGTCGGCGTCGATCACCAGGTCGGCGATCTGGGTGGTGGAGGGCACCCGGTTGAGCCGCCGCAGCACCGCGCCCACCCGCGCGATCAGCTCGGCCAGCTCGAACGGCTTGACCACGTAGTCGTCCGCGCCGCCGCGCAGCCCGCGCACCCGGTCGTGCACGCCGTCCCGCGCGGTCAGCAGCACCACCGCCGAGTCGCACCGGCTGCGCACCACGTCCAGCAGTGCGAACCCGTCCCGGCCCGGCAGCATCACGTCCAGGATGACCAGGTCCGGCCGGAAGGACTCCAGGTCGGCCTCCAGGGTGCGGCCGTCCGGCCTGGCCTCGGCGGCGTACCCGGCGGCGGACAGCGCGGAGGCCACCGCGACCCGGATGGCCTCGGCGTCCTCGACGAGCAGAACTCGTGCAGCGGTGCTCACCGGTCCCATTGTGGTCCTGCCAGGCTGAAGCATGGCTGAAGGTGCCCACCCCGAACCGGGTGTTTCAGCTCGGGTTCAGCTTCGGCGAGGAGCGTCGGCTGACGGATCGCGCACCAGCCGTCAAGTGCGCCCAGCCGTCGTGGAGGAACCGTGAACGAGGAGCCGTTGATCGTGCCCGTCCCGCAGGAGCAGCCTGCCGAGACCGCGCCACCCCGCCGCAGGGGGCTCAAGGCGCTCGGCGTAGTCGCGGTGGTCGGCGTGGCGGGCGCGGCGATCGGGGCCGTGCTGCTCGGCGGCCTCACCGGCCAGGCCCAGCCCGCGGGCGAGGTCCGGCTGGCCGCCGAGCCGGTCGCGGCCGAGGCCGCCGCGCACCCGGCCAAGGGCCCCAAGGACAAGCGCCGCCAGCAGGCGGACACGACCGTGCTGCTCGGCACGGTGAAGTCGGTGGAGACCAGCAAGCTCACCGTCACCAGGGACGGCGGTGGCGAGGTGACCGTGGAGGCGGACGCGCGCACCAGGGTGCACGGCAACGGCGTGGCCGAGCTGACCGGCCTCAAGCCGGGCAACCGGGTCGCGGTCCGGGTGACCAAGGACAACAAGGCGTTGCGGGTCACCGTGCCGAAGGCGCACCTCACCGGCACCGTGACCAAGCTGGACGGCGACCGCGCCACCATCCTGGCCCGTTCCGGGCTGGCCCAGGCGGTCGACCTCTCCGGCATCCAGGACAAGCCCAAGGTCGGCGACGTGGTCGCGGTGCGCGGCGACGCGGTGGAGAGCGGCGCGGTGCTCAAGGCCGAGCGGCTGCGCCAGGTCCCGGCCAAGCGGTAGCGCCGGTTGACCGGTACGGGGAGCCTTCTGCCACCATCGGCAGGGTGGCTCCCCGACCCGCTCCCGTGCGCTGGGGACTGATCCTGCTCGCGGTCGGGCTGGTCGGTCTCGGCACCGCGCTGGTCGTCTGGCTGCGCCCGCTGCTCGGCGACACCCCGCCGCAGGCGCAGACCCGCGAGGTCAGCGCGGTCGTGGTCACCTCATCGCCCTGCTCTGGCCAGGCCGCGCAGGACGTGGTCGAGCTGGCGGTCGACGGCCAGAAGCGCCAGGCCAAGCTGGACGGCTGCGGGCACCGCCAGGGCGAGACCCTCCGGGTCGCCCTGCCCGTGCCGGTGGCCGCGGGCGAGCTGGTGGTGCTGCCGGCCGGGGCGACGCCGACCGGGAACGGGCTGGCGGGCAGGCTCAGCTCGGTGCTGCTCGCCCTGGCCTGCGTCGCGGGCGCGCTCTACGGTTTCCTGCTCCGGGTCCGGCTGCCGATGCCCCGCCGTTCGTAGGTCTGCATAGGGAACCTCGTTCATAGGGAACCCGCACGTCCCGTTTCCCGTCTCACCCTCCGCACCGACGCAACACAGCGGAGAGGGGCAGCCTCATGGGGACGTTGCCGTGACCGCGGGAACGCGCCGCGCCGAACTCAGACTCGACCCGCGCCAGTTCGCCCTGACCTGGCAACGGCTGGACCTGGGCGCGCCACCACCCGCGCTGGCCGGCCCACCCGGCCCGGCCAGGCAGGGACCGCCCGCGCCGCCGGAGGACGACCTGGTCCCCGCGCTGCGCCTGCTGGCTGGCGCCCAGCGCGAGGTGACCGTGCAGGTCTCCCGGCAGCCCGAGGTGTGGGCGGTCGCGGTGGCCTCCGGCGATGCCGGCCTGCTGGCCATCCGGAGCGACCACCTCATCCGCCTGCGCCCAGCCTTCGGCACCGCCCTGCCCCGCCTGATCGTCTCGGTCGCCCCCGCCCTGCGCGGCGGCCCCGGCCGCTCGGTCAGCGTGCCCAGCGCCGTCTTCGACGAGGCCTGCGGCCGCGCCTACACCGGAACCGAAGACCTGACCGCCGCCCTGCGCGCCCGCCGGGTCCGGTCCGCTGACGCGGAGGCCTTGGGGCACATGCTCAGCGGGATCATCGGCGGGGGGCAGTTCGCCGCGGCCATGCGGGATCGGGCTGGGCGCCGGCATCTTGCGGCGCACACGGTGAGCTTCCTGGACACCGAACGCGGGCGGTACCTGCTGGAGCAGCGGGGGACTTATGACGGGTCGTCGTGGACGACGGTCGCGCCAGGGAACCCGGCCAGGGTGACGGCACAGGTGCAGCGGATGCTGGCGGACCTGGCGCGGACCTTGGGGTGGGATTAGGCGGGCCGGGGCTGGGTTTCGGCCACTGATCGGCGGAAGGGCTCATCGCGTTAGGGCTGGCATACTGCCGTTGTCGGACCGTCACGTGGGGGCACCATGGGTAACGAGACGACAAGAACCGGACGCAGGGGGCGGGTGGCCAAGGCTCCCGAGGGTGATGAACCGGCGGTGGTGTTCGCCCGGCAGCTGTGGGAGCTCAAGCAGCGCGCGGGGGACCCGTCCTACGACGCCATGCGCCAGGGTTATGGTGCGCGGGCCTCGAAATCGGCGTTGTCGGCGGCGGCGCGTGGTGCGCAGTTGCCTTCCTGGGACACGACCTGGGAGTTCGTCCGATCGCTGGCGGTTGGCGTGCTCGGTCAGGACGAGCAGCGGGTCCGCGCGCAGTGGCGGCAGCGGTGGGATCAGGCGGCCGCCGCGGTCCTGGCTCAGGCCGCGCCCGTGGAACGCCCTTTGGCGTTACCGTGGATCAGGCGGCGCGGATGGTGGGTGCTGGGTGCGGTCGCTGCGGTCGGAGTGCTGCTGGTCGCCGCGCTGTGGCCGCGGCCGGAACGACCGGTGCCTGGCACGATCGCCGAGCCGTGCGAGGCGACGTGGCTGTGTCTGTACCGGAACATCGGCTTTGACGACATGAATTTCCGGACCCAGCGGCAGAACGCGTGCTGGCGCCTTGCCGAATATCATTTACAGGACGCGGTCTTTTCGTACGACAACAATCTACCTATCGTCGGTCATTTCTATGACTCGGCGAAAAACAATATTGGGAACATGCGCGCCGGTGACAGCAGTCAGGACAGCTCGGCGCTGCCCGGCGCTTACTGGTTCTGCACCGGCTCCGCCAGACCGTGATTTGGCCGGCCAGTATCGTAAGTCAAAGCGCTGAGCTGCGGATACGTCGTGATTTGGCTATGGCCAAATCTGTGTCCAGCGGCGCTCTTCCCTCCTTGCTGGAGTGCTTTATGGTTGCCCGGTAAGAATTTCTGGCGACTAGGGGTAAGCAACGAGATTTTCCAAGCCGGTGCTGCTGCTGTTTTCTCGCTGGCGGCGGTGAAGGCGGTGTCCGCGCCCGCCACAGTTGGGCCTGCGGCGCCTGAAAATCGACGATCGCTCACCAGAGGGGATAGACCATGACGTTCAAAGCGAAGCTGCGCCGATCCGCGGCAGCAAGCGCGGTAGTGCTGCTCGCAGCAGCGGGCATGCTGGTCACCACCGGGTCAGGAGCTGCCACGACGCCGGAAGGCACCGCACTTCTCGCACCGGCGAGATGCGCTGGCTACGGCTGGGTGAAGGTCACCGCCGAGGCATTGAGCATGTTTTCCGGGCCAGGCTTGCGCTACCCCACCGTCGGCCCGGTGCTCCGGCGAGGGCACCGGCTGTCCTGTTTTCCGGTAGAGGCGCACGACCCCAGGTACGACCTTTGCGGACACTCGGGCGCCAACGGCTGGATCCCCATCGACCGCGATGGCGATGCTCGACGGGACGCCTATGTCCCCAGCACGTGCGTCACGGACGACTAGTCGCTCGCTCTTCGACAACGTGAACTCGTGAGACTGTGGGCCGTCCGCGAGAACGGCCCACAGTCATGATTCACGACGTGTCGCTGGCGCGCCACGCCTCTTTCGCAACAGGTCGGTGGCCGGCTCTTGCTTGGTCAGCTCACGATGTCGGACTTGGCGTCCCAGGTGTTGCAGTCGCGGCTGTTGTTGAACTTGGCGCCGTGGTTGGCCCAGGCCTTGTTGTTGCCGGGGGAGCCGTGGTCGCGGGGGCGCTTGTTGTTCGGCCAGTCGCCGCGCTGGCCGAGGTCGGCGATGGCCGCGTTGGCCAGGTTGCGGTTGACCGAGGCCCGGCCGGAGGCGGCGGCCAGGAACATGCCGGCGAAGCAGCTGGCCTGTAGCTCCTTGCGGCGGGACAGTTCAAGACCGGTGGCCGAGGTCTGGCCCGCGTCGTACATCAGGTCCCAGGCCGCGCCCAGGATGCCGCTCATCGACTGCACGTGGTGGCCGTACTCGTGCGCCATCACGCCCAGGCTCGGACCGGCCTGCACGTTCTGGCCGTCGTTGCGCTCCACCCTGGCGTTCATGTAGATCGTGTGGTTGCGCCCGCAGTAGAACGCGCCGCTGGAGTAGCCGCCGGAGCTGCACGGGCTGTTGTCCTTGCCCACCACGACTTCCAGGCCCGGCGGGTCGTCCGGCAGGTTCGCCGCGCGCATCACCGGCGCCCAGGCCTCGTGCATGCAGCGCACCGCCGCGCCGTAGAAGGCGCGCAGCGCGTCCGGGTTGGACTTGAACGCGGGCAGGTTGCAGTTCGCCGGCGCGACCGGCTTGCCCGCCTGGTGCAGCGGGTTGTCCTTGAGCTTGGGCACCGGGCGGGGCTGCGGCGGGGCGCTGCTGGTGGAGGTGCTGGCGCGGGTGGTGGTGAACCGGCCCGAGGTGCTGCCGGTGGTGGTCGTCGCGGTGGTCGTGCTGCTGCGACCGGTGGGACGGGCCAGGCCGGTGTAGCTCGGGAAGGTGTAGCCGGGCTCGGCGACCGAGGTCTTCCGGCTGCTGCCGACCGCGATCGCGACCAGGCCGACACCCAGCACCAGCGCGCCCACCAGCACCAGCGCGACCACCGGGCCGGAGGACTTCCTGCGCGGCGGCGGGAAGCCGATCGGCCAGGCCTGCTGCGGCGGCAGCCACGGCGGGGGCGGCCCACCAGGCCCACCAGGGCCACCGGGACCACCGGGGCGCGGCGCGCTGTGCGGGGCGGCCATCGGCGGCGGCATCACCGCGCGCGGCGGCGGCGCGAACCCGCCACCGGGCATCCCGCCCATCGGCGAACCCATCGGCGGACCAGGCGGGCGCGGACCACCGGGTGGCGGGCCGGGCGGCCTGCCCTGCGGGCCGGTCGGCATCGGCGGGCGGTGCTGCGGGCCCGAGGGCATCGGCGGCGCACGGTGATGGTCACCGGGGACAACCCGTTGACCGCCAAGGCGATCGCGGCCGAGGCCGGGGTGGACGACTTCCTCGCCGAGG
>NZ_JBSFUA010000084.1:0-17732 GCF_053591555.1 Crossiella sp. NPDC003009 | reverse complement strand
TCCGGCCGCGCGGCCAGCGCGCGCAGGCGTGCCTCGACCTGCGCACGCGCCGGATCGGCGAGCAGGTCCTGGAAGACCTTGGCGGGCAACGCGGGGGCGCGCAGCAGGAAGAAGCCAGCGGGCTCGTAGCGTGACTCGGCCATGGTCACCGCACCAGGAAGGCGTGCAGCCAGGACGGGCGGCGCGGGCTGAGCGCGGCCAGCAGGGTCAGCGCCACCCCCGGCGAGCCGCTGAGCACCCCGGGGCCGTCCACCAGGTTGTCGGGTTCCTCCCGGTCGCGGAAGACCAGCGGCAGCGCCGGATCGGCGAGCCGGAGCAGCTCGTCGAGCAGTTCCGGGGTGCGTTCACGGGCCAGCGGGCTGCCCGCGGCGGCGAACTCCATGCTGATCGCCAGCAGCCCAGCCAGGCCGTGGCAGAAGGTCGGCGACGGGACGCCGACGGCCGCGCTGCGGCGCAGCACCGCATCGAATGCCTCGATCGCGGCGGTGCGCAGGCCGCCGTCGCCGAGCGCGTCACCGGCCGCGAGCAGCGAAACCGCCACCCCGGCCGAGCCGTAGCACCAGGCGAGTTGGTCCCGCGGCGCGCTGGGCCGGATCTCCGCGCCGGTGACCTCGGCCGGGATCTCGGTGGGCCACACCGGCCCGTGCTCGTCGGCGCGGCGCACCTCCAGCAGCCAGTCCGTCATCCGCCGCAGCGCCTCCTGCTGGCCAGGCCGCCGCAGCCCGCGCTGCCAGGCCACGGCCAGTGCCGCGACCGCCCCCGGGATGCCGTGGGCCATGCCGAGGTTGAGGTAGCCGCCGGGGTAGTCCCTGCTGTGCTCGCCCAGCGGCGCGCAGAGCTCGGGCGCGATCAGCCAGCGCCGGGTCAGCGTCAGGTCGCGGGGCGGTTCGCCCAGCCAGATCAGGTAGTCCAGCAGTTCGTGCGCTGCGGTGCGCAGCGCCTGCTCCGGTTCGGGCACCGAGCACAGGTAGGCCAGCACGCCGGCCGCGCCGCTGATCATGTCGTAGTCGGAGTCGCTGACCCCGCGTTCCACCCGGGGCGGGGCCAGCTCGGCGAGCTGGGCGGTGAGCTGGTCGTGCAGGCGGCCCAGGCTCGGCCGGAACCGGGGCTCGAACTCGGCGCAGCCCGCCACGCACAGCGCGAGGCCGCTGGTGCCGGAGAAGACGCTAGGCCCCTCCAGCGGCTGCACCTGGGTGCCGGCGAATGCCTCGCGGAGGAAGGCGAACCCGGTCTCCAGCGACCGGTCGCGCTCCGCCTCGCCCGGTGCGGCCGCCGCGGCGTGCACGTGCAGCAGCGCGAGGCCGGCGTGTCCGTGGCTGAAGCTGGGATAGCACCATTCCATCGGGTGTTTCGTCTGCTCGGTGAACCGCAGCACCTGCGCCACGACGGCGGCCGGATCGGCCATCCGACTGGCCACCTCCCACGCTATTTCCCTGGCTTTGTCCGCAAGCGCCCCCGGCACCTCGCCGTGCCAGGCGGCAATGGTTTCTCCGGCCACCGCGACCCGGTCCGGAACAGGACCTCTCTCCGATTCCACGCGCACAACAACCCCTGTTCGTCAGTGTTCCGCGCGCCCGGCGTGCGGGCGTGGTGCGGTAGCTTGGGCGGCGGGTGCTGCCCTGTGGCCGACACAGGGCAGCACCCCCTTTCCTAGTTGGCCGGACCGCTGTCCGGTCAGCCCTGGCGGCAGGCCGAGGTGCAGGGCACCATCGTGCACCGGCAGGTCTGCTTGGAGCACACCGGCGTCCTGGTGCAGATCGTCCTGGTGAGCACGCTGGTGACCGTCAACGGCTGGGCCTGGCCGTGGCCGGCCGGCGTGGTCACCTTGGCATCCAGGTCAAAGGCATCCATGAAAAGCACCTTTCCGTGAATTCGCCGCGCGATGTTTATCGCGCCGCCTTCGCACACTAAGCGGGCATTCGTACACGAGACTTTCACGGATTCCGGTCACAGTTTCATGGCATGTTGCTGCCAGCTGCCGCCGAGGGCGCGGGAAATCGCGCTACGGTGCCGCCGGGGCGGGATCACAACGGGGGTTGCGGTGCCATCAGGAAATGAATGGCTGCATTTCGGGGTACTCGGCGCGCTGACCGCGCATTGCGGCGTGGTGCCGCTGGAGCTGGGCTGGGCCCGCCAGCAGGCGGTGCTGGCCGTGCTGCTGACCAGGCTGAACCAGCCGGTGCCGGTGGACGCGCTGGTCGAGGCGGTGTGGGCGGACTCCCCGCCGCAGCGGGCGCACAACACGGTGCAGACCAACATCAGCCGGTTGCGCCGGGCGCTGCGGCCTGCCGGGACCGCCGGGGAGCGGGACGCGACGGTGGCCCGCACCAGCGCCGGCTACCTGCTGCGCGCCCGCCCCGACCAGCTGGACGCCCTGGTCTTCCAGCAGGAGGTCGCCGCCGCCCAGCGGCACCAGCACGCGGGCCGGGTGGGCGAGGCGGTCAGCGCGGTGGAGTCCGCGCTGCGGCGCTGGCGCGGCGAACCGTTCAGCGGCCTGGACAGCCCGTACCTGCTCGCCCAGCGCAGGCGGTGGCAGGAGTCCCGGTTGCTGGCGCAGGAGCTGTGGGCCGGGCTGCTGCTCGACCGCGGTGACCACCAGGCGGCGCTGCCCGAGCTGACCGCGCTGGTGACCGGCAACCCGCTGCGCGAGCGGTCCAGGGAGCTGCTGATGCTGGCGCTGTGCCGGGCGGGGCGGGCAGGCGAGGCACTCGGGGTGTTCCGGGACGGGTGCGCCGCGCTGACCGGCCGGCTGGGCATCGATCCCGGGCCGCGGCTGCGGGAGCTCTACCACCGCGTGCTGGCCGGAGACCCGGAGCTGACCGCGGTGCCGAGGAGCCCGGCCGCGCTCGCCCTCGCCACCCGGGCTCCGGCGCAGCTGCCCCCTGACCTGCCCGCCTGCACCGGCCGGGACAGCGAGCTGGACCTGCTCACCAGTGACACCTCCGGCTCCCGGCTGGTGACCGGCATGCCCGGCATCGGCAAGACCGCCCTGGTCGTGCACGCCGCGCACCGGCTCGCCCCTCGGTTCCCGGACGGTCAGATCTTCCTGCGCCTCAACGCCTTCGCCGCCGGGCAGCCGCCACTGTCCCCGCACACCGCGCTGGCCGCGCTACTGCGCGCGGTCGGCGTCCCGCCGGGCGCCGTCCCCGGCAGCGTGCGGGCCCGCGCCGCGCTGTGGCAGGAACGGGTGCGGGAGAAGAAGGTGCTGCTCGTCCTGGACGACGCGGGCGGGCACGAGCAGGTCCGGCCGCTGCTGCCCGGCCCGGGTAACAGCCTCGCGCTGGTCACCAGCCGCCGGCGGCTCAGCTCGCTGGAGGGCGCACGCGGCCTGGCGCTCGGCACGCTGCCGCCCGCGGCGTCCGCCCAGCTGTTCCGGCGGCTGATCAGGCCCGGCGCGGAACCGGCCAACCGCGCCGAGCTGGTGGCGCTGTGCGGCGGACTGCCGCTGGCGATCACCCTCGCCGCCCGCTCACACCTCCGTCCACAGTGCACTGCACAGCAGCTGGCGGACTCGCTCGCCCCCGCCTTCCAGCTGTCCTACCGCGGGTTGCGGCCCGCGCAGCAGAAGCTCTTCCGCTGCCTCGGCACGGCGGCTGAGCTCGACCTGCCCGCCGTGGCCGCGCTGGCCGGGCTGGCGACCGGCGCGGCCCGGCACGGGCTGGCCTGCCTGCACGAGGAGCACCTGCTCACCGAGCCCGCACCCGGCCGCTACGCCCTGCACCGCCTGCTACGGGAGTACGCGCTGGCGCTGGCCGAGCAGGAGGCGCGGACCCCCGCGGCCGGACGGCTGTGGGCCTGCCGCTGACCGGCGACCCGGTCAGCGTGCGCCGGAGCGCCGTTTGGTCCACACGTCGTAGGCGACCGCCGCCAGCAGCACCAGGCCCTTGACCAGCATCACCCGCTCGCTGGGCGCGCCGATCAGGGACATGCCGTTGTTGATCACCGCCATGATCAGGCCGCCGGTGACCGCGCCGACCACCTTGCCCACCCCGCCCTGCACCGCCGCGCCGCCGATGAAGGCGGCCGCGATCGCGTCCAGCTCAAAGGAGGCGCCCGCGGTGGGACCGGCCTGGTTGAGCCTGCCCGCGAAGACCACCCCGGCCAGCGCGGCCAGCACGCCCATGTTCACGAACACCCAGAAGGTGACCGCGCGGACGTTCACCCCGGACAGGGTGGCCGCCTGCAGGTTGCCGCCGATGGCGTAGATCCGCCGCCCGAACACCGAACGCCCGGCCAGCACCGAGTAGCCCCACACCAGCGCGGCCAGCAGCACCAGCACCCAGGGCAGGTTGCGGAAGCGGGCCAGCTGCACCACCACGGCCAGCACCAGCAGCCCGGCCGCGGCGATCTTGGCCACGAACACCGGCATCGGGTCGATCTCCTGCCCGTAGCCCGCGCGCCCGCGCCGGGCCCGCCACTGGGTCAGCGCGATGCCGGCCACCACGGCCAGGCCGATCAGCAGGCTCAGCAGGTCCGCGCCGCCGAGCGGGCCGAGGCCGATGTTGCCGAGGTAACCGTCCAGGAAACCGTTGGACAGCGTGCGGATCGGCTCCGGGAACGGGCCGATGCCCTGGTTGCCCAGCACGCTCAGGGTGAGCGCGCGGAAGACCAGCATGCCACCCAGGGTGACGATGAAGGCCGGGATGCCGAAGTAGGCGATCCAGTAGCCGTGCCAGGCCCCGATCACCCCGCCTGCCACCAGCGTGACCAGCACCGCCAGCGGCCACGGCAGGCCCAGCTGCACGGTCAGCACCGCGCACAGCGCCCCGGTCAGCGCGACCACCGAGCCCGCGGACAGGTCGATGTGCCCGGCGATGATCACCAGGATCATGCCGACGGCGAGGATGAGCACGTAGGAGTTCTGCACGATGATGTTGGAGATGTTCTGCGGCTCCAGCAGGGTGCCGCCGGTCAGCGCGGTGAACAGCACCACGATCAGCGCGAAGGCCACGTAGATGCCGCTCTGCCTGGGGTTGATCCGGAACCGGCGGCGTGGCGGGAGTTCTGCCTTGGTGCTCAACGGTTCCGCTCCTGTCCCTGGGTCATGTGCCGCATGAGGCGTTCCTGGGTGGCTTCCGCCCTGCCCACCTCACCGGTGATCCGGCCTTCGGCCAGCGCGTACACCCGGTCGCACAGGCCGAGCAGCTCCGGCAGCTCCGAGGAGATGACCAGCACGCCGGCGCCGCGTTCGGCGAGCTGGTTGACGATGCCGTAGATCTCGTACTTCGCGCCGACGTCGATGCCGCGGGTGGGCTCGTCCAGGATCAGCACGTCCGGCTCGGTGAACATCCACTTGGCCAGCACCACCTTCTGCTGGTTGCCACCGCTGAGCGCGCCCGCCGGGGTGAGCACGCCGGGCGCCCGGATGCCCAGCTCCCGCAGGTATCCCTTGGCCACGCCGAACTCCTCGCCCTCCCGCACCCAGCCGCGCCGGGACAGCCTGCCCAGCCCGGCGGCGGAGATGTTGCGCCGGATGTCCTCGATCAGGTTGAGGCCGTAGCGTTTGCGGTCCTCGCTGACGTAGGCGATGCCGTGCCGGATGGCCGCGCGCACCGAGCGCGGCGCGATCTCCTTGCCGTCCTTGAAGATCCGGCCGGAGAAACCGGTGCCCCAGGACCGGCCGAACACGCTCATGGCCAGCTCGGTGCGGCCGGCGCCCATCAGCCCGGCCAGCCCGACGATCTCCCCGCGCCGCACCGACAGCGAGACGTCCTGGAGCACGGCCCGCTCCGGCCGGGCCGGGTCGTGCACGGTCCAGTCCTCGATCCGCAGCACCTCCGCGCCGATCCGCGGGGTGCGCGGCGGGAACCGGTGGGTCAGGTCGCGGCCGACCATGCCCGCGATGATCCGGTCCTCACTCACCTCCTCGGCGTGCACGTCCATGCTCTGCACGGTGCGGCCGTCGCGGATGATGGTGATCGAGTCGGCCACCGCGGTGATCTCGTTGAGCTTGTGCGAGATGATCACCGAGGTGACGCCCTGTCCGCGCAGCTCGCGCAGCAGGTCCAGCAGGTGCGCGGAGTCCTCGTCGTTGAGCGCCGCGGTGGGCTCGTCCAGGATGAGCAGCCGCACGTCCTTGGCCAGCGCCTTGGCGATCTCCACCAGCTGCTGCTTGCCGATGCCGATCTCGCGCACCGGGGTCACCGGGTTCTCCCGCAGGCCCACCCGCGCCAGCAGCGCGGCCGCGTCGTGGTTGACCCGGTTCCAGTCGATCCAGCCGCGGGTGGCGATCTCGTTGCCCAGGAACAGGTTCTCCGCGATGGACAGCTCAGGGCAGAGCGCCAGCTCCTGGTGCACGATGACGATGCCGCGCGCCTCGCTCTCGGCGATCCCGGCGAAGGCGCAGGGCGCGCCGTCGAAGTCGATCTCGCCGGTGTAGGAGCCGTGCGGGTACACCCCGGAGAGCACCTTCATCAGCGTGGACTTGCCCGCGCCGTTCTCCCCGCAGATCGCGTGGATCTCCCCGCGCCGCACCGACAGCGTGACGCCGTCCAGCGCGGTGACCGGGCCGAAGGTCTTGCTGATGCCCCGCATCCGCAGGATGTGCTCGGTCATCGTTACTTCAGCTGGCCCTCGGTGTAGTAGCCGGACTCCACCAGCACCTTGCGGTAGTTCTCCTTGTCCACCGCGACCGGCTGGAGCAGGAAGGAGGGCACCACCTTGACGCCGTTGTGGTAGTCCTTCTCGTTGTTCACCTCGGGCTTGCGGCCCTGCAGCACCGCGCCGGCCATGTTCGCGGCCACCTTGGCCAGCTCCCTGGTGTCCTTCTGCACGGTGGAGTACTGCTCCCCCGCAATGATCGACTTCACCGAGGCCACCTCGGCGTCCTGCCCGGTGACCACCGGGTAGGGCCGGTCCGCCTTGCCGTAGCCGTTGCTCTTCAGCGCGGACAGGATGCCGATGGACAACCCGTCGTACGGGGAGAGCACACCGTCCACTCTGGACCCGGCATAGGTCTTGGTGAGGATGTCCTCCATCCGGCGCTGCGCGGTGGCCGGATCCCAGCGCAGGATCGCCACCGTGCCGAAGTCGCGCTGGCCGCTGCGCACCACCACGGTGCCCGCGTCGATCAGCGGCTGGAGCACGGACATGGCGCCGTTGAAGAAGAACGTGGCGTTGTTGTCATCCGGCGAGCCGCCGAACAGCTCCACCGAGTACGGTCCCGCGCCCCGCGCCTTCAGCCCGGCCAGCAGCGAGTTGGCCTGTTCCACGCCGACCCGGAAGTTGTCGAAGGTGGCGTAGTAGTCCACCGCGGGGCTGTTGCGGATCAGCCGGTCGTAGGCGATGACCGGGATCTTCGCCGCCGCGGCCTGTTGCAGCTGCGAGCTGAGCGCGGTGCCGTCGATGGAGGCCACGATCAACGCCTTGGCGCCCTTGGTGATCTGGTTCTCCAGCTGGTTGGCCTGGGTCGGGATGTCGTTCTCCGCGTACTGCAGGTCCACCCGGAAACCCTGCTGCTCCAGGGCTTTGCGGATGTTGTCGCCGTCGTGGATCCAGCGCTCGGAGGACTTGGTCGGCATGGTCACGCCGACCAGCGCGCCCTCGCCGGAGGCGCCCTGCTGGTCGACGGTCTTGACCGAGGAGCCGCAGGCGGTGAGCGTGGCCAGCAACGCGACCAGGGCCGCGGATCGTGGAAACCTCATTGTTTCTCCCTGATTCTCAGCGCAGGCCCTGCGCGAGCCGGTGGTAGGCCTGGTTCCAGCGCAGCCGGTCGGTGAACTCATCGGTGGTGGTGCGCTCGTCGATGAGCGCCAGCTCGACGTCGAGGATCCGCGCCAGGTCGCGCAGCGGCTCGGCGCCGACGGCCTGGGTGAGCACGGTGTGGTGCGGCCCGCCCGCGGTGAGCCAGCACTCCGCGGAGGTCGACAGCGAGGGCGCCGGCCGCCACACCGCGCGCGCCACCGGCAGGTTCGGCAGCGGCTCGTCCGGCGGCACCACCTGGATCTCGTTGGCGGTCAACCGGAACCGGTCGCCGAGGTCGGCCAGGCCGATGACCACCCCGGGGCCGGGTTCGGCGTCGAAGACCAGCCGCACCGGGTCCTCCCGGCCGCCGATGCCCAGCGGGTGGATCTCACAGGAGGGCTGGTGCGCGGCGATGCTCGGGCACACCTCCAGCATGTGCGCGCCCAGGATCTTCGGCTCACCCGGCCCGAAGTGGTAGGTGTAGTCCTCCATGAACGAGGTGCCGCGCCCGGTGCCCTCGCCCATCGCCTTCACCGCGGCCAGCAGCGCCGAGGTCTTCCAGTCGCCCTCGCCGCCGAAGCCGTAGCCGTCGGCCATCAGCCGCTGCACGGCCAGGCCCGGCAGCTGGCGCAGCCCGCCGAGGTCCTCGAAGTTGGTGGTGAACGCGCCGAAGCCGCCCTCCACCAGGAACCGGCGCAGCCCGCACTCGATCCGGGCGGCGTAGCGCAGTGACCCGTGCCGCGCCCCGTCCCGCCCCAGTTCCGGCGCCAGCCGGTAGGTCTCGGCGTACTCGGCGACCAGCAGGTCGACCTCCGCCTCGGTCGCCTCGGCCACCAGCTCGACCAGGTCGTTGACGCCGTAGGTGTTCACCGAGACGCCGAGCTTCAGCTCCGCCTCGACCTTGTCGCCCTCGGTCACCGCGACATCGCGCATGTTGTCGCCGAAACGCGCCAGCCGCAGGTTGCGCAGGTGCTGCGCCCCGGTCGCGGCGCGGGCCCAGCCGTCGATCCGCTCGATCACGTGCGGCTCGCGCACGTGGCCTGCCACGGTCTTGCGGGCCAGCCCGATCCTGGTCTGGGCGAAGCCGAACTCGCGGTCACCGTGCGCGGCCTGGTTGAGGTTCATGAAGTCCATGTCGATGCTCGCCCATGGCAGCGCCTCGTTGAGCTGGGTGTGCAGGTGCAGCAACGGTTTCCGCAGCAGGTCCAGGCCGGAGATCCACATCTTGGCCGGGGAGAAGGTGTGCATCCAGGCGATCACCCCGACACAGGACGGATCGCCGTTGGCCTCGTGCAGCACCGCCCGGATCGCCCCGGCGTCGGTGAGCACCGGACGCCAGATGACCTCCACCGAGAGCTTGCCGGACTCGGTGAGCATCCGCTGGATCCACTGGGACTGCGCGGCGACCTGCGCCAGCGTCTCCGGCCCGTAGAGGTGCTGGCTGCCCGTGAGGAACCAGACCTGGGGCTTGGCCGCGACCGGCATGTTCACTCCTCGCGGGCTCACTGCCCGTATACGTTCTGGTAGCGCTCGTACAGGCTGTCGATGTCCTGCTGGGCAAGGGATTGCGGCGCGCCGAGCTGCCTGGCGAAGTGCACGGTGCGGGCCACGTCCTCCAGCAGCACCGCGGCCTTGACCGCCGCGCGGGCGTCCGCGCCCACGGTGAACGGGCCGTGGTGGCGCATGAGCACCGCGGGAGAACGGCTGGCGCGCAAGGTGTCCACGATGCCGCGCCCGATCGAGTCGTCGCCGATGAGCGCGAACGGCCCGACCGGGATCTCGCCGCCGAACTCATCGGCGATCATGGTGAGCACGCACGGGATCGGCTCCCCGCGCGCGGCCCATGCGGTGGCGTACGGCGAGTGGGTGTGCACCACCCCGCCGATCTCGGGCAGGTGCCGGTAGACGTAGGCGTGCGCGGCGGTGTCCGAGGACGGGGCCAGCTCGCCCTCCACCAGGTTGCCGCGCAGGTCGGTGACGACCATGGCGTCCGGGGTCAGCTCGTCGTAGGAGACCCCGGACGGTTTGATCACCATCAGGTCGTGGCCGGGCACCCGCGCGGAGATGTTGCCCGCGGTCCAGCTGACCAGCTCGTAGCGGGTCAGCTCACGGTGCAGCTCGGCGACGGTGCGGCGCAGTTCGGCGGTGACCGACATCTAGCCCTTCCTCTCCAGCGCGGCGCGGCGGTGGGCGCGCAACCGGTGCATGACCTCGTTGGCGCCGCGGCCGAAGTAGTCGTGCAGGTCCCGGTACTCGCGGTACAACTGTTGGTAGACCTCGACATTGGCCGGATCCGGCTGGTAGACGCCCCGGCGCACCGACCCCATGGCCGCCGCGGCCGCCCTGATGTCCGGGTACGCGCCGGCGGCCACCGCGGCGTGCAGCGCCGAGCCGAGCGCCGGTCCCTGGGCCGAACCGCTGACCGACAGCGGCAGGCCGGTCACATCGGCGTAGATCCGCATCAGCAGCTCGTTGCGCAGCAGCCCGCCCGCGATGACCAGCTCGGTGACCGGCACCCCCGCCTCGGCGAAGGTGTCGATGATGGTCTTGGTGCCGAAGGCGGTGGCCTCCAGCAGCGCCCGGTAGAGGTCCTCGGGCCGGGTGGCCAGGGTCTGGCCGACCACCACGCCGGAGAGCTCGTGGTCGACCAGCACGGACCGGTTGCCGCTGTGCCAGTCCAGCGCGATCAGCCCGTGCTCGCCGACGGCCTGCGCCGCGGCCAGTTCGGTCAGCAGCTCGTGCACGGAGATGCCGCGTTCGCGGGCCCGCTCGTGGTACTCCGGCGGCACCTGGGTGCGGGTGAACCAGGCGAAGATGTCGCCCACCCCGCTCTGCCCGGCCTCATAGCCCCACAGGCCCGGCACGATCCCGCCGTCGACCACCCCGCACATGCCGGGCACGGAGCGCAGCACCGCCCCGTTCATCACGTGACAGGTGGAGGTCCCCATGATCGCCACCATCTGCCCGGGCTCAACGGCCTGCGCCGCGGGCGCGGTGACGTGCGCGTCCACGTTGCCAACGGAGACCGCGATCCCCGCCCGCAACCCGGTCCACGCCGCAGCCTGTTCGCTGAGCCCACCAGCCCGTTCACCGAGCGCGGAGAGCGGATGCGCCAGCTTGTCCTCGACGAACCCGGCGAAGGCGGGGTTCAGCGCCGTCAGGAACTCCCGGTCCGGATAGGCCCCGTCCTGGTGAATCCCCTTGTACCCGGCGGTGCACGCGTTGCGCGTGTAGCTCCCGGTGAGCTGCCAGACGATCCAGTCCGCGGCCTCCACCCAGTGCGCCGTGGCCGCGTAGACCGAGGGAGCCTCCTCCAGCAGCTGGAGCCCCTTGGCGAACTCCCACTCCGAGGAGATCAGCCCGCCGTAGCGCGGCAGCCAGCTCTCCCCGCGCTGCCGGGCCAGCTCGTTGATCCGGTCGGCCTGCGGCTGGGCCGCGTGGTGCCGCCACAGCTTCACGTAGGCGTGCGGCTCTTCGGCGAACTCCGGCAGCTCGCACAGCGGCGTGCCGTCGGCGGTGACCGGAACCATGGTGCACGCGGTGAAGTCGGTGCCGATGCCGATGACCTGATCACTGTCCACACCGGACACCCGCACCGCCTCGGGCACCGCGGTCCGCAACACCTCGACGTAGTCGGCGGGCACCTGCAACGCCCAGTCCGGCGGCAGCGCCCGCCCGGTGCGCGGCAGCACGTCATCCAGCACACCGTGCGGGTACTCGTGCACCGCGGAACCCAGCTCGGCCCCGTCCCGCACCCGCACCACCACAGCCCGCCCGGACAACGTGCCGAAGTCAACGCCCACGACACACGCGCCGGGATCGGTTGGCAGCTCAGTCACACGGCGATTGTTATCGCTAACATTTGAGCCGTCAAGCCTGGGAGTACGGGCTTTGCGAGCTTGTGGTGAACGTGCGCATGGCAGCACAAAACCGCCGGACCCGACACGGCGGCCAGCCAGCCATCCGGCCGCGTGAAGCGGGCAGGCGGGCTCGCGGGCGGACCCGGCCGCGTGAAGCGGGCAGGCACGCAGGCAGGCTCGCAGGCGGCGAGCTCACGAGGCCAGGCCGGGCCGGGCGGCGGTCAGGCGGCAGCCACGGCGGTCCCGCCACCAGCGCGGCGGCGACCGGCCGCGGACCTGGCGATCACCTCACCCGCGCCCGCCAGACCCCGCGACTCAAGCCGGCGGCGGCGCGACGCTCTCCCGCACCACCAGATCAGGCGCGATCGTCCGGCACGGCTCCGCCGTCTCCCCTTCGCTGACCTGGGCCAGCAACAGCCCCAGCGTCTCCCGCGCCACCGCCGCGAAATCCGGCCGCACCGTGGTCAGCGGCGGGATGAAGTACGCCGCCTCCGGCACGTCGTCGAAGCCGACCACGCTGACCTCCCACGGCACCCGCCGGCCCCGCTCGCTCATCGCGCGCAGCACGCCCAGGGCCAGGTGGTCGTTGGCCGCGAACACCGCCGTCACCTCCGGCATCCTGGCCAGCATCTGCCCGGCCTGGTACCCGGCCGCGGCGCTCCAGTCCGCGGGCAGCACCGGCGGCACCTCCGCGCCCGCCAGGTCCAGCGCCCGTTGCCAGCCGCGCACCCGGCCCGCGGCATCGAACCAGTCCGCGGGGCCGGAGACGTGCCAGACCGTCTTGTGGCCCACGTCGAGCAGGTGCTTGGTCGCGGCGAAGGCGCCCGCGGCCTGGTCCACGGTGACCAGCGGGGTGGGGCGGTCCGGGTCGCCGTCCACGGTGACCAGGGGGACCCCGGCCGGGATGTCGGCGAGGGCGTCGCTGGCCGAGGCGGTGGGCGCGATGACCACGATGCCGGCCACCCGCTGGTCGCGGTGCCGTTCCACCGCCGCGGCGATGGAGTCCCGGTCCAGCACCCTGACCCGGCCGACGCTGACCGCGAACCCGGCCTCGCCCGCCGCCTCCTCGAAGGCGGACAGCAGCGAGGCCGGGCCGTAGAGCGTCGAGTTCTGCGTGACCACGCCGATGAGCTGCGACTTCCCGGTGACCAGCGCACGCGCCGCCCGGTTGGGCCGGTAGCCCAGCTCCTTGATCGCGGCGCGCACCCGCAGCCTGGTCTGCTCGCGCACGTTGGGGTGGTCGTTGAGCACCCGCGACACCGTCTGGTGCGAGACCCCGGCGAGCCGGGCGACATCGGTCATCGCGGGGTCACGGGTGGCCCTGCTGTCCACAGACGATCTCCGATCCTCGACCTTCGACACCCGATGTTAGCGATAACACCCATCGGATGCCGGGCTGACACACCCCATTGTCCACTAGCCGAGCGGGCTCGCACCGCCGTCGGGCACGCCGAAGTCCGGGCTGCCGTCGGCCTTCCAGCGCAGCCGCTTCACCCTGGTGTGCCGGTTGGGGTCGAACAGCGGGTCGCCGGTGATGTCCCGGTAGTCCCTGGCGTGGTAGACCAGCACGTCCGCGCCGCCGACCGTGGTGAACGAGTTGTGCCCTGGCCCGTACTGGCTGGTGCCCGCGTTGCTGCTGAACACCGGGCCTGGCGACTTCACCCAGGAGCGCGGGTCGAGCAGGTTGGCGCTCGCGTTGGCGGTGAGCAGGCCCATGCTGTAGCGGGCGTCGGTGGCGCTGGCGGAGAAGGTCACGAACACCCGGCCGTTGCGGATGAGCACCGCGGGGCCTTCGTTGACCTTGAAGCCCTGGGTCTCCCAGGACTCCGTCGGCACCGCGATGCGCACCGGCGTGCCGCGCAGCGCCAGCGGCGAGGCCATCTCGGCGATGTAGAGGTTGCTGTTGGTGGCGATGCCGGGTTCGCTCTGCGCCCACAGGAAGTACCGCTTGCCGCGGTGGGCGAAGGTGGTCGCGTCCAGGGTGAAGGTGTCCCAGGCGGTCTGCACCTGGCCGCGCAGCACCCAGCCGGCCGCGCGCGGGTCGGCGGCGGCGGACTCCAGGACGTAGGTGCGGATGCGGAACGGCTCGTCGGAGTCACCCGCGGCGAAGTAGACGTACCACTTCCCGCCGATCCGGTGCAGTTCCGGCGCCCAGATGTGCCCGCCCATCCGGCCCGAGGCCGGCCGCCGCCAGATCACCGTCTCCGCCGCCGCGCCCAGACCCTCCACTGTGGACGCGCCGCGGATGATGATCCGGTCGTACTCGGGCACCGAGCCGGTGAAGTAGTACCGGCCGCCGGCCGGTGGGGTGATGAACGGGTCGGCCCGCTGGCGGATCAGCGGCTGGCCTGCCGGTGCGGCGGCGGCCAGCGGGAGGGCGCTCGCGGCGGCGAGCACAGCGCCGGCCCGCAGCAGGGAACGTCGGTCGAAGGCGGTCACGGGCGGCTCCGATCCTTGATGCGCAGGAAGGTGATCGAGTGCGGCGGGAAGGTGTGGGTGAAGGAGCTCGACACCCGCACCGGTGAGGTGCGCGGCCGGATCGGCTGCCCGGCCTGAGTGTTGAGGTCCTCGGGGCGGCCTTGCAGGGTGGTGGCCTGCGCGATGGGCTGGACCTGGGTGTCGCGCCCCAGGTCCAGCCGCACCCGCGCCGCGTCCTCCTGGGCGTTGACCACCTTGACGATCAGTTCCCCGGTGGCGAGGTCCCTGGTGACCACCTGGCGGAAGGGCTCCGCCTTGCGGTCGTCGGTGAACTCGCCCCACCGCTGACCGTCCAGGAACAGCGTGACGCGCCTGCCGCGGACCTCCACCCTCAGGTCGTAGGTCCGGCCGGTCTCGATCCTGGTGTCCTTCTCCAGCAACGTGCTCTTGCCGCCGGACTCGGTCTTCTCCACCGCGGAGCGGGTGTTGTCCCAGCCGCCGAGGTTCCACCAGTAGAGGTTGCCGGTGTCCTTGACGCCGAAGGCGACCAGGAAACCTTCCTTGCCGGACTGCTTGGTGGCCTTGAGGTTCAGCGTGTAGTCCCGCCAGGCCGGATCGCCCGCGGTCACCAGGGTGTTCTCCGCGGCGGCGTCGGACTGGACGTAGGCGCCGTTGGTCACCGCCCAGCTGCCGCGGCCCGCGGCCTTGCTCCAGCGGGCGTCGGTGCCGGAGAAGTCCTCGGTGAACAGGGTCCGGCCGTCGGCGGCGGTCACCCGCACGTCGTCGTAACTGGCCGCGGTGGCCCAGGTGGACAGGCCGATCGCGCCGGTGATCGGCTCCATTGCAGACGGTGTGGCGGAGGCGGTGCTGGGCACCACGTGGTCGCCCACGTTGGTCATGAACAGCTTCTGCGTCTCGTAGCTGGTCGAGCCCCAGGAGGCGTGGTTGTTGAACCAGATCAGGTCCGGCCGCCACTGCACCGCGTCCTCGTTGGCCAGCAACGGCGCGTAGGAGGCGAGCTTGACCACGTCGGCGTTGCGCTCCAGGCCGGTCATGAACGCGGCCTCGGCCAGGGAGTTGCGCCACCGGTTGTCCTGCGAGGCGTACTCACCGAGGAAGACCTTGGGACCCTTGCGGTCGTAGCTGTCGTAGCGCTGGTTGTTCTCCAGGAACCAGCTGGGGCTGTTGTAGTAGTGCTCGTCCACCATCGCCACCCCGGCCTGGCGGTTGAGCTGCCAGAGCCGGTCGAAGGTGGCGCCGGTGTCATCAGGGCCGGAGTTGCCGACCACGGTGACCTCCGGGTGCTTGGCCGCGATGGCCTTGCGGAACTCGGTGAAGTGGGCGAAGTAGTCCTCCGGCAGGTTCTCCTCGTTGCCCACCGCGAGGTGGGTGAGCCGGAACGGCACCGGGTGGCCCATCTCGGCGCGCTTGCCGCCCCAGGTGGAGGTGGCCGGCCCGTTGGCGAACTCGATCAGGTCCAGGGTGTCCTGGATGTGCCGCCGCAGCAGCTCAGGGTCCTTGGTGGCCTGGTTCTGGCCGCAGCCGGTGACCAGCGCGGGCACCACCGGCAGCGGCATCGCGCCGATGTCCTCGGCGAACTGGAAGTACTCGAAGTAGCCGAGCCCGTAGGACTGGTTGTAGCCCCAGAAGTTCCAGTTGGTGGCCCGCTGCTCGACCGGGCCGATGGTGTCCTTCCACTGGTAGGACCGGCGGCGCTCGTAGTCCGGGGCCGCATAGCCGTAGTGGCTGCCGGTGTTGACCAGGCAGCCGCCGGGGAAGCGGACGAAGCCCGGTTTCAGCGCGGCGATCTTCTCGGCCAGGTCGCGGCGCAGGCCGTGGTTCTTGTAGGTGTCCCTTGGCAGCAGCGACACCATGTCCAGCCGCAGCGTGCCCGCTCCCCCGCCGCTGACCCGCAGCCGGGCCGTGGTGCTGGTGGCGCGGGCGCGGAAGCTGCCGGTGTGCTTGACCCAGCCGTCGCCGCGGACCTGGATCCGCAGCGGGGCGGCCAGGTCCTTGCCCGCCGGGTCGGTCAGCGCGACCGACAGCGGGGTGCCGGCGGCGGCGTCGGTGCGCGCCCAGACCGAGAAGTCGTAGGACTGGCCCTCCCGCACCGAGATCCCGGTGTTGTAACCGGAGTTCACCACCCCACCGGGCAGGCGGAGCTTGAGGTAGCGGCGGTTGCGCTCGTTCAGCCGCCCGGCGTCGTCGGCCACCTCGGCCACGCCACCGGTGGGCGACCAGGAGGTCAGGCCGGTGTAGGCGGCGTTGTCGGCGCGGTCGTACTCGAAGGAGCGGTTCTGCACCAGTTCGGCGTACAGGCCGCCGTCGGCGGCGCGGTTGATGTCCTCGAAGAAGACGCCGTACATGGAGTCGTCGATGGCGGGGCCCTTGCCCGCCGGGTCGACGGTCAGGGTGTAGTCGGTGTCGGCGGCCGCGCCCGCACCGGGCAGGGCCACCAGCAGACTCGCCGCGAGCGCGGCGCAGAGCAACAAGCGAGACACGCGATCTCCTGCGGGGTCAGGGGAAAGCCGCGCGGACGCGGTCGAGCTCGGCCTTGGTGATCGGCAGCACGGTGCCGTGGCGGGGGCTGCGCGGCAGCGCGTGCGCGGCGGAGGGGGTCCAGCGGCCGGAGGCGAGATCCGTTGTCTCGAACGGGATGTAGCCGCGCCCGCCGAACTCGTCGATGAACAGGTACCACTTGCGTTCGGTGTTGGACTTGAACACCGTCGGGCCCTCGCCCTGGCTGATCGCGCCCTTGCCGATGCAGTCGGCGAGGAAGTCGTACTTGGTGGAGCGCAGGTTCGCCGACTTCTCCGCCAGGATGAACTTGCTGCACGGGGTGCTGGAGGAGTTGTTCCGCTCGTCCTTGGTGAAGCGGTAGTAGGTGTTGCCGTCCTTGATCACCGTGGAGTCGATGACCGAGTAGCCGGGGTCCACCCACACCTTGGGCTGGCTGAAGGTGCGGAAGTCGCGGGTGGTGGCGTAGAGCATCCGGTTGTGCGTGTTGCCGGTGTGCTGCGGGTCGTTGGCGGCGTAGATCTTGGACGCCCAGAACACCACGTACGCGCCGATGGAGGTGTCGTAGTAGGCCTCGGGGGCCCAGGTGTTGCCCGCGGTGTCCGGCGAGACGCGCACGTGCCGCTGCGCGGACCAGCGCACCAGGTCGGTGGACTCCCAGACCTCGATGTGCTTGCTGCCGTGGCGCTGCGCGGCGTCCCAGTCGCCGTTGCCGTGGATCCGGAGGTCGGTGGCGATCAGGTAGAACTTGTCGCCCTCCGGCGAGCGGATGATGAACGGGTCCCGCACGCCCTTGTCGCCCTTGCCGGAGGTCAGCACCGGCTTGCCGCGGTTGAGCTCGTCCCAGCGCAGCGCGTCGTTGCCGCGGCTGGCCGCCAGGTAGACCTGCTCGCCGGTGGCGGTGCCCTCGCCGGTGAAGTAGCCGAACAGGTAGCCCTCGTAGGCCGCCTTGGCCGGCAGCGGGCGGGCGGTGACCTCGAAGCGGCGCTTCACCTGGCGCCCGCCGAGGCGGACGGTGGCGGTGAGGGTGGCGGTGAGGGTGGCGGTGACCGGGGCCGCGCCGTGCGGCGGGCGGGTCAGCTCGCCGGTCTCGGTGATCACGTTGCGGCGGTTGGAGTGCCAGGACACGGTGGCGCCGGCGGACTCAGTGGGCAGGGTGATGTTGCCGCGCAGGTCGTGGGCGTCCCAGACGGTCAGCGCGTCGGCACCTTCAGCCTGGTGCTGCACAGCCACCTGCCCTGGCTGAGCCACCAC
>NZ_JBSFUA010000083.1:0-18696 GCF_053591555.1 Crossiella sp. NPDC003009 | reverse complement strand
CGTCCGGCGAGGACATTCTCTTGTCTTTTGTTTTAAGATCAAAAGCGAAAAGAATGTCCTCGCCGGACGGGCAGACCCCCGGAGGTGGGGGCAGATCAAAAGCCGGGACGAGCAGGTTGCGGGGCGGGGCAGGCTGCCGGGGCCGGTTCCAGCGTGCTCGCGGTCCTCTCGTCTTCTCCGCACGACCTTCCGACAGCGAACCACATCCCGCCGAGCAGCCGCCGTCACGTTCCGAGGCTGTGGTTGCGCGCCTGTGAGCGTCTGCTCGGCGGGATGCGGTGCGCGGTCTCCAGGCCGTACGGAGAAGACGAGAGGCCCACTTTGTGGGTTTTCACCCCCTCGAGAACGGCCACCGCTCCGGTGTGGTTCAGCTGGGGTGGAGTGGTGAACCCCGGTTGCCGTCCGCACGTGTTATCCGTGACGGCGAAGGGAGCTTGGTGTGCGGCATGGCATGGACACGGGACTGTTGAGACAGGGCGCGCACAGCCCGTCGTACTTCGCGTTGCAGCGGAGCATGGGCGGGCGCGAGCTGGTTGACTTCTGCATTCCGTGCAACCCGTACTTCCCGACTCCGCGCATGTTCGGCGAGCTGGCGGACAACCTGGAGCGGATCCTGCGGTTCTATCCCAGTGACGCCGCCACGATCACCGCTCAGCTGTCCCGGGTGCTCGGGCTGAACCCGGCGACCATGGCCATGGCCAACGGGTCCACCGAGCTGATCACCTGGATTGACCGGTTGCTGGTCAAGGAAAGTCTCGCGGTGCCGATTCCGACCTTCGGGCGGTGGACCGATCAGCCGTTGGAGACCGGCAAGCGGGTGGACATGTTCCTGTTGCACGAGGCGGACAAATTTGCCTTGGACGTGGACGCCTATCTCCGCTTCATCGCCGCCCGGGGGTCCAAGGTCGCGGTGTTGTGCAACCCGAACAACCCCGACGGCGGCTACCTGCCCCGGCGGGAGGTGGTCCGGTTCCTGGATGAGCTGGCGCACCTGGACCTGGTGGTGGTGGACGAGTCGTTCATCGACTTCGTGGAGGTGGAGAAGGACGCCTCGGTGGCCAGGGAGGCGATGATCCGGCCCAACGTGGTGGTGCTGAAGAGCCTGGGCAAGAACTTCGGCCTGCACGGCATCCGGTTCGGCTACCTGGTGGCCAATCCCGCGCTGGTCAAGCGGATCGGCGGTGCGCTGCCGATGTGGAACCTCAACTCGCTCGCCGAGGCGGTGATCTTCATGCTGGCCGAGCACCAGGAGGAGTACCGGGACAGTCTGCGGCTGCTGGCGCGGGACCGGTTCCTGATGACCGCTTCGCTCGGCCGGTTTCCCGAGCTGACCATCTTCTCCTCACAGGCCAACTTCCTGCTGGTCAAGCTGCCCAGTGGGGTGCACGGCGCGGAGCTGCGGGACTACCTGCTGGCCAAGCACGGGGTGTTCGTCAGGGAGTGCGGCAACAAGCTCGGCATGACCAGCGACTTCCTCCGCCTGGTGGTCCGGCCGGAGTCCGATGTGGACAGACTGGTGGAGGGCTTGCGCGGGTACGCCCGCAGTCGCACCGGCGAGCTGCCCTCCGAGCCCCGGATTCCCGCCCCGGCCCCGCCGGAACCGCGCACGCGGCCGACGGGGGAGGTGGTGGTGGATCTGGACGCCCCGACGGTGGGCGCGCCCCGGCCGCCCCGAGGCAGACCGCGCTCGGCTTGACCGGCCGGTCGCGCTCGGCGGCCCTGGTCGCACCTTGCCGGGCGCGAGCTCCGGGCGGCCTAGATCGCGCTGCCCTCATAGCGTTTGGCGATGCGCGGAAAGTGGGTCCGGAGCTGTTCGAGGCCCCCGGTCACCTGGTCACCGGCCGGGGCCTCGAACAGCTCCGGCGACTCCAGCGACTCGGCCAGCCCGCCCGCACCGCGCTCGGTCAGCAGCTCCACCGCCAGCGTGCTCAGCTCACCCGCGGCGCACAGGTCATCCGGGTCGTCCGGGAAGAGCTCAGCCAGGGTGTCCGGGTCAGCGACCGCGCGGTCG
Organism: Crossiella sp. NPDC003009; assembly: GCF_053591555.1. Taxonomy (NCBI): domain Bacteria; kingdom Bacillati; phylum Actinomycetota; class Actinomycetes; order Pseudonocardiales; family Pseudonocardiaceae; genus Crossiella; species Crossiella sp. NPDC003009. Next base: position 16,685 of record NZ_JBSFUA010000083.1, on the reverse strand, counting down.
AAGGCGGCCCGGCCCTGCAGGATCAGCCAGTTGCGGGCCGCGGTGAACTCCTGATCGGACAGTCCACCGCGGACCAGGTCAAAAGCGGCCCACAGCTCCCACCGGTAGGCCCGCCGGTGCGCCGCCACCAGCTCCCGGTGGAACGCCGCCAGCTCCTCGGCGCCGCGGGCCGCGAGTCGTGCTCGCAGCTCGGCCAGCCGAGCGTCCACTGTGGCCGCCGCCGAGGTGGCCACCGTCCAGAACTCCAGCACGTGCCCGCCCTTCCGCACCCGCCTCCCCAACGCACGGTACGTGCGGCAGCGCGGTGCGCGCACGCATCGGCAGCAACATGCAGCAAAGCGCTACAAATTTGCGTCCGGTGGTGCAAATTTGCGTTACCAGCAGAGCCTTTGCGTGCTCAGCCGGGCCAGCTGCTGGGCCGAGGCCAGCTTGTTCGGCAGCGCGGCGATCAGTCCGGGCAGGATCTCCCGGCATCGGGCCACGTCATCGGGGCCGTGCGCGCCGTCGCCCAGCGCGCGCCTGGCCACCGAGGCCACCCAGTCGACCTCCACGCCCAGGTCCCCGGCCGCGTCCACCGCGGTCAGCGGCTCGTCGAAGTCGCCGTGGTTGCGCCGGTAGCCGTCGATGACCGCCCGCGCGGTGGCCTCCACCATCCCCTGCGGCCGGTTCCACCCGGCCAGGGACAGCGCGCAGCCGGCCAGCTCCTCGCGCGGCACCCTGGCGCAGGCCACGTCCCAGTCCACCAGCACCGGTCCGTCCGCCGCGACCAGGATGTTCTTCGCGCGCAGGTCCGCGTGCCCGATCACCTCGGGCAGCCCGCGCGGCGCCTCCACCGTGACCAGCCGGTAGATCTCCTTGACCGTGGCGCTGAGCCCGGCCAGGTCCTCGGTCCACGGCGCGTGCGCCACCTTGGCCTGTTCCACCAGTAACGGCCACAGTTCTGCCTGTCCGCCGGAACCGGTGGGGAAGGCCCAGCGGGGCTGCGGCGGCATGGCCAGGCGGTGCAGCTCGGCCATGGTCTCCCCGGCCCAGCGGCCAACCTCGGGCAGCACCGGCTGGGAGGTCGGCTCGGCCACCACCCAGCGGTGCACCCGCACCGTCGCCGCAGGTCCGTCCGCTACCGGCACCTCGGTGACGACATCGCCACCTGGCGCGATGACCGGCTCCGGCATCCGCACGCCTGCCGCCCACGCGGCCCGCTCGAACCGCCACGCGGCCCGCAGCCACGGCAACCACTCGGGCGCGTCGAGTCGGTTCATCTCCTTGACGGCATAGGACCCCAGTTCGGTGTCCAGCCGCCACATCCGGTGGCTGTGACCACCGGCAACGGGTGTCAGCGGCCCCAGTGGCCGACCGAGGTCGAACACGGCGGCGACCGCCATAGCCTCCAGCCCGCGCAAAGACAACCTCCTTCAACGTGCCCTATCTCAACTAGCATGACCTTGCGGAGCAGTGCATACTTATTCGCATGACGGTTCGGGTAGCTGTCGCTGGTGCCAGCGGCTACGCGGGCGGAGAAATCCTCCGTCTGTTGCTCGCACACCCCCAGGTCGAGATCGGTGCACTTACTGCCAGCAGTAGTGCGGGTACCCGTCTGGGGATTCATCATCCCCACCTCGTGCCCCTCGCCGATCGTGTTCTCGCGGATACCACGCTAGACCAGCTTCGGGGCCATGACGTGCTGTTTTTGGCTCTACCGCACGGTCATTCGGCGGAGGTGGCCAATGGAGTCGACGAACGGCAGACCGTGATCATCGACTGCGGCGCGGACTTTCGTCTCACGGATCCGACCGCTTGGCGACGGTGGTACGGCACCGAGTTTGCTGGGACCTGGCCGTACGGCCTGCCCGAGCTGCCGGGCCACCGGGAGCGCCTGCGCGGCGCCACCCGCATCGCCGTGCCGGGTTGTTATCCGACGGCGGCCTCGGTCGCGCTGGCCCCGGCCTTCGCCGCCGGGCTGGCCAAGCCGGACGTCGTGGTAGTCGCCGCCTCCGGCACCTCCGGCGCGGGCAAGGCGCCCAAGGCGCACCTGCTCGGCTCCGAGGTGATGGGCTCGGCCAGCGCCTACGGCGTCGGCGGCGCGCACCGGCACACCCCGGAGATCAGCCAGAACCTCTCCGCCATCGCGGGGGAGCCGGTCGCGGTCTCCTTCACCCCGGTGCTGGTCCCGATGGCCCGCGGCATCCTGGCCACCTGCACCGCCCCGCTGGCCGAGGGCGTCACCGCCGAGCAGGTCCGCGAGACCTACGCCAAGGCCTACGACGCCGAACCCTTCATCCACCTGCTGCCCGAGGGTCAGTGGCCGGTCACCGCGGCCACCCTCGGCGCGAACGCGGTGCACCTACAGGTCACCGTGGACGCCGACACCCAGCGGCTGGTCGTGGTGGCCGCCGTGGACAACCTGACCAAGGGCACCGCGGGCGCCGCGGTGCAGTGCATGAACCTCGCTCTGGGCCTGCCGGAGACCACCGGCCTGTCAACCGTGGGAGTAGCACCGTGACCTCAGCCGCTGGAGCGGACCCGGATACTAGTCACATCGATTTGGAGGCGGGTGTGACCACACCCGCTGGATTCCGAGCCGCCGGACTTGCCGTTGGAGTGAAGACCAACGGCAACCCGGACCTGACCCTGGTGGTGAACGATGGACCGGCTGACGTGGCCGCCGGCGTGTTCACCACCAACCAGGTCAAGGCAGCGCCCGTGCTCTGGTCGCAGGAGGTGCTCAAGCAGCGCCGGCTGCGCGCGGTCGTGCTGAACTCCGGTGGCGCGAACGCGTGCACCGGCCCCGAGGGCTTCCAGGACAGCCACGCCACCGCGGAGAAGGTGGCCGAGGTGCTCGGCGTCGGCGCGGTCGAGGTCGGCGTCTGCTCCACCGGCCTGATCGGCGAGCGCCTGCCCATGGACAAGATCATCCCGGGGGTGGACGCGGTGCACGCCGCGCTCGGCCGGGGCCCGGAGGCCAGCCTGGCCGCCGCCACCGCGGTGATGACCACCGACTCCAAGCCCAAGCAGGCCGCGCTGACCCACCCCGACGGGTGGAGCGTCGGCGGCTTCGCCAAGGGCGCGGGCATGTGCGCGCCCGACATGGCGACCATGCTCGCCGTCATCACCACCGACGCGGTGGTCGAGGCCGACGCGCTGGACAAGGCGCTGCGCGCGGCCGTGGACGTCACCTTCAACAGCCTGGACGTCGACGGCGGCACCTCCACCAACGACACCCTGCTGCTGCTGTCCTCCGGCGCCTCCGGGCACACCCCTGACCTGGCCGAGTTCACCGCGGTGCTCACCGCGGTGGCCCGCAGCCTCACCCGCCAGCTCCAGCGCGACGCCGAGGGCGCGACCAAGTACGTCGAGGTCACCGTGACCGGCGCGGTCGACGACGGGCAGGCCAAGCAGACCGCGCGGGTGGTCGCCGAGGACAACCTGGTCAAGACCGCACTGTTCGGCTCCGACCCCAACTGGGGCCGGATCGCGATGGCGGTCGGCCGCAGCGGGGTCACCATGGACCAGTCCGAACTGGACATCACGGTGAACGGGATCACCGTGTGCCGCAACGGGATGCGCGGGGACGACCGGTCGCTGGCCGACCTCTCCGGCACCGACATCGACCTGCGGATCAAGCTCGGCGCCGGCGCGGGCCGGGCCACCGTGTACACCACGGACCTCTCGCACGCCTACGTCGAAGAGAACTCGGCGTACTCCTCATGACCACCATCCCCACCGCCCTGGCCCAGGACCGGAGCGCGGCCGCCGCGGAGAAGGCCGAAGTCCTCGTCGAGGCGCTGCCCTGGCTGCAGCGCTTCCACGGCGCCCTGGTCGTGATCAAGTACGGCGGCAACGCCATGATCGACGAGCAGCTGAAGAAGGCCTTCGCCGAGGACATGGTGTTCCTGCGGCTGTGCGGCCTGCGCCCGGTCGTGGTGCACGGCGGCGGCCCGCAGATCTCGGCCATGCTCAACCGGCTCGGCATCGAGGGCGAGTTCCGCGGTGGCCTGCGGGTGACCAGCCCGGAGACCATGGACGTGGTGCGCATGGTGCTCACCGGCCAGGTCAGCCGCGAGCTGGTCGGCCTGATCAACGCGCACGGCCCGTACGCGGTCGGCATCTCCGGCGAGGACGCCCAGCTGTTCACCGCCGAGCGCCGGGGCACCGTCATCGACGGCGAGCACGTGGACCTCGGCCTGGTCGGCGACGTGGTCTCGGTCAACCCGGACGCGGTGCTCGACATCGTGGCCGCGGGCCGGATCCCGGTGGTCTCCACGGTCGCCCCGGACACCGACGGCGTGACGCACAACGTCAACGCCGACACCGCGGCCGCCGCGCTCGCGGTCGCGCTGGAGGCGGCCAAGCTGGTCGTGCTCACCGACGTGGAGGGCCTCTACGCCCGCTGGCCGGACCGCTCCTCACTGATCGCGCAGATCGGCGCGGACCAGCTGGAGGGCATGCTGCCCGAGCTGGCCAGCGGCATGGTGCCCAAGATGGAGGCCTGCCTGCGCGCGGTGCGCGGCGGTGTCCCGGCGGCACACGTGATCGACGGCCGACTGGCCCATTCCGTGCTGCTGGAGGTCTTCACCTCCTCCGGCATCGGCACCATGGTGATCCCGGGGGACCCACAGCCATGACCGACAACCTCACCAGCCACCTCGCCTCCAATGTGGACGGTCAGCGCCGGTGGCAGGCCAGCTTCATGGACAACTACGGCACCCCGGCGCTGGCCCTGGTCCGTGGCGAGGGCACGCACGTCTGGGACGCCGACGGCAACCGCTACCTCGACCTGCTCAGCGGGATCGCGGTCAACGCGCTCGGCCACGCCCACCCGGCCATCGTCGAGGCGGTCAGCACCCAGGTCGCCACCCTGGGCCACGTGTCCAACTTCTACCTGGCCGAGCCCACCCTGGAACTGGCCGAGCTGCTGCTCAACCTGACCGGCATCGCCGAGCAGGGCCGGGTGCTGTTCTGCAACTCCGGCGCCGAGGCCAACGAGGCCGCGTTCAAGATCAGCCGGTTGACCGGGCGCACCAAGGTGGTCGCCACCGAGGGCGGCTTCCACGGCCGCACCATGGGCGCGCTCGCGCTCACCGGCCAGCCGGCCAAGCGGGAGCCGTTCGCGCCCATGCCGCCCGGCGTGGTGCACGTGCCCTACGGCGACACCGCCGCGCTGGAGTCCATTGTGGACGATCAGACCGCCGCGGTGTTCCTGGAGCCGATCCAGGGCGAGCAGGGCGTGCGGGTGCCGCCGGAGGGCTACCTGCAGGCCGCGCGGGAGATCACCAGCCGGCACGGCGCGCTGCTGGTGCTGGACGAGGTGCAGACCGGCCTGGGCCGCACCGGCAGCTGGTTCGCCTTCCAGCAGGCAGGCATCACCCCGGATGTGGTCACCCTGGCCAAGGGCCTCGGCGGCGGCCTGCCGCTGGGCGCCTGCCTGGCCTTCGGCGAGGCGGCCGGCCTGCTCAAGCCCGGCCTGCACGGCACCACCTTCGGCGGCAACCCGGTCTGCTGCGCGGCCGGCCTGGCCGTGCTGCGCACCATCGCCGCGGAGGGTCTGGTCGAGCACGCGGGCGCGCTCGGCAAGGAGCTGGCCACCGGCATCGAGGACCTGCACCACCCGCTGGTCCGCGGCGTCCGCGGCGCTGGCTTGCTGCAGGCGATCCTGCTGAACCAGCCGGTGTCGGCCGCGGTGGCCACCGCCGCCCGCGACGCCGGGTTCCTGGTCAACAACGTGCAGCCGGACGCGATCCGGCTGGCCCCGCCGCTGGTGCTGACCGAGGCCGACGCGCACGAGTTCGTCACCGCCCTGCCCGCCCTGCTGGACGCCGCTGTGGAGGAGACCAGATGACCCTGCGCCACTTCCTGCGTGATGACGACCTGACCCCGGATGAGCAGAAGAACCTGCTCGACCTGGCCGACGCGCTCAAGGCCGACCCGTTGTCCAACAAGGCGATGGCCGGCCCGAAGACCGCCGCGGTGATCTTCGAGAAGAACTCCACCCGCACCAGGCTCTCCTTCGAGGTGGGCATCGCCCAGCTCGGCGGGCACGCGGTGGTGGTGGACGGCCGCACCATGCAGCTGGGCCGCGAGGAGACCATCGAGGACACCTCCCGGGTGCTCTCCCGCTACGTGGACGTGGTGGTGTGGCGGACCTTCGCGCACGCCCGGATCGAGGCGATGGCCTCCTCGGCGAGCGTGCCGGTGATCAACGCGCTCACCGACGAGTTCCACCCCTGCCAGGTGCTGGCCGACCTGCAGACCATCCGGGAGCGCTTCGGCAGGCTGGCCGGGCTGACCCTGACCTACCTCGGCGACGGCGCGAACAACATGGCGCACTCGCTGCTGGTCGGCGGCGCCACCGCGGGCATGCACGTGCGGATCGCCTCGCCGAACCGGTTCCACCCGCTGCCCTGGATCCTGGACTCGGCCAAGCAGCGGGCCGCCGAGACCGGCGGCTCGGTGGCGCTGGTCTCCGAGGTGGACGCGGCCGTGGACGGCGCGGAGGTGCTGGTCACCGACACCTGGACCTCGATGGGCCAGGAGAACGACGGCAAGGACCGGGTCGGCCCGTTCCGGCCCTACCAGGTCAACGACGCCCTGCTGGCGCGCACCGGGGTGGACAGCATCGTGCTGCACTGCCTGCCGGCGCACCGCGGCTGGGAGGTCACCGACGAGGTCATCGACGGACCGGCCAGCGCGGTGTGGGACGAGGCGGAGAACCGCCTGCACGCGCAGAAGGCGCTGCTGGTCTGGTTGCTGGAGCAGACGGGCTGAACACATGACGCAGAGCACCGCGGCCACCAGGGTCGCCCGACAGGCCAGGATCGCCGAGCTCGTGCGCGAGCGCGCCATCCGCAGTCAGACCGAGCTGGTCAAGCTCCTCGCGGTCGAGGGCATCGAGGCCACCCAGGCCACGCTGTCCAGGGACCTGGACGAGCTGGGCGCGGTCAAGCTGCGCGGCGCGGACGGCGGCGCACCGGTGTACGTCATCCCCGAGGACGGCAGCCCGGTGCGCGGCGTCGAGGGCGGCACCTCCCGGCTGGTCAAGGTGCTCGGCGAACTGCTGGTCTCCACCGACGCCTCCGGCAACCTGGCCGTGCTGCGCACCCCGCCCGGCGCCGCCCAGTTCCTGGCCAGCGCGATCGACCGGGCCGCGCTCAACGACGTGGTCGGCACCATCGCCGGCGACGACACCCTGTTGATCGTGGCCAGGGAGCCGCTCACCGGCGCGCAGCTGGCCGCCCGCTTCACCGAGATGGCAGGCGGCACCGCGCACGCCCACTACCAAGGGGAAGCCCCATGACCAGGCGGGTGGTGCTGGCCTGCGCGCCGGAGCTGGACCTCCCGGCGGCCGTCAACGGGCTCACCGGGTCCGAGGTGGTCGCGGTCGCCGTCGACCTGGGCCAGGGCGGCGTGCACCTGGCCGCCACCAGGGAGCAGGCGCTGGCCGCGGGCGCGGTGGCCGCGGTGGCCACCGACGCGCGCGAGGAGCTGGCCCAGCACTACTGCCTGCCCGCACTGCTGGCCAACGCGCTGACGCCTAACCTGTCCCGCCCGCTGCTGGCCAGGCACCTGGTGACCGCGGCCCGGCAGCACAACGCGACCACCATCGCGCACCACCGCGCGGACCCGGCCTTCACCACTGAGATCACCGCGCTCGCCCCGGACCTCGACGTCATCACCTGGCCCGAGCACCCGACACCCCAGGCCGAGCAGAGCATCTGGCACCGCCGCCCGGCCCGCATTCCCAGCCAGACCGGGCCGAGGGACCCCGACGAACTGACCCTCACCTTCGACCAGGGTGTGCCGGTGGCCATCGACGGCGAGACCGTCACCGTGCTGCAGGCCATCCAGGAGCTCAACCGCCGGGCGGGCGCGCACGGCGTCGGCCGGATCCACCAGGCCCCCGGCGCGACCACTCTGATCACCGCGCACCAGGCGCTGGAGCACGCGGTGCTGGAGCCCGACCTGGCCGAGTTCAAGCGGGAGGTGGAGCGGCGCTGGACCGAGCTGGTGCAGGACGGCCGCTGGTCCTCCCCGCTCAAGGACGCCCTGGACGATTTTGTGCTGGGCACCCAGGAACAGGTCAGCGGCGAGGTCCGGCTGGTGCTGCACGGCGGCCGCGCGGTGATCGACCAAGCCCAGTTGTGGGACTTCGAGAAGCAGGGAGTATGAGCGAGATGAAGGAAGCCACCCCGCTGTGGGGTGGCCGGTTCGCCTCCGGACCGGCCGAGGCGATGGCCGCGCTGAGTGTCTCCACGCACTTCGACTGGCAGCTGGCCCGCTACGACATCGCCGGCTCCAGGGCTCACGCCAGGGTGCTGCACCGCGCGGGCCTGCTCAGCGACACCGAGCTACCCGCGATGCTGGCCGCCCTGGACACCCTGGAGGCCGACGTGGTCTCCGGCGCGTTCACCCCGGCCCCCTCCGACGAGGACGTGCACACCGCCTTGGAACGCGGCCTGCTGGACCGCGCGGGCACCGACCTGGGCGGCAAGCTCCGCGCCGGCCGCTCCCGCAACGACCAGATCGCCACCCTGTTCCGCATGTGGCTGCGCGACGCCGCCCGCCGGGTAGCCGCGGGCACCCTGGACGTAGTCGAGGCCCTGGCGGCCCAAGCTGCCCAGCACCCCACCGCCGTCATGCCCGGCCGCACCCACCTCCAGCACGCCCAACCGGTCCTGCTGGCCCACCACCTGCTGGCCCACGCCCAGTCCCTGCTCCGCGACGTCTCCCGCCTCCGCGACTGGGACAAGCGCACCGCGATCTCCCCCTACGGCTCCGGCGCCCTGGCAGGCTCCTCCCTGGGCCTGGATCCAGCGGCCGTCGCAGCAGACCTGGGCTTCGACGCGCCAGTCGAGAACTCCATCGACGGTGTGGCCAGCCGAGACTTCGCCGCCGAGTTCGCCTTCGTGGTGGCCATGCTGGGCGTCAACCTCTCCCGCATCGCTGAAGAGGTCATCATCTGGACCACCGCCGAGTTCGGCTACGCCAAGCTCAACGACGCCTGGGCCACCGGCAGCTCGATCATGCCGCAAAAGAAGAACCCCGACGTCGCCGAACTGATGCGCGGCAAGTCCGGCCGCCTGATCGGCAACCTCTCCGGACTCCTCGCCACCCTCAAGGCGCAGCCCCTCGCCTACAACCGAGACCTGCAAGAGGACAAGGAACCCCTCTTCGACTCGGTGACCCAGCTGGAACTCCTGCTCCCGGCCATGACCGGCATGATGGCCACCCTCACCTTCGACACCGCCCGCCTGGCCGCCCTGGCCCCAGCGGGCTTCACCCTGGCCACCGACATCGCCGAATGGCTGGTCCGCCAGGGCGTCCCCTTCCGCGTGGCCCACGAAGCAGCAGGCGCCTGCGTCCAAGCCGCCGAGTCCCGGAACGCCGGCCTGGAAGACCTCACCGACGAGGAGTTGGCGGCCATCAACCCAGCCCTAACCCCCCAGGTCCGCGAGGTCCTCACCGTAGAAGGCTCCATCGCCTCCCGCGACGCCCACGGCGGCACCGCCCCCGTGAGAGTCGCGGAACAGCACCAACGCCTCCTGGGCGCCCTGACCGAAGCAAGGGACTGGGCAAAGCTCTAGAACGCAACAAAAGCGGAACCGCCACCAAAATGGACGCGAAACGAAAACGCGGGCGACAACACATCGCCCGCGTTTTCACTGCCATCAGCGAGCGGTGGATTGTGTGATTTGTTTGGGGGGAGGCCATCCCATAAGCTAGCCCAGCGATTGGGCAGGCCTCACCGCCTGCCCCTTCAGCCCAATCCGGGATGGCCTAGGGGCCCCAAACCAAATCGCACAATCCACCGTCCACGCGGCCGCCCCCACCGCCAGAACATCACCCCAACCAAAACCGGCACAACCAGCACCAATAGATCCGCAAAATCCCGAACCCCCTGAAAATCAACCACCCCAGGCCGCCGCCAAGCCTCCACAACCATCCCCATATAAACCCGATCCACCCCCCAAGAAAACACCACGAACACCACCCCCACCGCCCACAACCACCCACTCCGGGTAGCGCAAGCGACAACCCCCACAACCCCGAACACCACCACATGCGGCCCAGCAGCAACCCCCAGCCACAGCAGCACCGAACAGCACCCGAGCACCAACGGATAGCACCACCACGACAGCCCACCCCGTCGCCGCCACACCCGATAGCCGCCCACCGCCACCAGCCCCACCGCAACCCCGAGGACCGCCCAGCGCGCAAGCGGCTCCCACGACCTCGACAGTCGAGCCCCCGCGCTCAACCCCGAAACCACCGCCACAAACGCCCCACAATGCGCGAGAACCAGCAGCAAACTCGTCCGCTCCAGCAGCGCGTACACCACCACCGCATACACCACCGGCACCGCGACCAGCCAGAACAGATGCTCCGGCCCCGGATCGCCAAACCCGACCGGCATGAGCACGTAAAGCTCGCCAGCCGCCTCCAACGCGCTCTCCAGCAGTGTCGGCCCAGGCCCGAACTCCGAACTCAACGTGAACCGAGGCCGCATCGGCGGAGTCCGCACCTGCTGCGCCAGCACAACCACGACCCCGATGAACCCCAACAGAAGCCACCGCGAATCCACCCAAAGCCGCCCCACGACAGCTCCCCCCGCTCGTCGTCCCGCCGACCCTATTACCCCCTACCATCACCCCCGATGACCACCCTCGACCTCTCCGCCGACCCGATCCTCACCGCCCGCCGCCTGCTCGGCTGCCACCTCACCGCCAACGGCATCACCGCCCGCATCACCGAGGTCGAGGCCTACTGGGGCGCCAAGGATCCGGCCTCGCACAGCTACCGCGGCAAGACACCGCGCAACGAGGTCATGTTCGGCCCGCCCGGCCACCTCTACGTCTACTTCGTCTACGGCTTGCACTTCTGCGCCAACGTCGTCTGCCTCACCGACGGCGACCCGGGGGCCGTCCTGCTGCGCGCCGCCGAGATCACTGACGGCCTGGACCTGGCCCGCGCGTACCGCCCTGCCGCCAAGACCGAAGCCGACCTCGCCCGCGGTCCGGCCAACCTGTGCACCGCGCTCGGCATCACCCGCGAGCACAACGGCGCCGACCTCCTCTCCACGACCTCCCCGGTGCGCCTCACCCCGGCCACCGAGGTCCCGGAGTCCCAGGTCGAAGCGGGCCCGCGAGTGGGCATCGCGGTGGCCATGGATCTCCCGTGGCGGTTCTGGCTTGCCGGAAACCGCACGGTCAGCGCGTATCGCCGCGGCGGCAAGAAAAGATAACCAAACCCTTTCTTCTACCCCGCAGAACGTGACCCAAACCAAACATGGGATGTCAATTCAACGCGCAAGATTCATTTGTCATGCAACGAATACCCACAACCGGCTCACCCGCCCGCGAAGACGGCGCAACGCCACGCACGCAGAGTGACAGAATCATCGCCATGCTCGCAATGGATACCAAAACCGTTCGCTGACCAGGCGTAACGCAACCGCCTCACCAACTACCCTCGGTACAGTACCGGGACGCATTACCTTGCCGGGATTTCGATTGCTCGCTACCGTGAGAAACGGCGGCAGCAACAAGTCACCTGGGGGGAATTCTTGTGCGTTTCACCGGTGCCAACACGCTGATCAGCATTGGCTTCGTGCTGATGTGGAGTTCCGGATTCATCGGGGCCAAGCTCGGTACCCAGGAATCCGGCACCTACACCTTGCTGATGTGGCGGTTCCTCCTCGCCGCCGCGATTCTCCTCGCCATCCAGCTGGCCAGGCGCGCACTCCGCCTGACCCCGCGTGAGCTCGCCGTCCAGGCGCTGGTCGGCCTGCTCGGCCAGGGCGTCTACCTGATCGGCACGGTCAAGGCGGTCGAACTGGGCGTGGCCGCCGGCACCGTCGCACTGATCGCGGCCCTGCAACCCATCGCCTCAGCGGCCCTGGCCGGACCGGTGCTGGGCGAGCGGGTAGCGGCCAGCCAGTGGACTGGCCTCGCGGTCGGGCTGGCCGGCGTGGCCCTGGTCGTGGGCGCCGACCTCGGCCTCAGCGCGAGCACCCCCTGGTGGGCCTACGGCCTGCCGTTCCTCGGCATGGCCGGGCTGGTCGCGGCCACCCTGGTCGAGCGCAAGGCAGGCGCGGAAACCAGCCTGGCCAACGCGCTCACCGTGCAATGCCTGGTCAGCGCCGCCCTGTTCACCTTGCTCAGCCTGGGCACCGGCGTCGCGGCCCCGCCGGCCACCGACGGGTTCTGGCTGGCCGTCGGCTGGTTCATCATTTTCTCCACCTTCGGCGGCTACGGCTTCTACTGGCTCGGCCTGCGCCGCACCAGCGTGGCCCGGATGACCAGCCTGATCTACCTCACCCCGCCGACGACCATGCTCTGGGCATTCCTGATGTTCGGCGAAACCGTCACCGCGCTCGCCATCACCGGCGTGCTCATCTGCATTGTCTCCGTCTGGCTCACCCACTGGTCCCAATCCAGCGAGCGGGCCGTCACGCGCAACTAAAAATCGAACCTATTTCCGGCGACAAGGACAATCATGTCTGAGGCTCAGCGGAAACAGTCGACCCTGTCCAAAAACCCGTCTTACGCGGCGGCCAAAGCCCATTACCTCTCCCCGTCCCGCCGTGACCCGGTGAAACGAGAATGGGAGGAACGCTTCTCGAAGTCCCTTTTCCGGTCCGCCGCCGAAGCGGCCATCACCGGCAACCGGCTCAGCGTCGTCGACGTCGGCAGCGGCACCGGCGACGCGCTGCACCTGCTGGAGGGCGCGCTCAAGCACCACCGCCGCCCACCGGTCATCGACTACCTCGGCCTGGACCTGGACCCGGACATGGTCGAGGTCGCCAGGGACCTGCACCGGGACCGCCCCCGCGTCGAGTTCGCCATGGCCGACATCCGCGACGGCGTCCCGGACCGGCCGACCCAGCTCTACCTCGCCAGCGGCGTGCCCTACTCCCACCTCACCCGCGAGGAGCTGACCGCGGTGCTGGCCGACATCACCGCCACGGTGCGCCGCCACCGGACCCGCTCGGTGGTGGTGCTGGACGTGCTCGGCCGGTACTCCATGGAATGGGAGCCCTACTGGGACTTCGACCGCTGGACCTACGCGATGACCTTCTTCCAGGGCGGCGAACCGGCCCCGGAAGCCAAGATGTCCTTCTACGGCCAGTCCGACCTCGCCGCCGTCATCGCGGATGGCACCCGGCACGGCGGCCTGCTACCGGTGCGGGTGGAGTACTTCGACCGCTCCATCGGCGTCGGCAGGCACACCGTCACCGGCGCGTTCAACCCGGCGCTGCCGCCCTACCGCGAGCTGGTCAACCGCCTGTTCGCCGGTGATGTCACCGTCGCGCTGCCGGACCTGCGCATCGAGGACCCGTGCGGGGAGGCGCCACCGGAGGTGCTCAACTTCTTCACCGGCTTCGCCACCCGCTGGAACGAGCGGCTCTGGCACTGCGCCGAGGTCGAGTCGACCAGGTGGGCCAGCGCGGCCAGCCGCACCCGGCTGGCCAGGCAGCTGCGTGACGTGGAGTTCAGCGCACAGCGCGGACTCGGCGCCGGGCACTCGCTGATCTGCCTGCTGCACCTGGACGGCAGTACCCGATGACCGGACCCGCCGCGGTGCTGCTCGACCTGGACGGCGTGCTGGTGGACTCGATGCCCGCCATCCGCCAGGCGCTGACCGAATGGTCGATGAGCCGGGGGTTCCCGCCGGAGCTGGCCAACCGGCTCGCGCACGGCAGGCGCACCGTGGACCTGGTCCGCCTGCTCACCCCCGAGCTGGACGAGGCCGCCGAGGTCGCCGCGATCACCGCGCTGGAGGCGGCCGGGTGCCGCGCCGTCCGGCCGATCCGCGGCGCGGCCGAGTTCCTGGCCGGCCTTGGCCAGACCCCGTGGGCGGTGGTCACCTCCGGCCTGCGCCAGGTCTCCCTGGCCAAGCTCACCGCGGCGGGCCTGCCCATCCCAGAAGTCCTCGTCTGCGCCGAAGACGTGCTGCTGAGCAAGCCGGACCCGGAGTGCTACCTGCGCGCCGCCCGCGCGCTGGGCGTCGAACCGGGGGAGTGCCTGGTCGTCGAGGACGCCCTCGCCGGGTTCCATGCCGCCCGCGCGGCCGGCATGGACTGCGTCGGCCTCGGCCCTGCCGCCGTCGACTACCCCGGCGAGCTGCGCGCCCGCGTCACCGACCTGACCGAACTGCAACCGATCACAACCGGAGAGGAAAGGACATGACCACGACCACGACCAAGGCCGCGGAGCCGGCGGTGGACGCGCTGCGCACCGGGTTCAGCCGGGTCCGCCGCTCGCTGCGCCGCGCCGAGTGGAACCACGCGCCGCTGCGACACGAACCGGCCTGGCAACCCGAGTTCGTCGACACCACAACGGAAACCGGCGCCACCCGGCTCAGCCTCACCGACTTCGGCTACGGCAGGGCGCACCTGGACCGCCTCGGCGACTTCCAGGACAGACCCGCCTACTCCGCCCCGCACCGGCTGCTCACCAGAGAAGGCGCCGCGGCCTTCCGCGCGGTCTGCGAGGCGCTGGCCGACCGCGCCCCCGACGACGACTACATCGTCAGCCACCGGGTGCGCAACGCGGTCTCCATGTCCCGGTTCATCCGCGACATGACCCACGACGAGACGTTCCTGGCCAAGGCCTCCGCCATCGCGGGCGTGCCGCTGGTGCCGCACCCGCTGACCAACGCGGGAGTGTGCCTGAACTACTTCGACGACCGGGGGATCGAGGTCGGCGGCAAGGCGAGACCCCAGGTCGCCAAGTGGCACTACGACGGCATGACCTACGTCTTCGTGATCCAGCTGGCCGACTCCACCGAGTTCACCGGCGGCGACCTGTTGATCTACCAGGGCACCAGGGCCTCCTTCGCGGCCGAGCGCGCCGAGGTCATCGCCAAGGCGGCCGAGCACCCGAAGGTCTTCCGCGCGCCGTTCGAGCAGCTCGGCGACACCGTGTACAGCCGGGGCAGTGACATCTGGCACGCGGTCACCCCGGTCACCGCGGGCAAGCGGATCAGCGCCGTGCTGTCCTTCTTCTGCCCGGTGCTGCCCACCGACAGCAACGAGTTCTGGCACGTCGCGGCCGAGGACGGCCTGCTGCCCTCGGTGGGCGGCTTCGCCAGGCTGCTGCGCGCCCAGCAGGACGCGCTGGGCTACTGCCGCCGGGAGGGGGTGAACCTGGTGCCGCTGGCCGCGGCCGCGCAGACAGGCCAGCGCGAACCGATTTGACCTGGTGGGGGAAGATGCAGGGGTGAGTGAGCACATCCTCGACGAGCTGTCCTGGCGCGGCCTGATCGCGCAGACCACCGATATCGACGCACTGCGGCGCGACCTGGACGCCGGCCCGCTCACCCTCTATTGCGGCTTCGACCCCACCGCGCCGAGCCTGCACGCGGGCAACCTGATCCCGCTGCTCGGCCTGCGCCGCTTCCAGCGGGCCGGGCACCGGCCGATCGTGCTGGCGGGCGGGGCCACGGGCATGATCGGCGACCCCCGTGACAACGGCGAGCGGTCCCTCAACACCGAGGACACCGTGGCCGAGTGGACCGAGCGGATCAGAGGGCAGCTGGAGCGGTTCGTCGACTTCGACGACTCGCCGACCGGCGCGCTGGTGGAGAACAACCTGAGCTGGACGGAGGGCATGTCGGCGATCTCGTTCCTGCGGGACGTCGGCAAGCACTTCTCGGTCAACGTCATGCTCGGCCGGGAGACGGTGAAGCGCCGCCTGGAGAGCGACGGCATGTCCTACACCGAGTTCAGCTACCTGCTGCTCCAGTCGCACGACTACCTGCAGCTGCACCGCAAGCACGGCTGCTCGCTGCAGATCGGCGGCGCCGACCAGTGGGGCAACATCGTCGGCGGCGTCGGCCTGGTCCGCTCGGTCGACCGGGCCGCGGTGCACGCGCTGACGCTGCCGCTGGTCACCGACTCCGAGGGACGCAAGTTCGGCAAGTCCACCGGTGGCGGGAACGTGTGGCTGGATCCGGAGCTGACCTCGCCGTACGCCTGGTACCAGTACTTCGTGAACGTGGCCGACGCCGACGCGGTCCGCTACCTGCGCATGTTCACCTTCCTCAGCAAGGACGAGGTGGCCGAGATCGAGCAGGTCACCGCGGACACCCCGCACCTGCGCACCGCGCAGAAGCGGCTGGCCGAGGAGTTCACCACCCTGGTGCACGGCGCTGACCAGACCCGGATGGTGGTCGCGGCCAGCCAGGCCCTGTTCGGCCGGGGTGAGCTGCGTGAGCTGGACGAACCGACGCTGACCGCGGCGCTGAGCTCGGCAGGCACCGGGCAGGTGAAGCTGGCCGACGCGCCGACCATCGTCGACCTGCTGGTCGCGGCCGGCCTGTCCAAGAGCAGGGGAGAGGCCCGCCGCACGGTCAACGAGGGTGGGGCCTACGTCAACAACGAGAAGGTCACCGACGAGGCGTGGCAGCCGTCCGCGGACGCCCTGCTGCACGGACGGTGGCTTGTGCTTCGACGTGGCCGCCGTCACACTGCGGGAGTGGACGTCCTGCATTAGCGTGGGACGCGAGGGCTGCGAGGCCGTGACCAGCGGTTTCGCAGCCTTGGCCCGCGTGTGCGTGGGCCTGACCAGGCGATTTGACTTCGCATTCGCCCGGGCGTAACTTTCTCTCTGCCAGCGCGGAACGGCCCCGGGAAAGACGCGGGGACGGGCGCGGCGAGAAAAGCTTCCAGGACAAACAAGCCCCGGAAC
>NZ_JBSFUA010000082.1:0-18918 GCF_053591555.1 Crossiella sp. NPDC003009 | reverse complement strand
GCACGGTGGAGCTCGCGGCCAGTCCGGCGCCGAGCAGCCCGGCGCGGCGCAGCATGGACCGGCGGGACAGCTCGGCCGGGCTCAGCGCCTCGTCCGGCACCGCCCGGTCGAGCACCGCGGCCGAGTCCGACGGCTCCTCTGTGTGAGCGTGTTCATGCTGGTGAACATGTGGATGGTGGTGCTGTCCGTGGCCCATGAGCGCACAGCTTCAGCGGGTCGGGTGAACACCGGGCGAACCGGCAGGGTCCCCCCGGTGGCCACCCGGTCCCGCTTCGGCCGCACTCACACCGGCACCGCCCAGATCGGGTTGGTGTAGAACCACAGGTCCCGCCACGGGTCGGCGTCGTGCGGCACGTCCATGGCCGGGCCGTGCGGGTCGACCGCGGCCCCGCGCAGGCCGACGGCCTGCCGGTTGCCGTCGGTGCCGCGCAGCCGCAGGTAGATCGGCCCGTCCAGGGCGCCGATCCGGTAGACGAAGTGCACCTTGCCCTGCTGGGCGCCGACCTCGAAGGCCTTGACCACCTTGGTGTGCGGGGCGGTGGAGGCGTCCCGGTCGGTGACCGGCCCGGTGACCTTGCCCTGGATGACGTCCACCCGCGCCAGCTTGGGCACGAAGTGCGCCCAGTTCGGCAGCCGCGCCTGGTCCACGGTGATCACCAGCTCCACCGGGGTGCCGCGGCGCGCGGTGAGCGTGCCGCCCAGGGTGGCCGAGTGCTGCAGGCCGTGCCCGGCGGTGCGCAGCTGAACGTCCAGACCCGCGACCAGCGCGCCGTGGTCGACCCAGACCCGCCCGGCGCGGATGCCGTGCATCACCGCGCTGTAGCTGAAGTCGGTGGCGCCGACGTGGGTGCGGCTGTAGTAGCCGGGGAAGAAGTCGACCTCGTTGAGGTCCGGCGCGCCGCCGTGCACCGGGTCCGGCCACTTGCCGTCTCGGTCGAAGTCGCCGCCGGGGCCGCGCACCGCGGCGTCGGCGTAGATGGTGTGCGAGTCGGAGTTCGCGGTGATCCACCACGGCTTGCCCTCGGCGAGCAGGCTGTCCCAGACCCCGCCGACGGTGGCGGTCATCCAGTCGAAGCCGCCGTAGGTGCGGTAGGACTCCAGCGGGTAGCCGGGCCAGGAGTCCGGCCCGGGGCTGGCGTCGTAGTAGCCGCGGAACAGGCCCGGCCCGTGCGGCTTGGGGATGCCGGCGGCCTGGTGGCCGGGCGCGCCTTCCATGCCGACCGCGATGTGCGGCGCGGCATCCCGCCAGTTGCGGATCTCGTGCGGGGAGTCCCAGCCCTTGCGCGCGGGGTGGTTGGCCAGGAACAGGATGTCCTCGACCCGCTTGCGCTTGACCGCGTCGGCCAGGAAGTTCACCCCGGCGATGGCCAGGGTCTCATTGGCCGGGGTGCCGCTCAGCGCGTTCTTCAGGATGCCGTCGTAGTTGTTGACGAACTCCTTGAGCACGGCGACCTCGCCGTCCCCGCCGGGGTGCACGATCACGGTGCCGTGCTCGGCGGCCGGCACGTTCCACTCCATGCCGTGGAAGACCAGCGCGTCCGGCACGTCCTTGCGCGCGGCCAGGATGTCCGGGTGGATCTTCTCCACGCCGATCCGGGCGTGCGTGGTGCCGCCGTGGTCGGTGATCACCATCCAGTCCAGGCCGTAGTTGCGGCCGTGCCGGACCTGGTCGATCACCCGGTAGCGGCCGTCCAGGCTGTACTGGGTGTGGATGTGGTGGTCCCCGGCCAGCCACCGGTACCCGTTGCGCGGCTGACGCGGCTGCCCGCGGTCGGGGTCGGCGGCCGCGGCCCCGGTGAGCACCGAGGACCCGGCGGCCAGGCCCGCGCCGAGCAGGCCGGCGCGGCGCAGCATGGACCGGCGGGACAGCTGGCCGGGGCTCAGCTCGGAGTCGGGGATCTCCAGGTCGGCCGCGTGGTCGGGACCGGCATGCTGCTCGTGCTCGTGGTCATGGCCGTGCTCGTGATCGTGGTCGTGCTGGTGCCCATGACCGTGGCCGTGCCCATGGCCGTGCCCGTGGTGGTGATGACCCATCGACAAACTCCCCAGTGCGAGATCGAGCCGGGGGTCAGCCGACGGCGCGCCCCCACACGGAGATCGTGAACTGTGGGATGTCAATGAAGGTAGGGCTGTTCAACAATCTCTCAAATTCCGCTATATCGGACTCGCTGACCAGCCCTTCGGCTAGCATCGCAGACTTGACCTGTGCGACCAGGGGCCGCCAGCGGTCCTTGTCCAGGTTGCCCATGCTGCCCAGCGTCCCGGTGTAGCCGACCTCGCCCAGCCCTGCCCCGGCCAGCAGCGCGGGCAGGCCGCGCGCCCAGTGCAGGTCCGCGCCGTGCCGGGCGTAGACCTGTTCGTAGGCGGCCATGATCCGCCGCACCACCGGGAACGGCGAGGTCTCCGCGGGCAGCTGGTAGGGATCGGTGACCACCAGCCAGCCCCCCGGCTTCAGCCAGCTCGCCGCCCTGCGCACCACCTCGTCGCGTTCGGGCAGGTGGCAGAGCACGTAACGGGCGTGCACCAGGTCGAACCGGCCGGGCGCGTAGCCGGGGTCGGTGATGTCGGCCTGCTGCGCCGCCTCGCCCAGGCCGGCCAGGTAACGGGTGTCGATGTCGTTGGCCACGACCGTCCCCTGTGGACACTGCTCGGCCAGCCACCTGGCGATCGAACCGGCGCCCGCGCCGAGGTCGAGGCAGTCCCAGTCCGGTTGCAGGCCAAGGGATTCCAGCACGCGGTGGGTGCCGGCGTCGGCGGCCCGCTGGATCGAGGTGAGCCGGTCGTGCTCGGTGGCGGAGTCCTTGCCCAGCGCGCTGTCGGTGTAGCGGCTCACGCCTGCTTCCCCGCGCCCTGGTCCGATCCGGCCGCCTCGAAGGTGGCCACCCACGGCTGGGTCCGCGCCCGCGCCACCGCGAGCAGGAAGTCGATCTCGCTGGGCAGCCCGTCACCGGGCAGCTGCGCCACGTCCAGGGGGTTCGGATCCGGGGCCACCCCGGCGTTCTTGGCCCGCCGGGCCGCGGCCAGCCAGCACGCGGTCACCGCCGCCTGCCGCTCCGCCGAGGGCACCCCGGCGGCCTCGACGTGCGCCTGCGCCCGCCGCACCGTCTCCGGGCTGACGTAGTCGCGCAGGATCAGCATCGCGTCCCTGATCTCGATGACCCGCCGGTACAGCCGCAGGTAGGTCGAGTGCGGGGTGCCCAGCAGGTCGCGGGCGCGGGCCTGCGGCCTGCTCAGCGCGACGTGCGGCACCTCCTCGATCAGGTCCCGCCACAGCGGCCACAGCCGCCACAGCGCGCGCATGTTGCGCACCATCTGCCCGGTGTCGAGCACCAGCGGCAGCGCCGCGCCCGCGGTCATCAGCACCGCGGTCAGGCCGATGTTGAGCGCGGAGTACTGGCCGATCCAGCGTTCGCCGGTGAACAGCACGTAGAGCATGGTCAGCCAGAAGAACGCCGACACCGCGAAGGCCGCGGCGAACAGGCCAAGCCCGATCCGCAGCGAGGAGTCCTGCTTGGCCTGGTGGGCGTAGCGCAGGCACAGCAGCAGGCAGGGGATCTTGGCCACCAGGTGCGCGGCGATGATGATCCACCAGAACGTGGAGTACCACTGCGCCTGGTTGGTGGTGACGCAGCCCTCGTCGTTGGGGAAGACGGTCAGGTTGAGCGCCACCAGGGTCACCAGCACCGCCGCGGTGCCGCCGTAGACCAGCTTCGCCCGGCGTCTGCCCAGCGCGCCGAGCACGAAGTCCAGCACCAGCGCGGAGCTGAACACGCCCCACAGGTTGGTGAACAGGCCACAGCCGGCGATCACGATGCCCGGCAAGGCGTTCAGCGCGGAGAGCACCGGGGCGAGATAGATGGTGATGGAGCCCGCCATGCCCACCACGGCGAGCAACAGCATCCGCTGCTGGCGGGACCTCCTGGCCGCGGGGATCCGCAGCAGGATGACCAGCCACATCGCCAGCACGCCGTACAGCTGGACCTGCGTGCCCAGCTCATAGACCGAAATTGTCCCCACGCCCCTTGTTGCGGATCCCCAGTGCGGCTTCCAGTTCCCCCAGTGCCCCGCCCGCGGCCGACGGTCCGGTGCGGGTGCCGGCGGCGGTGCGGATCAGGCTGGCCACCAGCTCGGCTTCCTGCTCCTGCTGGCTGGTGTAGTTGGTGCGGGCGAGCAGCCGTTCGATCAGCTCGGGGCTGAGGTCGGGCAGGAACTTCGACAGCGACACCTGCCCGCCCTCCTCGGCGGCCTCGTGGTCGCAGAGGATGTGCCCGATCTCGTGCAGGATGATGTGTTCCCGGTGCAGCGGGGTGGTCTTCTCCTCGACGTAGATCTCGTCGTGGGTCTCGGTGGCGATCCACAGCCCACAGGCGTTGACCACCATGCCGTTGGGCAGCGCCAGCAGGTGGATCGGCCGCCCGCGCTGCGCGGCCAGCTCCGCCACCAGGGCGTCGACCGAGAACGGGACCGGCAGGGTCAGTCCGTCGACCAGCGCCTGGCATCTCTTGCGGATCTGCCGAGTGGTCATCGCCTCGCCATATTTTCCGATGGGACACCTGCGGAACGAGCAGACATGCCTCATACCGGGCGGCTATCCGTCTGATTCTGGTCGCCGGTCGCGGCCGGTGTCCAGTGGGGGCAGCCGCTCGATCTTGCGGGCCTGGGTGAGCATGGTCAGGATCGAGTCCAGCGTCGCGTCGGAGAGGCCCTCGGCCCGCAGCGCGATCGAGCGGACCTTCTGGTTGCGCAGCGCCAGGGCCAGCTCCAGCTGGGTGTCGATGCGCGCGGCCACCTCGTCGTTGAGGAAGTACTCGCTGGGCACGCCGAAGAACTCCGCGAGCGTGGCCAGAGTTCCCTGGGTGAGGTTGCGCTTCTTCCCGGTGGCCAGCTCCCACAGGTAGGTGTTGGAGATGGAGGACCGGGTCTTCTCACGGATCTCCTGCGCCAGCTTGGCGAAGCCGGGACGCGTGCGCTTGTCCGGGTACAGCGTCGCGATCAAGTGGTTGATCTTGCGCGCGAGCTGCCCCTCCGCGGGTTCGAGCCCTTCGTTCTGGCAGGGATCCATACGAGACGTTTCCTCGATGTCGGTGGCGGACACGACGTGGTGGAGTGTCCGCCATGGCGAATCAGGAGTACGTCCCGATTGTTCACACGTCCGCCAGGGTTGACAACCCGCCCGCCGGTGAGCGTACGCTAATGCCGTCATAACGTCCGCTCCAGCGGATGGCGGGAGAACGAGAGGTACCTGGGGGTCTTCTCCGTTCATGGCGATCCCGCTTGCAGCGCACCGCGTCCGACACCGTGGTTCGCTGGTTCTGGGGAGAGAACCGCTGTGCCCGGGGTTACGAGGGAAGGCACAGCGGTTCTTCCAGCGCACCCCCCAGTTCCTCCAGCCGCCGTCCGGGTGATGTTGTCCCCGGGGCGAGTGCATCCTGTCTCGATCAGCGCCACTGGCGGTTGAGCTTTCGTTACGGTGCCCCCTGGGAGAGATTTGCCAGGGGACGGGGGAAATTGCCATGGCTCCTCGGGAGACCAAGGTGTCGATCGACTTCGGCGGGGGTTCGAAGTTCACGGTCGACGTGGGGCAGCTGGATGGGCTGATCAGGGGGTTGACGGAAGCAAGAAACAAGGTTGATGACATCGGTGTCCTCGCCGCGTCGACGGCTGATATGACCAATCCGCCCAGCGAAGAGGACTACAGCAGAGGTGCGATCCGCCAGATCATCGAGCGCACCATCTCCGAGCGCGACGGCACCCACACCAAGGCCAACCAGGCGTACTCCGCAGCGCTCGATACGATGATTACGAAGCTGACGGCGGCCCGTGACCAGTACGCCGGGACCGAGGGCGTCAACCAGAACAAGTTGAAGCCAGGGGGCTGATCGTGATCCGTCAGGGATATCGGGTGCTTGTCGCGATCGGTGCGGCTATGGGATTGCTGCTAGCGGGCTGCGGGAACCCACCTGGCCCCAGTCCCACCACATCCGCGGGTGGCGTGACCCCCACGTCAAGTTCGGTGCCGAGTGATGTGCCGTCGGTGCCGTCACCTGACCTGGACACCAATCGGTTCGCCGCCGATCCGTGCGGGATCCTTACCGCTGAGCAGGTCAAGCAGGCCGGGGCGGGTGTGCGCGGCGAGGCTGTGGAGAACCCGCTCGGCCCGACCTGCACCTGGCGAGCCAAAGACACGCCGATGAAGACCACCTTCTCGGTCACGGTGAACAACCAGACCGGTGGGATCGCGCAGCTCTACGCGCGTAAGGCGAACTACCAGGTCTGGGAGCCGACGCAGGTCACGGGGCGGCCGGCGGTGGTCGCGATCGACTCCGACGCTCGGAGCACGGGACTGTGCAGGCTGTCGATCGCCACTGCGCAGAAGACGATGGTCGTGATCGATGTCCGGCTGTCGCCGAGCGCGACCGACTACACCAACCCGTGTCCGCGGGCGACGGGGATTGGCGAGATGGTGCTCGCCACGCTCAAGGGCTGAGCGGTTCTTCACCTGAAGCAGGGGGCTGGTTGTGATCCGTCAAGGATCTCGGGCGTTCGTCGGGATCTGCGCGGTTGCCGGGGTGCTGGCAGGTTGTGGGGGTTTGACTGGTTCGAACCCCATCGCACCCACAAGTGGTGGGTCCTCGACGTCGACTTCGGTGCCGAGTGACGTGCCGATGGTGCCGTCGCCTGATCTGGACACCAGTCGGTTCGCCGCCGATCCGTGCGGAATGCTCACCACGGGGCAGGTCAAGCAGGTCGGGGCTGGTGTGCGAGGCAAGACTGAGGAGAACCCGCTAGGTCCCTCGTGTGTTTGGAATGCCGCATTCACGGCAGCGAAGAACGCCTTCGCGGTGACGGTGAACAACCAGATCGGGCTCGCCGATTTGTACGCGCGCAAGGCGAACTTCCGACTGTGGGAGCCGACCAGGGTGGGAGACCACCCGGCGGTGTTCGCTATCGATGACGATGTCCGGAACATGGGGCTGTGCCGCTTGGACATCGCCACGGCGCAAAAGACCTTGGTCAACATCGATGTCCGGCTGTCGCCGAGCGCGACCGACTACACAAACCCATGTCCGCGAGCCACCGCCATCGGCGAGATGGTGCTCGCCACGCTCAAGGGCTGAGCAGAGCCGCTGCGCCGAAAAGCGCAGCGGCTCTCATGGCTCAGCGGAAGTTCACATCCGAGCAGGTGTAGAACGCCTCCGGACTGTCCGAGCGCTGCCAGATTGAGTAGATCAGGTGTCGTCCGCTCTTCCCCGCCGGCAGCCGCGCACTGAGCTGATAGCTCCCATTCGCCAACGGCGGATCCGCCTGAGTGTGGAACCGCTCCAGATCAGACCACTGGAGTGGCGAGGTCGGGTTGTAGCCGTTGCGGGTGACGTACAGCTCGAAATGCCCGCGATGAGGCACCGCGGCCCGGTACTGCCAGCTCACCGCGGCCCCCGCGGTCAACTGGGTGGTGGCCCAGTCGGTGCGGGCCAGGTCCAGGCCGCGGTACTTGTCGCGGCCGGCGCTGCAGAGCTTGCCGTTGGGGATGAGGGCGCGGTGGTTGCCTGCGGCGTTGGCGAGGTTGACCTCGTGCCAGTCGTAGAAGGCCTGGGTGCCGCCGGTGGCCACGGCGGCCTTGCAGGCGGCTGAGGTGGGGTTTTCCGGGTTTTCGTGCCAGCGGCACTGGTAGGCGCGGCTGACCGGGGACAGCATGGTGCCGTGGGCGGCGGCGGGTTGGGCGCCGAGCACGGTGAGCAGCATGGGTACCAGGGCGAGCAGGAGCAGCCCTTGTCCGCGTTGTGTCATGGCCTCGTCCTTCGATGTCAGGGAAGCTCGAAGGTCCCCCGCGGCGGCGGAAGGGCTGGGAGACAACGATTGCCATGCTGTCTGGTCTAGTCCAATTACACCAGGGGCTGACTGGAGTAGTTCAGCTCTTGCGGGCGACCAGCCGGTAGTTGTGGTGCAGCCGGTAGCGGCGGGCCAGCGGGCTGAGCAGCCAGCTGGTCACCGCGGCCAGGGCGATCGTCGGCACCGACACCAGCAGGCCGAGGGCCCTGGCGAGTTGCCCGGTCCTGCTCGGGCGGGGCAGCCAGGGGCGGTCCGGCGGGGGGATCAGCTCGCCGAGCAGGTGCATCACCGCGCTGGTCAGGCCGTGGGAGCGGGCCGGGTCGTCGGTGGTCTCGCTGAGCACAGCGAAGCCCAGCTCGGTGAGCGCGGCGCGCAGGTTCGTCCTCGGTGCGAAGTGCAGGTGCTGTGGCTGCATCCAGCCGATCCAGTAGCGGCCGGTGAGCCTGGCCCAGGGCGACTCCGGGTCGGGCACCTCGACCAGCAGCAGGCCGCCGGGGCGCAGCACCTTCAGCGCGGCTTCCAGCTCGCGCCGCGGGTCGATGCTGTGCTCCAGGTAGTGGTGCATGCTGACCACGTCGTAGCGCTCGGCCAGTTCCGGGGCCAGCGCGGGGAGCTCGCCGCGGTAGCCGCGCCGGATCCAGCCCCGGTCGCGGGCCAGCTCCACCCCGTCGCCGAAGTCCAGGCCGTCGAAACCGGTGCGCGGCAACACCTTCCGCGCGGCGCGGCAGAAGTGGCCGTGCCCGCAGCCGACGTCCAGCCAGCTGGCCGGGTCGGCGTGCGGCACGATCAGCGCGGCGCGTTCCCGGTACGTGCGGGTCTGCATGCTGAAGGTGATGTCCATCATCCGCTCGCCGAGGCCGTCGTAGAAGTCGCGGTAGTAGAAGGCCAGGCCCGCGGCGGACAGGCAGGGGTTCTGGAAGACGTGCGCGCAGTCGGCGCAGCGGTCCAGCCGGAAGCGGCCCGGCTTGCGCTGCACCAGGTCCGGGCTGCGCAGCAGCAGCGTGATCCGGGTCGAGCCGCACCACGGGCAGGTCGCCCGCCGCGGTTGGAAGAACCTGGCCAGGCCCTCGGCCAGCTCGGCGGCGTACTCCGCTCGTCTGTCCATTGTGCTCAGTCTCGGCGGGCGATCAGGCGGTAGGCGTTGCACATCCGCAAGCCCTCGGTGAACGGCTCCAGCAGGCTGCTGGCCACCCCGGCGGCCAGCAGCAGCGGCGCGCCCGCGGTGAACACCGCGCCGCGGGCGGCCCGCCGCAGCGGGGTCGGCGCGGACGGGTGCCAGGGCTGGTCGGCGCGGGGGGCGAGGTCGTTGACCAGCAGCCAGGCCGCCACCACCAGGTCGGGCGCGCCCGCTTCCCGGCGCTGGGCGCCGACCACGGTGAAGCCCAGTTCGGCGAGTTTGGCGCGCAGGTTGCGCAGCGGGAAGAAGTTGAGGTGCTGTGGCTGCACCCAGCCGCCCCAGTAGCGGCCGAGCAACCGGCCCAGCCTGCACTCCGGGTCGGGCACGTCGATCACCAGGTGCCCGCCCGGCTTGAGCGCGGTGCGCGCGGCCAGCAGCTCGGCGACCGGGTCGGTGGCGTGCTCCAGGTAGTGGAACATGCTGACCGCGTCGTAGTTCCCGGCCAGGCTGGGCGCCAGCTCGGTGAACAGCCCCCGGTACGCGCGCTGCAGGATCTCGCGCCGCTGGGCCTGTTCCACGCCGCTGCTGAGGTCGAGGCCGTCGAAGGTGGTCTGCGGCCAGATCTCCTTGGCCTGGTTGCAGAAGTGCCCGTGCCCAGTGCCCACGTCCAGCCAGCGCTCGGGCTTGCCGTGCCGCAGCAGCGAGCGGGCCTGGTTGAGGAAGTACTCCCGGCGGGTGGCGAACAGCGACTGCACGGCATGCTCGTTGAGACCGTCGTAGGCGTCCCGGTAGTAGAACTCCAGCCCGGCCTGGTTGAGCTGGGGGTTCTGGAACACGTGCCCGCAGGAGCGGCACTCGTCGAGGGCGAACCGGCCCGGCTTGTGCCCGTGCACGTCCCCGGTCACCAGCCTGCGCCGCAGCTGCGCCGAGCCGCACCACGGGCAGTCCCGGCGCGGCCGGTGGAAGAAGCGGCCGGTGCCCGCGGCCAGGTCAGCACGGCAGGCGATCCGGCTGGTGGCGATCGCGGCGGTGCGCTCGGCGCGGGCCGGGGCGGTGGCGACGAGGGTGCGCACCAGCCGGGCAGGCTCGGCCACGACCCTGGTCAGGCAGGCGCGCGGCAGGTCAGCGGGCTTGAGCCCGCGGCTGCCCGCGAAGACCAGCAGCGGCTGCGCCGACCAGGCGGCCAGCAACCCGGCCGCCCACTTCCGGCCGGTCAGCGCGGTGGCGGCCAGCGCGGTCAGCACCGCGGCGCGCAGCAGCAGCTGGGTTTTCAGGCCGGGGCCGTGCGCGGCCTGCTGGACGGCGGCGTCCTGGGCGCGCACGGCGGGGGCGGCGGCCAGGCCGGGGGCGACCGCGAAGGCGGTGTCGGCCGGGGCGCGCAGCTTGAGCTCCAGCGCGGCCGTGGCCAGCTCGGGGGCGCTGGGCCGGGCGGGCAGACCGACCTTGGCGAGCAGGCCGGCGTCGGCGGCGATGGCGTGCGCCGCGGTGCGGCCCGCGGTCAGCCGGTCCAGCCGGCAGGTGGCCGGATCGACCTCCCGCAGCAGGTCAAGGGCCTGCGCGGTGGGCAGGTCGGCGGGCACCAGGTCGAGGCTGGCGAGCTGTTCCCGGTGGCGGTGCGCCTGCGCGGCGGCCTTGGTGACCGCGGTCAGGGTGACGCCCTCGGCGACGGCCACCGCGCCCTCGTGCACCGGGGCGAGCTGCTCGCGCAGCACCGGCAGGGCGGCCAGCCGCCTGCGCAGCTGCGCGGTGTCGGCGGCGAGCAACCCCAGGACGGCGGCGTGCACCAGGCGGCGGATCCAGCGACGACGTGGCGACATGTGCGAAATCCTGCGCCGCCAGGGCCGAGAACCCGATCATCGCCAGCGTGTCGCGCCGGTTACCGCCCGATCGAGTCGGTTGGCCCGGTGCGCGCGGCCTCGATCGTCCACAATAGACGATTTGACCGCGCGCCCGCTGGTCACGGTTCCTGGAACACGACCTGGGGGATCGGCGCCGCGGAGCGCGACGGCGTGGCCGGCGGCGGCGGCGCGAACTGCGGCTGCTGCACCGGCACGTGCCGCACCTCGGGCTGCGGCGCCGGGCGCGCGGCCGCGACGGGCTGCTCGGTCTTCGGCGCGGCAGCCGCCGGAGCCTGGGCCTTCGCGGCGGCGGGCTGGCGGTCGGCCACCGGCTTCTGCTCCGGCGCGGTCTTCGCGTCGATCGCGTTGCGCGCCGCGGTGATCCACAGCCGCTGCATGTGTTCGTCCCGGCTGCCCTTGATCGTGACGAGCAGTCCGGAGAAGGCACTGCGCAGCTTGGCCGCCAGCGCGGGGCGTTCCCGGATGACCGTCCACAAGGGATGCTGTGCCGGAAGACGGGCCGCGGCGAGGCGCTGGGCATTCACACGGAGTTCCGCGGTGGGCAGTTCAGCCCATGCCACAACGGTCTCGGCATCAAAGGTCACTGGATCAACTCTCTCAGTTACCGTTCCCACCTGCGGGCAGGTGCTCCCGAGATCGGGGAGATGACACCATTCTGACAGAAACCCGGCCGGGGCGGCCACGAACGGCACGCCGATTCACCGATGTGATGCGAAACTTGTTGCCCGATAGGGCATTTCCGACATCAACGGAAGTAGAGTCGGCGCCGGTGCGTGCCGATCACGTCACTGTCCGGGCGGTGAGCTGGGCGGATGTCCGGCCAGCCGGCGGAACTCGCGGGCCAGGTGAGCCTGGTCGGCGTAGCCGTGCGCGGCCGCCCGATCGGCCAGATTGCCCTGCTTGTCACGCAGAACTCGCTGGAAGCGCAGGATTCGCGCCAGTGTTTTCGGACCGTATCCGACCGCGGCCCCGACCCGGCGGCGCAGGCTTCGTTCGGACACGCCGAGCCGGTCGGCCAGCGCCAATACCGATAAAGGATTGGGCACGTCAAGAGCCCGGCTGGCTGTCATCACCACCGGGTCCAGCGCACCGGCCTCCGGTAGTCGTCCGATCGCGATCCGTTGCACAAGTCCGCCGATGGTGCGGGCGTCGGGTTCGCCGTCGAACCGTTCGGCCAGCCCGCGCGCGCCCCACAGGTCCTCGACGTCCACGGTCCGGTCCCGCAGCTCCTCCGCCGGGGTCCGGCCCAGCAGCAGCGCGCCGGCGCCCGGCCGCAGCCGCAGGCCCACCACCAGGCCGCCGGGCGGGAGCTGGGCCAGCCGCCACCCGGTGTCCGCGCCGACCACCACCAGCCGCCCGTGCAGCCACAACAGGTCCATGCAGCCATCCGGCAGCACCCGCTGCGCCCTGGCCCGCCCGCCCGTCCGGTCGGTCCACAAGCAGGCCGCGTGCGCGCGCAGTGCGCCGTCCGGGCGGTACTCCCGGTACCCGCTCATCGCCCACCCTCCGGACCGGTCGGCTGGCTGGCCGTTTCGTTCAAGACGGTAGTCGCCCGGACGGCCTAGCGTGGGGCCGACCCGTCAAGGAGGAAGCACATGACACCGCGTTTCGCCGTGGTCGAGATCCTGGTCGCCGACATGGCCAGGTCGCTGGCGTTCTACCGGGAGCTGGGGCTGGCGCTGCCCGCCTCGGCCGACGCCGATCCGCACGTGGAGCACGAGCTGCCCGGCGGCCTCAAGCTGGCCTGGGACACCGAGGCCACGGTCGCCTCGTTCACCCCGGACTTCACCCCGCCGACCAGCCGCGGCCGGATCAGCCTGGCCTTCCAGCTGGACAGCCCGCCCGAGGTGGACGAGCTGCACGACCGCTTGACCGGCCTGGGCCACAAGAGCGAGCTGGCCCCGTTCGACGCGTTCTGGGGCCAGCGCTACGCCGTGGTCGAGGACCCCGACGGCAACGGCATCGACCTGTTCGCCACCCGCTAGGGCGCTAGAGCAGCCTGCGGCCCGGCCAACCGTTCGGTTGATGCCTAGGCTCCCGGCATGACCGAGCACGAGCTGCCCGCCGCGGAGTTCGGCTTCCCGGGCCCGCTGCGCGACCGCCTCGTCGCCGCCATCCTCGCCGGCGCGAAAACCTCCACCTCGGCGCTGCTGCTGAGCTACCAGCGCACCGGCACCCCACTGCCGGAGGTGGGGCAGCGGCGGGCGGTGCTGGACTCCGCCGACCGGTCGGCAGGGGTGATCGAGATGACCGCGGTGCGGGTGCTGCGGCTCGCCGAGGTCGATCTCCAGCACGTGCTGGACGAAGGCGAGGGGGACGAGTCGGTGGCCCAGTGGCGGGCCGGGCACGAGGAGTTCTGGCACAGCCCCGAGGTGCGCGCGGAGCTGGGCGATCCCGGCTTCACCGTGGATGACGACACGCTGGTGCTGGCGCAGCGGTTCCGGCTGGTGACCCCGGACGGGTGAGGCCGCCCGGGTCGCGCCGGTCAGTCCTTGCGGGCGAGCAGGCGGTAGGCGCTGGAGGCGCCGTACTTCTTCGACAGCGGGGAGAGCAGCCGGTCGGTCAGCGCCGCGGTGACCAGCGCCGGGGCGGCCGCGATCATCGCCGCGGTCCGCCCCGCCCTGGCGCCGGGGGTCGGCGGCTGGGGCGCCCAGGGCACGTTGTCGCGGGGGGCGTAGTGGTTGACCGCGTTCCAGGCGGCGCCGGTGAGGTCGAGCGGCTCGTGGGGTTCGCCGCGTTGTTCGGCGACCACGGTGAAGCCCATCTCGGACAGGGCGGCGCGCAGGTTGCCGATCGGCACGAAGTGCAGGTGCTGCGGCTGGAGCCAGGGCAGCCACCACTTGCCGAGCAGCTTGCCCCAGCGGGACTCCGGGTCCGGCACCTCGATCATCAGGTGGCCGCCGGGCTTGAGCACCTTGAGCGCGGCCTCCAGCTCCTGGCGCGGGTCGCGGCTGTGCTCCAGGTAGTGGTACATGCTGACCACGTCGTAGCTCTCGTGGATCTCGGCGGCCAGCTCCGGGAACAGGCCCCGGTAGCCGCGGTCGACCCAGCCGCGGTGCTCGGCCAGCTCCACGCCCTCGGTGATGTCCAGGCCGTCGAAGGTGGTCTGCGGCCACACCTGGCGGGCGGCGTTGCAGAAGTGCCCGTGCCCGGTGCCCACGTCCAGCCAGGACTCCGGTTCGGCGAAGGGTCGCAGCATCTCCGCGCGCGGCCGGTAGGCGACTCCACGCGCGGCGAAGAGCTTGTCCAGCTTGTCCTCGCCGAGGCCGTCGTAGAAGTCGCGGTAGTAGAAGTCCAGTCCGGCGATGGTCAGCCGTGGGTTCTGGAAGATGTGCGTGCAGGCCCGGCAGCGGTCCAGGGTGAACTCGCCCGGCTTGTGCTGCAACAGGTCCGGCAGCCGCAGGTGGGTGGCCAGGTCGGTGCTGCCGCACCACGGGCAGTCGGCGCGGCGCGGCTCGAAGAACTTGGCCACCCCGTCGGCCAGCTCGGCCAGGTAGGCCGGGCGCAGCCTGGTCACCGGGTCCGGATCGTCCGAAGTGGACAGACGGGCCTCGGAGATGGCGGCCAGCAGGCGTTTCGGCTCGGCGATGACCCGGCGCACGCTGTAGGAGAACAGGTCGACCGGTTTGAGGCTGCGGCTGCCGGCGAAGACCACGGCGGGCTGGGCGGACCAGGCGGCCAGCAGCGCGGCCGTCCAGCCGGGGCCGAGCACCGAGCTGCCGGCCAGGACGGCCAGCCAGCCCAGCCGGGGCCCGAGCTCGGCCGCGGTCTTGCGGCCGTGGTAGCGGGCCAGGATCCGGGCGTCGTCCTCGACGATCTCCGGCGAGCTGGTCAGCCGGGGGCTGACCACCAGGTCGGTGCTGTCGGGGGCGTGCAGCT
Source organism: Crossiella sp. NPDC003009 (assembly GCF_053591555.1). Lineage (NCBI taxonomy): Bacteria > Bacillati > Actinomycetota > Actinomycetes > Pseudonocardiales > Pseudonocardiaceae > Crossiella > Crossiella sp. NPDC003009. The sequence continues at coordinate 4,233 of NZ_JBSFUA010000082.1, read as the reverse complement.
TGAGCTTGGCCGCGGCGTGGCCGAGCTCGGCAGCCTCCCGGCCACCGTGGCCCGCCGGATAGCCCGCGGCGTGCAGCACGCCGTCGTCGGCGAGCACCGCGTGCCAGGCACCCGCGCCCCTGGCCTGCCGGTCGGTGCGGTAGTTGGCCGGGTCGACGGCGCGCAGCAGGTCCAGGGCCTGCGCGGTGGGCAGGTCCCTGGGCACCAGCTCCAGCGCGCACAGGCCCTCGGCCTTGGCGTGCGCGCGGGCGGCGTTGAGGGTGGGGCCGTCCACGGTGACGCCGTCGGCGTGCAGCAGGCGGTACCGGTCGTCGCCGGGGGCCGGGCGTTCCGGCAGGGTGCGCAAACCGGCCAGGCGTCGGCGCAGCGCGGCGGTGTCGAGCACCAGACCGGCCAGGAGCGCGGCCTGGACGCCACGGCGCAGCCAGGTCCGGGCAGTGGAACGCGGGCTCACTCGGAGATCCTTCCGGTGGGGATGGGTGCGGCGAGCTCCTCCAGGCGCAGCGCGGCGGCCTGCGAGCCGCCCGCGGCGGTGAAGGACTGGGCGAGGCGGCGGGCGGCCTCGCGGTGACCCGGCTCGTCGAGCACGGTGGCGACCGCGTCCCTGATGTGCGCGGCGCCTGCCCTGGTGAACCGCAGGCGGATGCCCGCCCCGGCGTCGGCGACCTGTTGCGCGATCACCGGCTGGTCGTCCCTGATCGGCGCCACCACCAGGGGCAGGCCGTGGCTGAGGGACTCGCACACGGTGTTGTGCCCGGCGTGGCAGACCACCGCGTCGACCTTGGGCAGCAGCGCCAGCTGCGGCACCCTGGTCGCGGTGATCACGTTGTCCGGCACGGCCTCCACGGTGCCCGCGGGGTCGACCAGCACGGCCTGGACCCGGTCGGCCAGCTCACCCATGGCCTCGGCGGCCGCGCGCAGGAACCGCTCCCCGGCGTCGGCGTTGGCGGTGCCGAGACTGATCAGCACCTTCGCCCGCTCGTCCAGGCGTTCCCACGGAAACGGTGTTGTGTCAGGGCGTTCGGTGATCGACGGGCCGACGAAGGCGACCCGGTCGAAGGCGGGGTCCAGCTCTCCCACCAGTTCCCTGGTGGTGAAGGCGAGGGTGAGGTGCGGGGAGTAGCGCAGGTCGGTCTCCCCGGCCACCGCCGCCCGCGCCCGCATCCCGGCCATGGTGTCCTGGACCCATTCCACGACCTTCGGCATGCCGCGCAACGGATCGGTGAACTCCGCGGAGGTGGTCGCCGAGGTCGCCCAGGGCAGCCCGAGCCGCAGCGCGGCCAGCGCGCCCGCCATCGCCTGCTGGTCCACCACAAGGACATCCGGCTGGAACTCGCCGATCGCGGCCTCCACGTCGGGCAGCATCGACTCGGCCAGCGGCACCAGGAACTTCTCCCACAGGAACTTCAGCGCCCCCGGCCCGCGCAGGTCGGCGGGCCGCTCCTCGACCTCGGCCGGGGCGGCGCAGTCGTAGACCTTCGCCGCCGGCCCGGTGAGCTGCCGGAGGAACTCGGCGTGTCCCGCCCAGGCCACCTGGTGCCCGCGTGCGGAGAGCGCCGCGCCGAGCCCGATGGTCGGGTTGACGTGCCCGAACAGTGGCGGGACCACAAAAAGTACTCTCACACCCCGACCTTCGCCCCGTGTCCGGCCAGCCAGTCCAGCAGCATCTCACGCATCACCTTGGGCGCCTCCACCAGCACCGAGTGCTCCTGCCCCGGCACGATCACCGTGCGGCAGTGCGGCAACGCCGCTTCCAACAGCGGTGCCTGCTCGGCCAGGTCGGACTCGCTGCCGTACACCGCGAGCACCGGCGCGGTGATGCCGGCGACCTGCTCGGCGGTGAGCACCGGCCCGGTGGGCAGCTCGTCGGCGATCGCGGTGGCGTGCAGCATCCGCCCGGCGGCCTTGGCCAGCTTGGAGGTGTGCCCGCCCCGGTTCTCGGTGATCCACTCCAGCGCCTCGGCCTGCTGCAGCTGCTCGCGCGCCCTGCCCAGCATCTCGGCCATCTTCACCGACCAGGCCTGGCTGGTCGGCTCGGACTCGATCACCAGGATGCTGGCCACCCGCGCGGGGTGCGCGGCGGCGAAGCTGAAGGACACCGTGCCGCCGTAGGAGTTGCCGACCAGGTGCACCGGCCCGGTGATCTCCAGCTCGTCCAGCAGCGCGGTCAGGTCGGCCACCGCGTCGGAGACCCGGTAGCCGTGCTCGGCGCGCTCGCTGCGGCCGTGGCCGCGCAGGTCGTAGGCCACCACCTGGTATCCCGCCGCGGCCACCGGCCCGGCCAGGGTGAAGTAGAAGCTGGCCAGGCTGTCGGTGCCCAGGCCGTGGACGAACACCACGGTCGGCGGGTCGGCCGCCGTGGTGTTCTTGGCCGCCATCCGCTGCACGTGCATGCGGATGCCGTTGGCCTGCACGACCGCCAAGGTCAGTTCCCCCCGTCCAGCGCGCCGACCACGTAGTCGACGAGCTGGCCGACGGTCAGCGCGATGATCTGCTCGAGCTCGAGCTCGGCGATGAACTCGGCGAAGTTGACCCGGGAGCCGTAGCGCTCCTCCAGCTCGGCGGCCAGCGCGACCAGGTCGATGCTCTCCAGCTCCAGGTCGTCGTGGAAGGTCGAGTCCATCCGGACCTCCACCTCGTCGAAACCGTACTCGCCCAACACTTTGTGCAGCATCACCGTGATGTCGGACAGCACGGCCTCGGGCGTCATCCGGACGAGCGTCAGGGGCGCTTCCGTGAGTTCCACCGAAAATCTCCTATTCCTTGGTCCAGGCGACCACGTACTCGCCTGCGATCTCACCGTCAGGGTCGGTGATGACGGTCCACGTCACCGGGGTCGTGCTGCCGGTGGCGCCGCGGACGGTGAGCAAGTCACCCTCCGCGCCGACCACCTCGTACTCGGCGGCCTGGCCGCCGTGCGCCCGCGCGGCCGCGGTCAGCGCGGCGGCGAAGGCGGTGTTGCCGGGACTGTCCTCGACCGCGCGGATGTCGATGCCGGTGGGCACCTCGCCGTCACGGGCGAAGGCCACGCCGACGCCGTCCTGCTGCGCGGTGCAGACGGTCAACGGCGGCAACGGGTTGCGGCCTGCGACCGTGGCTTCACCGCTGACGGTCAGCTCCACCGGGAACATCGGCCCGGCGCCGCCGTCCCACAGGTGCTGGCGCACCGCGTCCTTGATCGCCATCCGCCCGAGCAGCCACCGCCGCCGCACCCTCGGCGAGGTGGCCTCGTACTCGGCCCGTTCGGCGGCGTTGAGGTAGATGCGCATCATCAGGTCGCGGGAGGCGACATCCGGCCAGCGTTCCCACACCACCAGGAAACCGGCGTCGCGGCGTTCGGAGAGCCGGTTGTGCTCGGGGAAGCGCTCGACCTTCTTGGTGTTCTCGTTGCTGGCGAAGCGCCGGTCCAGCCAGGCGTCGATCTCGCACCACACCCGGCCCTCGTGCACCAGCTGCATGGCGCCGCCGAAGACGGTGTCGGTGAGCTCGGTGATCCGGACCAGGCAGTCCAGCCGCGCGCCGGGTTCGGGCTCGGGGCCGAAGAAACGGATGCGGTCCATGGACATCGGGAACACCACGCGCTTGTCGGTGACGTTCTCCATGATCCAGTACCCGAAGACCTGGCCCACGTTGTCCAGCAGCGCGCCCGGCCCGCCGGGCACGGTGATCACACCGCGGATGTGGTGCTCGCCGATGCCCTCCAGGGCGGTGACGCCTTGGTAGAGCGGGCCGTGGAACATGAACCGCTCGTCGTAGAGCTGCCGTGCGGTGATCTTCGGCGCCCACTCGCGTTCGGCGAAGGTCCACACCGGCAGGTCGGCGGCCGGGTAGGCGGCGGCGAGCTCGACCTCGGCCTCGGCGTTCTGGCCGAGGGTCACCTTGACCCTGTTGGCGGACAACGGGGTCACGGTGATCTCGACCTGCGTCGGCGGTGCCACGACCAGCCAGCGGAACAGCCGCACGTTGTGCACGGTGACCGCGCGCTGGCCGGGCGCGGACTGTTCGGCGGCGTCCATCATGTGCTTGATCATCGTGGTCGCCGGGACCACCGGGAAGCCGTCGGTGTCGTCGGGCCAGCCGGCCGGGGTGCGGTAGAAGCTGTGGTCGCGCAGGTAGGGCATGGTCTCGGTGGACAGGTGCAGCGTGGTCCGCAAGGGCTGGGCCGGTGCGGGGGCGGCGACCCGGGCCTGGAAGGCGGCGGGCCGGCCCGGGCCTGGAAGGCGGCGGGCCGGC
>NZ_JBSFUA010000081.1:0-21681 GCF_053591555.1 Crossiella sp. NPDC003009 | reverse complement strand
AGCTCACGCTGTATGCGACCGAGCTTGTTGATCACTTCCACCATGTGCACCGGGATGCGGATGGTGCGGGCCTGGTCGGCCATGGCACGGGTGATCGCCTGGCGGATCCACCACGTGGCGTAGGTGGAGAACTTGAAGCCCTTGGTGTAGTCGAACTTCTCCACCGCGCGGATCAGACCCAGGTTGCCCTCCTGGATCAGGTCCAGGAACGCCATACCGCGACCGGTGTAGCGCTTGGCCAGCGAGACCACGAGCCGGAGGTTCGCGCCGAGCAGGTGGTTCTTGGCCTTCTCCCCGTCGCGCACGATCCAGCGCAGGTCGCGGCGCAGCTGGGAGGGAAGCTTCTCCTCTTCCTCCTCGGCCTTGCGCAGCCGCTCCACCGCGTAGAGGCCGGCCTCGATCCGCTTGGCGAGCTCGACCTCCTCCTCGGCGTTGAGCAGGGCGACCTTGCCGATCTGCTTGAGGTATGCGCGAACCGAGTCGGCGGAGGCGGTCAGCTCGGCGTCCTTGCGGGCCTGCCGCAGCGCCTCCGACTCCTCCTCGTCCCAGACGAAGTCACCCGACTTCTGCGGCTCCTCCGCGGCGGGCTCCTCCTCGACCGGCTCGTCGACGACGACCAGGTCGGCCTCGTCGACCAGCTCCTCGTCGCCCGGCATCTCCTCGAGGTCGCCCGGCTCCTCGCCGTCGGCGGGCTTGCCTGCCGCGCCCTTGGCGCCCTTGGCGGCGGGACCGGCCTTCGCGGCGGTCTTCTTCGCCGGAGCCTTGGCCCCGGCCGCCTTGGTGGTTTTGGCCGCTGGCTTCTTGGCCGCGGCCGGCTTCGCAGCGCTCTTCCGCGCCGTGCCCGGCGTGGTAGTCTCCTCAGCGTCAGCAGCCTGGGCTGAAGCGGACTTGCTCGCCTTGGCGACGCTGGAGCGTTGGGTTGCGGTTTCTGCGGCTGCCACGTACGCCCTTTCGCAACGGTCGATCACAGACGGCGGAGGCGCGCAGCCACAGCCGTCAGGATTCGGGGGAGCGCCTGGGGCCGGAGAAGCTCGGGGCTTCAATCCCGGGCCTCGACCCTGGGCACGCGTTCCATTGTAGCGACGCCCGAGCACTGTTGTTGCGCGCCGTCACGACCAGGCCCCGGTTCGCCAGCGTTATCCCTGCTAGATGGCGGATGATTGTTCGCAGGCCACCCTCCGTCAGGGCCACTGGGCCCAGTGCACGGCGGTGTCGCCGTACTTGCGGCTACGCAGTCCGACCAGCGGTTCTGGCCACCCGGGGACCCCGTCCCGCGCCGCCCGCTCCACCAGCACCAGCGACCCGTTCGTGACCCATCCGTTAGCCACCAGCGCCGCCAGCGCCGCACCCAGCGCCGCGGCGTCCACCGCGTAGGGCGGATCGGCCATGACCACGTCGTAGGGCGCCGGCGCGGCCAGCCCGAGCACGGTGCCCACCGCCGCCGCCCGCACCTCGGCGCCGCGCAGGCCGACCGCCGCCACGTTCCCGCGCAGCACCTCCGCGGCCCGCCGGTCCGACTCCACGAACAGCGCGTGCCCCGCCCCGCGCGACAACGCCTCCAGCCCCAGCGCCCCCGACCCGGCGTAGAGGTCGAGCACCCGCGCGCCCTCCAGGTCCACCGCCGCCTCCAGCGCGCTGAACAACGCCTCCCGCACCCGCTCCGAGGTCGGCCGCGTTCCCTTCGGCGGCACGCTCAACCGCCGCCCACCAGCCACCCCAGCCACAATCCGCGTCACGCCACCATCATCGCTGGCTCGGTCATCACCGCTGGCTTCGTAACATATATGGTACGGTCGGCGCGGGAGGTGAGCCGCGTGAGCGCACAGTTCTGGGCGGATCTGGCCGAGGACCTGCAGGACCCGGAGTTCCTGCGGGAGTACGTCACCGAGTCGGTCCGGATCGCCACCATCGACTCGATCGTCAACGAGCTCGACCAAGCCCTGTACCGCGAACACCTGTCCAAGGCCGAACTGGCCAGGGCGATCGACGCACCCTCCGCCTCCGTGCGGCGCCTGCTGTCCGCCCGCGACGTGAACCCGACCCTGGGCACGATCGCGAAGATCGCGGCGGTGCTGGGCCTGCGGCTGACCCTGGAGCCCATCCCGGCAGCCGACCGGGAGATCATCACCGACCCGTTGCGCACCGGCTCTACGGCCGACGCCCACCGGGCCGCGCAACGGCTGACCGAACTGCGCAACCGCCGGGACGAGCCCGTCTCCTGCTGACCGGTTACTCGATCGAGCGAGGGTTGCGGGCGAGGTACTCCGCGCCCAGCGCTCGCACCTCGGCGTAGTCCGCGTCGGTGAACACGGTGCGGAACGGTTTGTCCTTGCCGCACAACACCACCAGCAACGGCTTCACCCTGCCGCGCGCCTCGTGGTCGAGGCGGCAGAACAGCCGGTAGTGGTGCTTTCCCTTGCCTCCCCGCGGTTTCGGGCCGTCTTTGCGGACCTCGTAGTAGCCCTTCATCTCACCGCGCATGGCCTCCCAGTAGCCACCGCCCGCGAACCGGTACGGCGGGGCGGTCGCCACTGCCACCAGCACGGCGGCGAACTGGGCTCGCGCGGAGACGGGACAGCCGCGGAGGAAGACCCGGCCGGGCACTGTCTCGGCCGGGTCGTCCTCCGGATGCCGGCGGAAGTAGACGATCTCGTGTTCGTCGTGTGGGGAGGGACCGGTCCTGATGGGCACAACCTGCATGTCCAGGGGATCGACTGCCTCAGCTCGAACGCTGGAGCCCTGTCCCGGGAACCGGTCGACAGCCACTCGACCCGGCTACCGTGAACCCTCGACCGGGTGTGGCAACCGGCCGCAGGGCCGGTCACAACGCTCTCCCCTGGCCAGGACCCGTTAGAGGGGTCTGACCAGGGGAGAGGTGGGTGGGTCAGCCGAGCTCGATCAGCAGGTCGCCGCCTTCGACCTGCTGGACCTTGCCGATGGCCAGGCGCTTGACCGTGCCCGCCTTCGGGGAGGTGATGGCGGCCTCCATCTTCATCGCCTCGATGGTGGCCACGGTCTGGCCGGACTCGACCTGGTCGCCCTCGGCCACGGTCAGCGTGACCACCCCGGCGAACGGCGCGGGCACGTGGTCGGCGTTGCCGCGGTCGGCCTTCTCCGCGGCAGGCACGTCCGCGGCGACCGAGCGGTCGCGGACCGCGATCGGGCGGAGCTGGCCGTTGAGGGTGGCCATCACGGTGCGCATGCCGCGGTCGTCGGCCTCGCCGATGGCCTCCAGGCCGATGAGCAGGCGGACGCCGGGTTCCAGGTCGACCGAGTACTCCTCGCCTGGGCGCAGGCCGTAGAAGAAGTCCTTGCTGCGCAGCACGCTGGTGTCGCCGTATGCCTCCCGGTGGGCGGTGAACTCCCTGGCGGGGGCGGGGAAGAGCAGGCGGTTCAGGGTCTGGCGGCGGTCGGACTCCAGGCCGCGGCGGTCGTCGTCGGTGAGCTCGGCGACCCGGCGCGGGGCGGTGCGACCGGCCAGTGCCTTGGTGCGGAAGGGTTCCGGCCAGCCGCCGGGCGGGTCGCCCAGCTCGCCGGAGAGGAAGCCGATCACCGAGTCCGGGATGTCGAAGCGGCCGGGGTCCTCCTCGAACTCCTCCGGCGCGACCCCGGCGCCCACCAGGTGCAGGGCCAGGTCGCCGACGACCTTGGAGGACGGGGTCACCTTGACCAGGCGGCCCAGCATCCGGTCCGCGGCGGCGTAGGTGGCCTCGATGGCCTCGAACTTCTCGCCCAGGCCCAGCGCGATGGCCTGCTGGCGCAGGTTGGACAGCTGGCCGCCGGGGATCTCGTGGCTGTACACCCGGCCGGTCGGCGAGGGCAGGCCGGACTCGAACGGGGTGTAGATCCGCCGGACCGCCTCCCAGTACGGCTCCAGGTCGCACACCGCGCGCAGGTCCAGGCCGGTCGCGCGCTCGGTGTGGTCGGTGGCCGCGACGATCGCGGAGAGCGCGGGCTGGGAGGTGGTGCCCGCCATGGACGCGGCCGCGCCGTCCACCGCGTCCACCCCGGCCGCGATCGCGGCGGTGTAGGTGGCCAGCTGGCCACCTGGGGTGTCGTGGGTGTGCAGGTGCACCGGCAGGTCGAACTCCTTGCGCAGCGCGGAGACCAGGGTGGCCGCGGCGGGCGGGCGGAGCAGTCCGGCCATGTCCTTGACGCACAGGATGTGCGCGCCCGCGGTGACCATCTGCTCGGCCAGCCGCAGGTAGTAGTCCAGGGTGTAGAGCTTCTCGTTCGGGTCGGACAGGTCGGCGGTGTAGCAGAGCGCGACCTCGGCCACCGCGGTGCCGGTGTCGGCCACCGCGCGGATCGCCGGGATCATCTGCTCGACGTCGTTGAGCGCGTCGAAGATCCGGAAGATGTCGATGCCGGTGGCGGTGGCCTCCTCCACGAAGGCCTGGGTGACCGCCTCCGGGTAGGGCGTGTAGCCGACGGTGTTACGGCCGCGCAGCAGCATCTGCAGGCAGATGTTGGGCACGGTCTCGCGCAGCGCGGCCAGCCGCTCCCACGGATCCTCGGCCAGGAAGCGCAGCGCCACGTCGTAGGTCGCGCCGCCCCAGCACTCCAGGGAGAACAGCTCGGGGGTCAGCCGCGCCACGTGCGGGGCGACCGCGAGCAGGTCCTTGGAGCGCACCCTGGTGGCCAGCAGCGACTGGTGCGCGTCGCGGAAGGTGGTGTCGGTGACGCCGACCGCGGAGCTGGCGCGCAACCAGTCCGCGAAGCCGCGCGGGCCGAGTTCGAGCAGCTTCTGCCGGGTGCCCGCGGGCGGGGTGGCGCCGAGGTCGGCGAACGGCAGCTTCTGCGCCGGGTCCACTGTGGACGGACGTGGGCCGTTGGGCTTGTTGACCGTGACATCGGCCAGGTAGGTGAGCAGCCGGGTGCCGCGGTCGGCGGAGTGCCGCGCGGTGAGCAGGTGCGGGCGCTGCTCGATGAAGGAGGTGGTGACCCGGCCTTCCTGGAAGTCGACGTCGTCCAGCACCGCCTGCAGGAACGGGATGTTGGTGGACACGCCGCGGATGCGGAACTCGGCCACCGCGCGGCGGGCCTTGGCCACCGCGACGCCGAAGTTGCGGCCCCGGCAGCTCAGCTTGACCAGCATCGAGTCGAAGTGCGCCGAGATCGCGGTGCCGGCGAAGGTGGTGCCGCCGTCCAGCCGCACCCCGGAGCCGCCGGGCGAGCGGTAGGCGGTGATCCGGCCGGTGTCCGGGCGGAAGCCGTTGGCCGGGTCCTCGGTGGTGATCCGGCACTGCAGCGCGGCGCCGTGCAGCACCACGTTCTCCTGGGACAGGCCGAGGTCGGCCAGCGTCTCCCCGGAGGCGATCCGGAGCTGCGCCTGCACCAGGTCGACGTCGGTGACCTCCTCGGTCACCGTGTGCTCGACCTGGATGCGCGGGTTCATCTCGATGAAGACGTGCTTGCCCTGCCGGTCCAGCAGGAACTCCACGGTGCCCGCGTTGACGTAGCCGATCTGGCGGGCGAAGGCCACCGCGTCCGCGCAGATCTTCTCGCGCAGCGCGGGATCGAGGTTCGGCGCGGGCGCGATCTCGATGACCTTCTGGTGCCGTCGCTGCACCGAGCAGTCGCGCTCGAACAGGTGGATCACGTTGCCGGAGCCGTCGGCGAGGATCTGCACCTCGATGTGCCGCGGCTCGACCACGGCCTGCTCCAGGAACACCGTCGCGTCACCGAAGGCCGACTCGGCCTCCCGCATCGCGGCCTCCAGGGCCTCGCGCAGCGACTCCGGCTGCTCGACCCTGCGCATACCGCGCCCGCCGCCACCGGCGACGGCCTTGACGAAGACCGGGAACCCGACCTGCTCCGCGGCGGCCAGCAGTTCGTCCACATCGGACGAGGGCGCGGAGGAGCCCAGCACGGGCAGTCCGGCCTCGCGGGCGGCGGCGATGGCGCGGGCCTTGTTGCCGGTCAGCTGGAGCACCTCGGGCGTGGGCCCGACGAAGGTGATCCCCGCTTCCCGGCAGGCCTGGGCCAGCTCGGGGTTCTCGGAGAGGAAGCCGTAGCCGGGGTAGATCGCGTCCGCGCCTGCCTTGCGCGCGGCCTTGATCACCTCGTCCACGGACAGGTAGGCCCGCACCGGGTGCCCTGGGTCTCCGATCTCATAGGCCTCGTCGGCCTTGAGCCGGTGCAGGGAGTTGCGGTCCTCATGCGGGAAGACGGCCACGGTGCCTGCGCCGAGCTCGTACGCCGCGCGGAACGCGCGGATAGCGATCTCGCCGCGGTTGGCGACAAGGACCTTCCGGAACATAACCAGCTCCTCCTGGTGGCGGACAGGCCAGCCGAAGCACCGTATCGCGGCACTCCCGCCAGTCGGGAGAACCATCTCAGGTGACGGGCGTCTCCCCCGATGTGCGCAAACCGGCTCGAGCCTGACTTGATCGCCAGCGTTTGCGCTGTTCACAGCATGTTTCGCCGATATTGCCCAGCTGTGGCCTGCCTGAAACACCACGCTCCGGACCTGCCCGTGACAGCGCCGGGTCCACGGGATGCGGACGTGGACGCGCTCTCACACGAGCCGGGTGTTCAACCGCGAACGGTCCTTGGTCGTTCCTGCGCGCAAAACCTCCGGTCACGGCGCCGTGACGTTGACCGGCCAGTGCCGGTCGCGCACAGTGGCCACCCGAGTAACGCCGAGTCCGGACGAGCAGAGGGTCGAGATGGCGAAGGTCGTGTCCAGCATCGCCCAGTCCGTGCTGGTGGAGCAGCGGTACTTCACCCTGCACGACGCCCGCGGCCCGGCGCCGCTGGCGCCACCGGAGCCGGTGGACGAGCAGCTGGTGCACGCCGACCTCGGCCACGCGGTGTTCCGCAGCGCGGAGTCCGGCCACTACGCCGCGGTGCGGGCCGAGCTCTGGGACGCCGAGCCCGGCACGCCGGAGGACGGCTTCGACGCCCAGGGCCGGGTGGACATCCTGGCCGGCAGCGCGGAGCTGGTGCTCGGGCCGGTGCTCACGGTCAGTGAACCGGCCCGGCTGGCCCTGCCCGCGCCGGGCCGCTACCGGATCGACGCGACCGCGCGCGGACGGGCCGAGGTGCGGGCGCTCGGGCCCGGCTCCTACGCGCACGGCATCGAGTCCTGGCTGATCCGGATCTGGCCGGTTCGCTAGGCCTTTTCCAGGTACTCGGCCTTCTCCGCGTCCACCACCGACTTGAGCAGCGAGGCCAGCCCCGGGTAGCCGGTGAGCTCGGGGTCCTCGGTCAGCAGCTGCACCGCCTCGGTGCGCGCGGTCGCGATGACCTCCTCGTCGCGCAGCAGCGAGAGCATCTTCAGCGTGGACTTGGCCCCGGACTGGGCCGCGCCCAGGATGTCGCCCTCGCGGCGCAGCTCCAGGTCCATCTGGGCCAGCTCGAAACCGTCGGTGGTGGCCGCGACCGCGTCCAGCCGTTCCCTGGTGGCGGTGCCGCCCAGCGCCTCGGAGACCAGCAGGCACAGCCCGGCCGCGCTGCCCCGGCCGACCCGGCCGCGCAGCTGGTGCAGCTGGCTGACGCCGAAGCGGTCCGCGTCCATGATCGCCATCACGGTCGCGTTGGGCACGTTCACGCCGACCTCGACCACGGTGGTGGCCACCAGCACCTGCACCTTGCCGTCGGCGAAGCCGCGCATCACCGCGTCCTTGTCGTCGGGGGCGAGGCGGCCGTGCAGGATGCCGACGTTGAGCCCGGCCAGCGGCCCGGCGGCCAGCGCGGGGGCCACGTCCAGCACCGCCAGCGGCGGGCGGCGGTCGCTCTTGCCGCCCTTGTCCTCCTTGGGCGGCTCCAGGCTCGGGTCGTCCGCGCCGTCGAGGTCCTCCTCCGCCTCCGCTTCCCCGATCCGGGGACAGACCACGTAGGCCTGGTGACCGGCGCGGACCTCCTCGGTGATGCGCTGCCACACCCGGTCCAGCCAGGCCGGTTTCTCCGCCACCGGCACCACCGTGGTGCTGATCGGCGAGCGGCCCCTGGGCAGCTCGCGCAGCGCGGAGACCTCCAGGTCGCCGTAGACGGTCATGGCCACCGTGCGCGGGATCGGGGTGGCGGTCATGACCAGCACGTGCGGGCTGACGCCCTCGCCGGCCCTGGTGCGCAGCGCGTCCCGCTGCTCCACGCCGAAGCGGTGCTGCTCGTCCACCACGACCAGGCCCAGGTCGGCGAAGGAGACCTTGTCCTGGATCAGCGCGTGCGTGCCGACCACGATCCCGGCCGCCCCGGAGGCGATGTCCAGCATCGCCTGCTTGCGCTCCTTGGTGCTCATCGAGCCGGTGAGCAGGGTGACCCTGGTGGCGTGCTCCGGCGCGCCCAGCTCACCGGCGCGGGCCAGCTCGCCCAGCATCTCGGCCAGCGAGCGGGCGTGCTGGGCGGCCAGCACCTCGGTCGGCGCGAGCATGGCGGCCTGCCTGCCCGCGTCCACCACCTGGAGCATGGCCCGCAGCGCGACGATGGTCTTGCCGGAGCCGACCTCGCCCTGCAACAGCCGGTTCATCGGGTGGTCGCCGGAGAGGTCGCGGGCCACCGCCTCACCGACCTCCTGCTGGCCGGCGGTGAGCTGGAACGGCAGCCGGGTGTCGAACTCGGCCAGCACCCCGCCGGGCTTGGCCGGGCAGCGCGGGGCCGGGCGGGCGCCGGAGACGATCCGGCGCTGGGCCAGCACCAGCTGCACCGCCAGCGCCTCGTCCCACTTGAGCCGGTTGCGCGCGCTGGTCACCTCACCCCAGTCGGCAGGCCGGTGCACCTTGCGCAGCGAGGCGGACAGCTCGCCGAGGCCGTGCCGGGCGCGCACCACCTCCGGCAGCGGGTCCTCCGCGCCGTCCCACTGGTCCAGGACCTGGCGCACGCACTTCTCCACCACCCAGGACTCGATGCCCTTGCTGGCCGGGTAGACCGGGATCAGGCCGCGGGCGAACTCGTCGGCCACCGAGTCGTCCTCGTTCTCGGCCAGCAGCTTGTAGTCCGGGTGGGCCAGCTGCAGCGCGCCGTTGAAGGAGGTGACCTTGCCCGCGAACAGGCCGCGCTTGCCGACCACGAGGTCCTTGGCCCGGTGCGGCTGGTTGAAGAAGGCGATGGTCATCGCGCGCTGGCCGTCGGTGATCGTGGACTCCACGATCGAGCCGTACTTGGTCTTCATCCGGCGCACCGTGGTCGAGCGGACCTCGGCCAGCACGGTGGCGTGCTCGCCGATCTCCAGCCCGGCGATGCTGGTCAGCTCGCCGCGCTCGGCGTAGCGGCGCGGGTAGTGCCGGAGCAGGTCGCCGACGGTGCGCAGGTTCAGGCCTTTGTCCAGGGCCTCGGCGGTCTTCGCGCCGAGCACGTGGTCCAGCCGGTCGTCGAAGGTGGTCATCGCCGTCCATTCAACCGCGTGGGTCCGACTATTCGATGCCCAGCAACACCATCGCGCCGCGCGAGCCACCCGGGTACGAGGCCAGGTCGACCTCGGGGTGCGCCCGGCGCAGGTGCTCCTCGACCTCGTCGAGCAGCTCCGGCGGCGCGGACTCGCCGAGCAGCAGGGTGACCAGCTCACCGCCCGCGGAGAGCATCCGGTCCAGCAGCTCGCACACCGCCTCGGCGGGCCGGGAGCCGATCAGCACCACCTCGCGGTCGATCATGCCGAGCAGGTCGCCCGGCCGGCAGCGACCGGCCCAGGTGATCGCGTCCTCCTCGGCAACGGCCAGCTCGCCGCGCCGGGTGGCCGCGGCCGCCTCGGCCATGGCCACCACGTCGTCGCCGTGCCGCCGCTGCGGGTCGTGCACGGCCAGCGCGGCCAGGCCCTGCACCGGGGAGGCGGTGGGCACCACGACCACGTCGTAGCCGGAGCGCATGGCGTGCTCGGCGGCGTCCTCGGCGATCACGGTCAGCTCGGCGTCGTTGGGCAGCACCACGATGTGCTTGGCGCCCGCGCCGGTGAGCGTGGCCAGCAGCTCGGCCGCGGTCGGCCGCTGCCCGGTCCACTGGCAGACCACCGCGCCCTCGCCGCGGAACAGCTCGGCCAGCCCCTCGCCGTCGGCCAGCACCACCACCGCGCGGTCGCGGAGCAGGCCGGTGGGCTCGGTGGGCAGCTGGTCGGCGAAGCGGATCACGGTGATCCGGTGCGGGCGGCCCGCCTCCACCCCGGCCTCGATGGCGGCGCCCACGTCCTGGCAGTGCACGTGCACGGTCCACAGCCCGGCGCCGTCGGAGACCACCGAGACGCAGTCGCCCAGCTCGCTCAGCCGGGCGCGCAGCGCGGCGGTGCGCGCCTCGTCGGTGCCGTCGAGCAGGTACATGACCTCGTAGTCGAACTCGGCCGACCCGGCCTCGCGGGTGGCCTGCAGCTCGGCCTTGCCCCGGCGGACCAGCGCGTCGAACCGGGTGGACGGGGGCAGCGGCAGGCCGGTGACCACCGCGGTCAGCGTCTCCAGCAGCACCAGCAGGCCGCGGCCACCGGCGTCGACCACCCCGGCGCGGGCCAGCGCGGGCAGTTGGCTGGGCGTGCGGGCCAGCGCCTCGGCCGCGGCGGTGCTGGCCGCGAAGGCGACCTGCTCCAGGCTCTCGCCCGCGGCGGTGGCGGCCTCGGCCGCGGCGTGCATGACGGTGAGCACGGTGCCGGGGGCCGGTTCGCTGACCGCGGCGGTGGCCAGCCGGTCGGCCAGCCGCAGCCCGTCCTTGAGCGCGGGCCCGGTGAGCGTGCCGTCCTGGCGCAGCGCCTCGGCCAGCCCGCGCAGCACCTGGGACAGGATCACCCCGGAGTTCCCGCGCGCCCCGGCCAGCGCGCCCTTGGCCAGCGCGGCCAGCGCCGCCCCGCCGTCGGCCGCGGCCGAGTCGGTCAGCGTGTCCAGCGCGGCGCGCATGGTGTGCAGCAGGTTGCTGCCGGTGTCGCCGTCGGGCACCGGGAAGACGTTGATCCGGTCGATCGCCTCGCGGTCGGCGGCCAGCGCCTCGACACAGGCAACGGCCCAACCGCGCACAGCGACCGCGTCCAGCACCTGCAACACCTGCGGCCGCCTCCCTCTGGATGTTGGCAGCGAGACTAGCGCCTGATTCCGGTGCGGCCGGTAGCCCGGTTTGGTCGCGCGGATGCCGACCAGATACGCTGTCGGGGTTGCCCGGCTCGGCTTGGGCTCACTGCCGTCTGTGCCAGCTGGCATCGCGGACTTCTGTTGAACAACGTGTAAGGAGTGTCGACGTGGCTGCCGTTTGCGACGTCTGTAGCAAGGGGCCGGGCTTCGGCAAGTCGGTCTCGCACTCCCACCGGCGTACCAACCGCCGGTGGAACCCGAACATTCAGACCGTGCGCGCGAAGATCGGCCTGGTGCAGCGCAAGCGTCTGAACGTGTGCACCTCCTGCCTCAAGGCGGGCAAGGTCGCCCGCGGCTGACTCACCGCCGCAAGCTTGGCCATGAGGCCCGGATCACAGCTCGTGATCCGGGCCTCATGCTGTTGTCAGGGGGTCAGAGCTGCCAGTCGACGGGGGCCGCGCCCTGCTCGGTCAGGAGCTGGTTGGCGCGGCTGAACGGGCGGGAGCCGAAGAAGCCGCGGTCGGCCGACATCGGCGACGGGTGCGCCGACTCGATGCAGGGCACGCCGTCCAGCAGCGGCTTCAGCTCGCGGGCGTCCCGGCCCCAGAGGATGGCCACCAGCGGGGTGCCCCTGGCCGCCAGCGCCTTGATCGCCTCCTCGGTGACCTGCTCCCAGCCCTTGCCGCGGTGCGAGGCCGGCCTGCCCGGCGCCACCGTCAGCGACCGGTTGAGCAGCAGCACGCCGCGCTCGGTCCACGGGGACAGGTCCCCGTTGGGCGGCGGCGGGAAGCCGAGGTCCTCGACGTACTCGCGGTAGATGTTGATCAGGCTCTTGGGCAGCGGGCGCACGTCGGCGGCCACCGAGAAGGACAGGCCGATGGCGTGCCCCGGCGTCGGGTAGGGGTCCTGGCCGACGATGAGCACCCGCACGTCGGCGAAGGGTTGCTTGAACGCGCGTAGCACGTTCTCCCCGGCCGGTAGGTACTTCCGGCCTGCGGCGATCTCCTCCCGGAGGAACTCCCCCATCGAGCCGATCCGGTCGGCCACCGGGTCGAGCGCCTTGGCCCAACCGGCTTCCATGATCTCGTGCAGCGGACGTCCAACCACGGAACGTGACCCTAGCGACGAGCCGCCAGGCGTGGCCCAGTGGGTCAGGCGCTCACCGTGCGTCGCCGCAGCCGGAGCTGCCGGTGCCGCAACGGCAACGGTCCCGGCCAGGCCCGCAGCAGCAGCGCGGCGGCGTCCCCGGCCACCGCGGCGGCCAGGCCGGTGTGCTCGGCCGGGTCGTAGCCGACCAGCACCGCCTCGGCGGCCACCAGCTGCCTGGCCGCCACATCGCGCAGCGCGGCCGCGGCGACCGGGCCGCCGGTGGCCGGATCGCCCAGCACCAGGCAGCGGCCGTGGCTGCCGATCACCGGCACCGCGTAGGCGGCCTGCCAGTGCCTGCCGTCGGCCGGTGGCCGTGGCGGGCAGCCCGGGTTCAGCTCGACCAGCCTCGGCTGGATCCGCCTGGTCCGGGCGGCCACGCAGGCGGGCAGCTCGTCCCCGTTGCCCAGCCGGACGCTGAGCCGCGCGCCGGCCGCGGGCACGCCGTGCACGGTCACCGGGACCGCCCGGTGCACCGGCAGGTGTTCGTTGACCGCGCCGATCGGCAGTGCCACCAGCGGCGCGGCGGTGGCCGGATCGGCCAGCACGACATCGGCCAGCACCTGGTCACCGCGCATGGTGAAGCGCTGCAACGCCAGTGCCGGCCTTGACTCGGTGTTACCCGGTTGCGCGCCCATGCGCGCGTACATCGACAACATGTTCCTGCCCCCAGAAACATCGAACAGTGCCGAGCAGGCCAATGCCCGCCCACGATCAACCCTACGCCCGTGGGCGGGCGGCCGGGAGCAGCCGGAAGGGCGTCACCCGTACGGCTGTCAGTCCAACCGGCGCAGACCATCCCGGTAGACCTTGATGTTCGCCACGTACATGTCCACCCCGGGCTGCACGGCGTTCTCCGGCACCTCGAAGTCGGGCTTGACCTTGGCGGGCACGCCCACCGCGAGCCTGCGGGCCGGCACGTGGCCGTTGTGCGAGACCACCGCGCCCGCGCCGACGATCGCGCCGTCCTCGACCACCGCGCCGTTGAGCACCACCGAGCCGGAGCCGATCAGGCAGCCGTCGCCGATGGTGGCGCCCTCGATGTGCACGTTGTGCCCGACCACGCACCCGGCGCCGATCAGGGTGGGGTGGATCTGGGTGCAGTGGATGATCGTGCCGTCCTGCACGTTCGACCGCTCACCCACCTCGATCCGGCCGTAGTCGCCGCGGAGCACCGCGGTGGGCCAGACCGAGACCTGCGGGCCGAGCGTGACGTTCCCGATCACGACCGCGTCGGGATGCACGTAGGCGGTCTCGTGGATTACCGGTTCCAGGTCACCAAGCGCGTAGACGGCCATAACGAGACTCTAACGTTCACTCAGCCACCGCCGGAACGACGATCTCCTTGCCGAAGCAGCGACTGCTCTCGTGGCAGGCGTACACCCCGAACTTGGCGATCGGCGCGTAGCCGCTGGAGGTGTACAGCGCGATCGCCTCCGGCTGCTCGATGCCGGTCTCCAGCACCATCCGGCGGCGACCGGCGGCCAGCGCGAGGCGTTCCAGCTCGGCCAGCAGCTGGCGGGCCAGGCCGCGGCCGCGGGCGGCGGAGACCACGTACATCCGCTTCAGCTCGGCGTCGCCGTCGGTGAAACCCGGCTCGTCCGAGTCGTGCGCGCGCCAGCCGCCGCACACCGCTGGCACGCCGTCGAGGTAGCCGACCAGGAACAACCCGCGCGGCGGGGCGAAGTCGGCCGGGTCGACCGGGGTGATGTCCTCCTCGCCGTAGCGGAGGACGTACTCCTGCTGCACCTCGGCGATCAGCGCGGTGGCGTCGGGGTGGTCGTAGGCAAGGATCCGCAATTCCACCCGTGCAATTTACGTCAGCTCACTCCCGGCGCCAGTGCTCCCAGCCCACGGGCCCTTCGTACGGCCGCCCGTCCACGGTCACCCCTGGTCCGTTGACCACCGAGCCGATCACCGTCCAGTCCGCGGGCACCGCCTCGGCGCTGGGGAAGGTGGCCGCCAGCGCGTGGTCCTCGCCGCCGGTGAGCATCCAGTGCAGCGGGTCGGCGCCCAGCGCGGAGGCCACGTCCAGCAGCCGCTGGTGCACCTCCAGCGCGTTGGTGCGCACGTCGATGCCGACCCCGGAGGCCGCCGCCACGTGCGCCAGGTCGGCCAGCAGCCCGTCCGAGATGTCGATCATCGAGGTGGCCCCGGCGCGGGCGGCCTGCGCGCCTGCCTCGTACGGCGGCTCCGGCACCCGCTGGGCGCCGACCACCGCCACCGGGGAGCGGAAGCCGCGGCCCAGCACGGCCAGTCCGGCGGCCGCCCAGCCGAGCCGTCCGCACACCGCGAGCAGGTCGCCGTGGCGGGCCCCGGAGCGGGTCACCGGGTCCAGTCCGTCCAGGTGCCCGAGCGCCGTGATGGAGATCACCAACTCCTTCGCGGTGACCATGTCGCCACCCACCACCCCGGCCCCGGCCAGCCGGGCCTCCTCCCACATCCCGGCCATCAGCCCCTCGGCCACCGCGACCGGTGTCCCGGGCGGGCAGGCCAGGCCGACCAGCACCGCGGTCGGCACCGCGCCCATGGCCACCACATCGGCCAGGTTCACCGCCACCGACTTGCGTCCGACCTGCTCCGGAGTGGACCAGTCCAATCGGAAGTGCACGCCCTCCACCAACACGTCCGTGGAAGCGACCACCCGTCCGTCGGGCGCGGCGACCACCGCCGCGTCGTCTCCCGGGCCGAGCAGTGTGCTGGGTGGTTGCACACGGCCATCGGTCACTCGGCGGATAAGCCCGAACTCACCCAGATCGGCGACGGTGTCCGCACTCTGCGGCGGCTCCGGGCACAAAGGGACCTCCAGATCCACGCTTTGCTTCCCCCTCTGGGGTAAGTTCTGCCCACGATTCCTACCCCGAGCACAGCGGTCGAGACGAAGGGGCACGCCGTGGTCCAGGCTTACATCCTCATCCAGACCGAGGTCGGCAAAGCCGCCGCCGTGGCCGAACGCATCGGCGGGATACCCGGGGTGATCACTTCCGAGGACGTGACCGGGCCCTACGACGTGATCGTGCGCGCGGAGGCGGACACCGTTGACGACCTCGGCCAGCTGGTGGTCGCCCAGGTGCAGGCCGTCGACGGCATCACCAGGACGCTGACCTGTCCCGTGGTGCACATCAAGTAAGCGCTTGCGCAGCCCACCGCCGCGCCCGTCACCCGACCCCGGGAGACGGGCGCGGTGGTGTGTCGTGGTTGGGTTGCGGGCGTGGCACCGAACGACCGCTCCCTCCCGCGTCCGCTGTTGATCGCGCTGATCGCGCTGCCGCTGCTGCTGGTGGCCGGGGTCGGCACGCTCGGCCTGCTCTACGGCTCCACCGGCTCCGCGCCGGCCGACAGCACGCCCGCGCCGATCCGCACCGGCCCGGTCGCGCTGCCGCCCATCCCCGCCGAGCAGGCAGGCTCCCCCGCCTGCGGCAAGCTCGTGCAGGCGCTGCCGAAGGAGCTGACCTCCAACGGCGAGCAGCTGGGCCGCCGGGAGATCGTCGCGCCCGCGCCGGAGGGCACCATGGTGTGGGGCAACGAGAAACGCGATCCGGTGGTGCTGCGCTGCGGGCTGGGCAAGCCCGATGAGCTGAGGCCGGACAGCCGCCTCTCCGAGATCTCCGGCGTGCGCTGGCTGGAGCTGCCCGGCCAGGGCGCGAGCAGCTGGGTGGCGGTGGACCGCGAGGTCTACGTGGTGCTCACGGTGCCCGGCGGGTCGGGCACCGGGCCGCTGCAGGGGGTGTCGGAGTCGATCCGCGCCACGCTGCCGGAGCAGAAGGTCGACACCGGCACCGCCCCGAAGTAGCCCGTCAGCGCAAGCCGGTGCCGCGCGCGATCGCGGTGTCGACCAGGGTGCTCAGCAGGGTCGGGTAGTCCACGCCGGTGACCGCCCACATCCGCGGGTACTGCGAGACCGGGGTGAAGCCCGGCATCGTGTTGACCTCGTTGACGATCAGCTGGTTGTCCTCGGTGAGGAAGAAGTCCACCCTGGCCAGGCCCTGGCAGTCCAGCGCGTGGAAGGCGGCCACCGACTGGCGGCGGATCTCCTCGCAGACCTCGTCCTCGACCTTGGCCGGGAAGTCGAACTCGCACACCTTGTCGGCGTCGATGTACTTGGACTCGAAGTCGTAGAACTCCACGTCGCCGACCACCCGGATCTCCGAGGGCAGGGACGCCTCCACCCGGCCGTCCGGGAACTCCAGCACGCCGCACTCGATCTCGCGGCCCGCGATCCCGGCCTCCACCAGCACCTTGGGGTCGGTCTCCCGGGCCAGCGCGATGGCCGCCTCCAGCTCCTCCCAGTCGCTGACCTTGGACACGCCGATGGAGGAGCCCGCGCGGGCCGGCTTGACGAACACCGGCAGCCCGAGCCGCTCCCGCTGTTCCTCGGTCAGGGTCTTGTCGCCGCGCCGCAGCACCACGAAGTCGCCGTTGCGCAGCCCCTCGGCGGCGAGCAGCTTCTTGGCGAACTCCTTGTCCATGCCGGCCGCGCTGGCCAGCACGCCCGCGCCGACGTAGGGCAGCCCGGCCATCTCCAGCAGGCCCTGGATGGTGCCGTCCTCGCCGTAGGCCCCGTGCAGCACCGGGAAGACCACGTCGACCGCGCTGAGCACCTCGCCGGCCCGGTCCGCGGACAGGTGCACCAGGTCGGGGCGGGTGGGGTCGGCCGGCAGGGCGAGCGCGCCGGTGGAGTCGTCCACCTCGGGCAGCACCCGGCCCTTGATCTCCAGCGCCGTGGGGTCGCTGGCGCCGAGCACCCAGGCGCCGTCCCGGGAGATGCCCACCGGGATGACCTCGAACCGGTCCCGGTCCAGGTGGGTCAGGATGCTGCCCGCGGACACACAGGAGATGGTGTGCTCAGTGCTACGGCCGCCGAAGACGACCGCAACCCTGGTCTTGCGCTGCGTCATGGGCCCCGACCCTACCCGCGCACTCAGGGCGACCATTCCGCGCCAAACCCGTGCGGCTCAGCTGAGCAGGTCGACCAGGGTGGGCAGGGCAGTGGTGAGCTGGGCGCGGGTGCAGTTGGTGTAGCCGACGGCCAGGCCGTGCCAGCGCGGGGTGGCCTGGTGATGGCGGGCCAGGCCGTCCAGGGCCAGGCCGCGGGCGCGGGCCGCCGCCAGCACCGCGCGCTCGGTGTCCAGGGAGTCCAGCAGCACCACCACGTGGCCGCCCGCGGAGTCGCCGAAGATCGGCGCGCCGGCCACGGAGAGTGCGGAGACCACCAGCTCGCGCCGCTCGGCCAGCTCCCGGCGCAGGCGGCGGAGGTGGCGGCCGAGGTCGCCGTTGCGGGCGAGCTGGACCATGACCTGCTGGCCGGCGGCGGCCGGGCAGATGCCGCACAGGTTGCGGTGGTCCAGCACCGCGCGGGCCACCTCGGGCGGGGCCACCATCCAGCCGACGCCCAGGCCCGCGGAGAGGATCTTGCTGGTGGTGCCGAGGTGCACCACCACGTCCGGGGCCAGCGCGGCCAGCAGCGGCAGCGGGGCCACGTCGTAGCGCAGCTCGCCGTCGTAGTCGTCCTCGATGACCAGCCAGCCCTCCGCCCGCGCCCGCCGGACCAGCTCCACCCGCCGCGCGGCGGGCAGTCGCCCGCCCAGCGGGTACTGGTGCGCGGGCGAGCAGTAGACCGCGCGGATGCCGCTGGGCAGCGCGTCCACCACCAGGCCGTCGGCGTCCACCTCGGCCGGGACCACCCGCATGCCAGCGGCGCGCAGCGCGCCGACCGCGCGCTGGTAGCCGGGTTCCTCGATGGCCACCGTGTCGCCCGGCGAGAAGAGCGCGCCGGCCAGCTCGGTGACCGCGGCCGAGGTGCCCAGGGTGGCCAGCACCGCCTCGGCGGGGGCGTCACCCGCGCCGACCACCAGGCCGCGGTGCCGGAGCAGGTGCTCGGCCACGATCTCCCGGTAGGCGGGCAGGCCGGCGCGTTCCGGGCGGGGCATGACGGGCACGTCCCCGGCCGCCCGCCAGGCGCGGCGCCAGGCCGCCCGGTCCACGCCACCGGCCAGCGAGGCGCCCGGCACCAGGTCGATCAGGCCGGCGTCCTCGGCCTCGGCCGGTCTGGCCGGGCCCGCGCTGGGGGTGACCGCGGGCGGGGTGGTGGTGACGTAGGTGCCGGAGCCGCGGCGGCCGCCGATCCAGCCCTCGGCGTGCAGCTGCTCGTAGGCGGCCGCGGTGACCGTGCGGCTGACCTGGAGGCGTCCGGCCAGCGCGCGGGTGGAGGGCAGCCGGTCGCCGTGCCGGAGCTGGCCGGTGGCCGCGGCCCTGCGCAGCGCGTCGGCCAGCTGCACGGCCAGCGGGGTGCCGTTGCCCCGGTCCAGCACGATGGGCAGTTCGGCGGGCAGCGCGGAGTCGAGCACGGTGAGTGGCCTCTCAGGTTCACCCGGTATTGGCACTGTGAGCATGCCAGTTACGCCTCGAATACTAGGTGCCGTGACCACTGACGCGCTGTCCCCGACCGGCCGCAGCACCATCCGCCGCGGCAAGGACCGAGCCCGCACCGACCGCGCCGAGCTGTACGACCTGCTCGACGGCGGCATGTTGTGCCACCTCGGCGTGGTCCTCGACGGCGCGCCGCTGGTGCTGCCCACCTGCTACGGCCGCGACGGCGACACCCTCTACCTGCACGGATCCTCCGGCGCGGCCAGCCTGCGCGCGGCCGCGGGCACCGAGGTGTGCGTGACCGTGACCGAGCTGGACGGCATCGTCTACGCCCGCTCGGTGTTCCACTTCTCGGTCAACTACCGCAGCGCGGTGATCCACGGCCGCGCGCTGCCGGTGACCGGGGACCAGGCCCGGCTGCACGGCCTGCGCACGCTCACCGAGCAGGTCGCCCCCGGCTCCTGGGAGCACGCCCGCCTGCCGAACCGGCGCGAGCTGGCCGCCACCACGGTGCTCGCGCTCGACCTGGGCGAGGCGGCGGTGAAGATGCGCTCCGGTCCGCCCGGCGACGACGAGGCCGACCTGGGCACGCCGGGGGTGTGGGCCGGCGTGCTGCCGCTGCGCCGTGCCTGGGGCGAGCCGGAGCCCTGCCCGCTGCTGTCACCGGATGCCGTGCCCCCGGCGCACGTTCAGTCCCGGACCGGGCCGATCGCGTAGTCCATCCGGTAGCGCGGCATGTCCCGGCGCTGACCGTCGAAGACGTGGATGCTCACCGCCGGATCGGGCCCGTCGTTGATCACCTGGTGCACGTAGTGCGGGCCGAAGACCCTGGTCTGACCGGCGGTGAGGGCGTGCACCAGCTCCACCGGGCGGCCGTTCTCGCCGAGCCGGGCGACCCGCTCGGCGAGCACCCCGGTGACCACGGTGAAGGCGCCGCTCGTGCCGCCGTGGTCGTGCAGCTCGGTGCGCTGGCCAGGCAGCCAGCTCATCAGCCAGATCTCGTGGTACTCGGTGCGCTCCAGCAGCGCGGTGTAACGCTCGACGGGGTCGTAGCGGAGCTGGTGGCCCCAGCGGGAGCGGTCCGCGGCCACGTTCATGGCGATGCGGGCCGGGTGCGCGGCGGCGCGGGTGGCGTCAAGGGCAATGGTGCCGGGCGGAACAGCGAACACGACGAGATCCTTCGAGCTGAGGGTGGTCGGCGGGCGGCAGACGGCCGCGATCACGCCGAGAAGTGCACTGCGGCGGGGTCTTTCAGCAGGAAGGACAGAGCGCGCTGGCTACCCGCAGGAGGTCGATGGGACCCCTCCGGTGCGAGGATGCGCGACTGGTCACGCGGGGAATGGAACCAGCAGGCCCGGAACGGGTCAAGCTGGACGGCGGGATCTCACAGATTGGGCCACAGTTTCGCCCGGTCGAGTAGCTGCCGGTAGCCCAGCGCCACCACCGGGTCGGCCAGTCCGCCCACCCTGGTGGCCAGGAACCCGGTGTTCAGCGGCGGCACCTCCGGCTCGTGCAGCAGCTCCACCGACCCGGCGGCCAGCGCGGGCTCGGCCACGTACCTGGGCAGCACCGAGACACCCATCCCGGCGACCACCGCGGTGAGCACCGCGCGCAGGTCGGGCACCACCACGGCCAGCTCGTTCGGCGGCCGCCTGCCGAAGGCGCTTCGCCAGTACCGGCGGATGATCGGCAGCTCCTCGGCGTAGGCGACCAGCGGCAGGTGCGCCAGCGCGCGCACCGGGTCCTGCGCCAGCGCCTCCGCGCGCACCGTCCTGGCCAGCGCGGGCGGGCCCACCAGCAGGAACTCCTCATCCACGAACGGCGTCGCGGCCAGGCCGCGCTGGGTCGGCCGGATCGCCGAGACCACCAGGTCCAGGCGTTCCTCCAGCAGCGCGGTGAGCAGGTCGGCGGCCAGCCCGAACTGCACCCTCAGCCGCAGGCCGCGGGCGGTCAGCGGGACCAGCGCGGGCAGCACCCGCAGCGTGGTCAGCTCGGCCGGTCCGCCCAGCCGGAGCAGGCCGTGCCGGGCCAAACAGGTCTCGTCGGCCGGGTCGAAGGCGCCGCGCAGCTTGTCCACGTGCGGCGCGATCTGGCTGGCCAGGGTGTCCGCCCTTGGCGTGGGCCGCACGCCCTGGTTGGTCCGCTCGAACAGCTGCTCGCCGAGCTGCCGCTCCAGCCTGGCCAGCTGCCCGCTGACCGCGGGCTGGGACAGGCCGCGCCGGGCGGCGGCCGCGGTCAGCGAGCCGGTGCGGTGGATCTCCAGGAAGGTGGCCAGCAGGTCCAGTTCGGGCACGGCTCCTCCAGTCATAAGTTTCGTGATGGCGACAGCATGCGCGAGCGGGCGCTCCGGGCCTAGCTTGGCGGCCATGACGAAGAAGATCCTGATGGTGCTGACCGGCGCCGACACCCTCACCCTTGCCGACGGCTCCGCGCACCCCACCGGCTACTGGGTGGAGGAGGCCGCCGCCTCGCACCGGGTGTTCCGCGCGGCCGGGATCGAGGTGGACATCGCCACCCCCGGCGGCGTCACCCCGACCGCCGACCCCGGCAGCAAGGACGGCCAGGAGGAGCTGGTGGCCTACCTGGACGGCCTCGGCGAGGCGCTGACCAAGCCACTGGACCTGGCCGCGGTGTCGCCGGCGGACTACGACGCGATCTACCTGCCCGGCGGCCACGGCCCGATGACCGACCTGGCCGCCGACCCGCACCTGGGCGCGCTGCTGACCCAGGCACTGGCCGCGGACAAGCCGATCGGCGCGCTCTGCCACGGCCTGGCCGGACTGCTCAGCGCGGGCGAGGCCTTCGCCGGGCGGCGGCTGACCGTGTTCACCGACGCCGAGGAGCGGCAGGCCCTCGGCGAGCGCACCCCGTGGTGGGTGGAGAGCACGCTGCGCGAGCGCGGCGCGGTGGTCGAGGCGGGCGAGCCGTGGAGCAACACCGTTGTGGTGGACGGGAACCTGGTCACCGGACAGAACCCGCAGTCCACTGTGGACACCGCGAAGGCGTTCGCCGCCAAGCTGGCCTGACCCTCCACAATGGAGCAAGGTCGTGTCCGCGGAGCCCCGCCAGCGCTAGCCGCGCCAGTTTGGCCGCTGGCGGCGCGGCCGGGTGCCAAAACCCAGGAAGGACAGCGCGGCCTCGGCCAGCACCGCGATCGCGAAGGACACCGAGCCCTGCACGATCA
>NZ_JBSFUA010000080.1:0-22142 GCF_053591555.1 Crossiella sp. NPDC003009 | reverse complement strand
GTTGCGGTGGTCGCGGTCGGTGCCGGGGTCACGGCGTTGTTCGCGCCGGGCCTGGCTGCGGCGAGCGCGGCTGACTCGACGCAGTTTTGCGGCCGCGCTGGGTCCTCTTCGCCGGCGCCCTCAGCGGCGGAGAAGTATCACCAGGAAAGGAAGCCATGTCGCCGTCCTACGTCGAGGACCCGTCCCCGGGCCACGGCAGCCTGTCCCCGCGCGCGCACTTCCGCTCGGACGCGCGTTCGTTGTCCCTCAACGGCGACTGGCGCTTCCAGCTCTCGCCCAGCGTCGCGGCCGCGCCGGAGGGCATCGAGCACCCGGAGTTCGACGACTCCGCCTGGACCGACCTGCCGGTGCCCGCGCACTGGCAGCTGCACGGTCACGGCAAACCGGCTTACACCAACGTGGTCTACCCCTTCCCGGTCGACCCGCCGCGGGTGCCCTCGGACAACCCGACCGGCAGCTACCGGCACACCTTCACCCTGGACAGCGACTGGCTGACCCAGCCCGCGGTGCTGCGCTTCGACGGCATCGACTCCTGCGCCCGGATCTGGCTCAACGGCACCGAGCTCGGGGTCACCAAGGGCAGCAGGCTGCCCTCGGAGTTCGAGGTCGGGCCGCTGCTGCGGGCGGGGGAGAACCTGCTGGCGGTGCGGGTGCACCAGTGGTCGGCGGCCAGCTACCTGGAAGACCAGGACATGTGGTGGCTCTCCGGCATCTTCCGCTCGGTCGCCCTGCTCGCCCGCCCTGCCGGCGGTATCGGCGACTACTGGTTGCGCGCCGACTACGACCACACCACCGGCCGCGGCACCATCACCGTGGACACCGTGCCCGGCGCCCGCCTGAGCATCCCCGAGCTCAACCTGCACGACCACCCCACCGCCCACCCCGTCGAACTCCCGGCCGTCGAGCCGTGGAGCGCCGAACAGCCCCGCCTGTACCACGGCGAACTGGCCACCGACGCCGAGCGGGTCCCGGTCCGGGTCGGCTTCCGCACGGTGTCCATTGAGGACGGTCAGCTCAAGGTCAACGGCCAGCGGGTGTTCTTCCGCGGCGTCAACCGGCACGAGCACGACCCCCGCCACGGCCGCGCGGTGCCCCACGAGATCGCGGTGGCCGACGTCGAGCTGATGAAGCGGCACAACATCAACGCCGTGCGCACCAGCCACTACCCGCCCGACCCCGCCTTCCTGGACCTGTGCGACGAGTACGGCCTGTGGGTCATCGACGAGTGCGACCTGGAGACCCACGGCTTCGAGCGGATCGACTGGGCTGGCAACCCCAGCGACGATCCACAGTGGACGGACGCCTACCTGGACCGCATGCGCCGCATGGTGGAACGGGACAAGAACCACCCGAGCATCATCCTGTGGTCGCTGGGCAACGAGGGCCACACCGGCGCCAACTTCCGGCGGATGGCCGAGTGGGCCCGCGACCGCGACCCCGGCAGGCCGATCCACTACGAGGGCGACCACGACTGCGCCTACGTCGACGTCTACAGCCGGATGTACGCCTCCCACCAGGAGGTCGAGCAGATCGGCCGCGGCGAGGTCGACAACCCGCGGCACGCCGAACTGCCGTTCCTGCTGTGCGAGTACGCGCACGCCATGGGCACCGGCCCCGGCGGGCTGCTGGAGTACCGCGAGCTGTTCGAGCGGCACCCGCGCTGCCAGGGCGGTTTCATCTGGGAGTGGATCGACCACGGCCTGCTCCAGCGCACCCCGGACGGCCGCGAGTACTACGCCTACGGTGGCGACTTCGGCGAGTCCATCCACGACGGCAACTTCGTCATCGACGGCCTGCTCTTCCCCGACCGCACCCCCTCACCCGGCCTGATCGAACTCGCCAAGATCTACGAGCCGGTCCGGATCACCGCCGCCCCCAACGGCATCCGCGTCCACAACCACCACGACTACCGCCCCCTCGACCATCTCGCCTTCCGCTGGACCCTGGAAACCGAAGGCACCCCGGTGGCCACCGGCGACCTGCCCGTCCCCACCGTCCACTCCGGACAGTCGGTCGACCTCCCGCTCCCCGAGCTCCCCGCCACCGAGGGCGAAACCTGGCTCACCATCCGCGCCGTCCTGCCCGCCGACACCCGCTGGGCCCCGGCGGGCCACCAGGTCGCCTGGGGCCAGCTCCCCATCGTCCCGGCCGCCACCCCGGCCCGCACCGGCGCCACCCGCCTGCTGCACGCCCCGGCTGACCTCCGCCTGGGCATCGGGGCCTTCGACCCCACCACTGGCCGACTGGTCTCCCTCGGCGGCCACCAGGTCACCGGCCCCCGGCTCGACCTCTGGCGCGCCACCACCGACAACGACCGCGGCGGCCACCCCTCGGAAGCCTCGACCTGGCGCGCGGCCGGGCTGCACCGCCTCCAGCACCGCATCGCCGAGATCCACCCCGCCGACACCGAGCTGCTGGTCCGTACCAGGGTCGCGCCCCCCGGCCTGTCCTTCGCCCTGCTCGCCGACTACCGCTGGACCGCCGACCAGGACACCCTCCGCCTCCGCCTGGACCTGGAACCCGAGGGCGAATGGCCGTGCACCCTGCCCCGCCTCGGCCTGCACCTGGCCATCCCGGCGGAGTTCGGCCAGGTCGAGTGGTTCGGCGGCGGCCCGGGCGAGGCATACCCCGACAGCCGCCAGTCCGCCCGCATCGGCCGCTACACCGCGTCGGTCGACGACCTGCACACCCCGTACGTCTTCCCGCAGGAGAACGGCAACCGCGTCGACGTCCGCTGGGCCGAACTGTCCACAGTGGACGGAAAGTGCATCCGGATCGCGGGCGCACCGACCTTCGACCTCACCGCCCGCCGCTGGACCACAGCTGATCTGGAAGCCGCCACCCACACCACCGACCTCCACCCGACCGACCAGATCCACCTCAACCTGGACCTGGCCCACCACGGCCTGGGCACCGCCTCGTGCGGGCCAGGCGTGCTGCCGCAGTACCGCCTGCACCCGGGCAAGGCCGCGCTGGAACTGGTGTTCAGCATTCCGCGTTGACCGGTGCGCGATCATGGCGGCATGACGACTACATCCGGCGACGGGCGTTATCCCTGGGGCGAGCCCCACGAGACGGGCATGCTGGAGGTCGGCGACGGTCATTCGCTGTACTGGGAGGTCTCGGGCAACCCCGGCGGCAAGCTGGCCGTCGTGCTGCACGGCGGTCCCGGGTCGGGCAGCTCGCCGGCAAGGCGGGGCCTGTTCGACCCGGACCGCTACCGCGTGGTCCAGTTCGACCAGCGCAACTCCGGGCGCAGCACCCCCTCGGCGACCGACCCGGTCGTCGACCTGTCGGCCAACACCACCCAGCATCTCATCGCCGACATCGAGGCGCTGCGGGTCCACCTGGGCATCGACCGCTGGCTGGTGTGGGGCGGCTCGTGGGGCGTCACCCTCGCCCTGGCCTACGCGCAGGCGCATCCGGAGCGGGTGACCGAACTGGTGCTCGCGGCGGTGACCAACGGCGACCGCCGCGACACCGACTGGATCACCCGGGACATGGGCCGCGTCTTCCCGCGTGAGTGGGAACGGTTCCGTGACGGCGTGCCGGCCGCCGAACGCGACGGCGACCTGTCAGCCGCCTACAGCAGGCTGCTGCACGACCCCGACCCGGAGGTCCGCGCCAAGGCCGCCCGCGGGTGGTGCGAGTGGGAGGACTCGCACATGTCGCTGGCCCCTGACGCCGCACCCCGCCTGTCGGTGGCCGACCCGGCGTTCCAGCTGGCCTTCGCCCGCATCGTGACCCACTACTGGTCCCACGGCTGCTTCCTGGAGGAGGGACGGCTACTGCGTGACATCGAGCGGCTGCACGGGATTCCCGCCGTGCTGATCCACGGGCGTTACGACGTCAGCAGCCCACTCGACACAGCCTGGGCGCTGCACCGGGCCTGGCCAGGAAGCGAACTGGTGGTCCTCGACGACACCGGTCACACCGGCGGCGGCCTGACCGCGGCGATCATCGCCGCCACCGACCG
The DNA here is from genome assembly GCF_053591555.1 of Crossiella sp. NPDC003009. Taxonomy (NCBI): domain Bacteria; kingdom Bacillati; phylum Actinomycetota; class Actinomycetes; order Pseudonocardiales; family Pseudonocardiaceae; genus Crossiella; species Crossiella sp. NPDC003009. The sequence continues at coordinate 18,166 of NZ_JBSFUA010000080.1, read as the reverse complement.
CTTCGCCCGCGCTCAGGGCGAGTGACACGCGCGGCCGGGATCGAGGCCGTCGCAGGAGGTCACGCACACCGGGTCCGGCGCGGCGGCAGCGGGCAGCGGTGCCGAGCCGAGCAGCAGCGCCGCCGCCAGGGCCGAGGACACCAGTGGCCACCGCATGATCCGAGCATCGCCCGCCGGGCGGGGAAGTCACTCCGCCGCCGGCGCACGCCCGGTCGCGAGTCCGGAACCGGCCTGGGCCAGCACCAGTTCCCGGTACTCCCGCCGCATCGGCAGCTCCCGCTCCACGTGCACCCGGCGGCGGCTGCTGACCACCTCGGTCTCCCGCACCGGATCGAACCCGGTCACCGGCACCTCCTGCCACCACAGCCCGATCCCGCGCCGCTGCCAGGCGGGCAGTTCGGTGAAGTTGATCCCGCGCGCGAACAGCAGCTCGTGCTTGGCCGCCTCCGGCAGCCCGCGCAGCTCCCCGGTGGCCTGCCCGCCGCTGCGGCCCTCGCCGCGCAGGGTCCAGTAGCTCCAGGCGTTGAGCGCGTTGCGCGCCGCGTCCGCCTGCCGCCAGGAGAAGTAGTCGGCCACCTCGGCCGGGGAACCGCCCAGCCACACCCGGCTGTCGAAGTGCGCCGGGGCGCCCGCCGCGTGGGTGAACGCCGCCGAGGCGAGTCCGGCCGAGACCGACACCAGCTTCTCCTGCCGCCGCCCGAACAGGCTGAACTCCGGTGGCAGCAGCACCGAGATCTCATCGCTCTGGGTGTAGGCGAACCGGCCGCCCAGCTCGGTGAGCAGCAGTCGCGCGGTCTCGGCCATGAACCCGGCGAACCGCTCGTCGTACGGCTTGGTGAAGCGCTGCTCGGTGAACCTGGTGAACGAGCGCCCGTCCAGCCGCAGCACCGCCCACGCGCCCGGCAACAGGGTCAGGCCCTGGAACCACTCCCGCGCCCGCTGCGCCGCCTCGAACTCCGCGCTGTTCACCCGGCCCCCTCCACCGTGAATCCGCCCGCGCCGTCGAAGCGCACCGTCCGCACCTCGTCGAAGCCGTCGGCGAGCCGGGGCCTGCGCAGGCGCCCCAGCGTGGCACGCAGACCGACATCGGGCACCCGGGTTTCCAGCGGGCGCAACGCGTTCCGGGCCGCCGAGCCCACCGGGTCCGGCGGGAACCAGTAGGCCACCACCCGCGCCCCGTGCCCGCGGCCGAGCTCGATCAGCGGCTGCCAGCTCTCGGCGTCCGGGTTGGTGTTGTCCACGGCCACGGGCCGGCCCGCGGCCAGGGCCTCGTCGATCAGGCGGAGCCGGCGGCGCTGCCGGTGGCGGGCGCGGGGGAAGTTGTCCTTGCTGATGTGCTCGTGGGTGGCGGCCAGGCGTTGGCGGTAGAACGTGGTCTTGCCCGAGGCCTGTAGGCCGATGAGGATCGCCAGCTCCATCCGCCGCACCTTAGAGACAGAACGTTCGTTCCGCAAGGTTGGGTCGGTCACCTTGTCCGCGTTGCCGCGCGCCCGTAGTGTCTGCGACAGAAAGAACGGTCGTTCTACCGAGGAGTCGTCATGAGCAGCAAGCCCACCATCGTCCTGGTCCACGGCGCGTTCGCCGACTCGTCCAGCTGGACCGGCGTCATCACCCGGCTCCGCGAGCAGGGCTTCCCGGTCGTCGCGGCGGCCAACCCGCTGCGCGGCGTGGACTCCGACGCCGCCTACGTCGCCGAGGTGGTCAGCAACGTCCCCGGACCCGTGGTCCTGGTCGGCCACTCCTACGGCGGCGTGCTGATCACCCAGGCCGCCGCGGACCTGCCGAACGTCCGCGCCCTGGTCTACATCGCCGCGTTCCAGCCGGAGGCGGGGGAGAGCGTGTTCGGCCTCTCCGGCCGGTTCGCCGGCGGCAAGCTCGGTCCGGCGACCACGAACGTGTTGGCGCACAACGGCGAGGCGGAACTCTCGATCAAGGCCGAGGACTTCGCCGAGGTGTTCGCCGCCGATGTGTCCGCCGAGACCGCCGCGGTGCTCGCGGTGACCCAGCGGCCGGTGGCCGAGCGGGCGCTGGCCGCGGCCTTCGACGGGGTGCCCGCCTGGTCGAAGCTGCCCTCCTGGGCGCTGATCGCGGGCCAGGACAACGCGATCCCGGCCGCGGCGCAGGAGTTCATGGCCGAGCGGGCCGCCTCGGTGGTGACCAGGGTGGACGCCTCGCACGCGGTCTCAGTGTCGCGGCCGGACGTGGTGGCCGAGGTCATCCTCGACGCCGCGGCCCGCACCGCCTGAGTCAGCGGCTCAGGCGGTGCGGGGCAGGGCACTCAGACGTCCACGTGTCAGTGTCGTGCGAGCCGCCGGCGTAGCAGTCGTTGGTGCCCTGGCGCAGGCAGGTGCAGTGGTGCTCGTAGTAGTTCTTCCGCCCGCCCTCCGAGGCCAGGTAGTACCGGATCGCCCTGACCTCACCGGGTTTGCAGGCGGTGCAGGCGTTCTCCGAGGCGGGCAGGCCCGCGCTGAGGCAGTCGCCGTTGCACTGCTTCCAGGCCGTGGAGGTCAGGTCCATCACGGAGGCGTTGGCACCGGTGACGATCTTGCCGGTGGCCACCACGTAGGTGATGTGGTTGGACCGGCCGAGGTACTTGTGCTTGGGGACCTTGGTGAGCGGCACCGAGGTGTCGTGCGGGGCGTTGCCGCCGTAGCCCTTGCCGATGTTGGCGCCGTAGTTGGAGCCGGTCAGGCTGATCGCGCTGAGCCGATCGGTCGGCTTGGCCACCGCTCCCACCGCATCGATCCTCACACTTCGGTGAAGGGCCGCACGTGTGACGCGGGTTCGAACCGGAGGCTGTAGGCGGGCCGGGGATCGAGCTGGTCGGGCAGCCGGACGCGGACCCCCATCGCACTCGGCGCCCAGTCGAGTGCCGCGTGGTTGCCTGCCAGGGAAACCCGGGCTCCGTCGTCGAGCTGGACGTCGATGTCCACCTGCCGCCCGGCTGGGGTGCCCAGCACGATGGCGTGCACGGCCTCGGCGGAGCGGGTGTAGCGGATGTCGAGCGACTCGCCGGTGAGCCCCTTGGGTTTGTGCCAGGGCCGGGTGCCGTAGATGGCCTCGCCGTTGGTCTCCAGCCACCAGCCCAGGGCGAGCAGCGGTTCGGCCTGCATCCACGGGATCGCCCCGGCCGCGGTCGGCCCGACGTTGATCAGCAGGTTGCCGCCGCGGGCCACCACGTCGACGAAGGTGTGGATCAGCTGCTCCCCACTCAGGTGCGTGCTGGGTGGTTCCATCCGGTTGTAGCCCCAGGCGGTGCCCAGGGTCAGGCAGGACTCCCACTTGCCGGTGAACTCGCCCTTGGTGGTCTGCTCGGGAGTGCGGAAGTCGAAGTGGATCCCGGAGTCCTCGGCTCCGAACCGGTCGTTGACCAGCCCGTCGGGAACTTTTTCCCAGTACCGCTGGAAGATCGCGGGCACATCGGACTCGGCGGGGTAGCTGTAGTCGTTCCACAGCACCGAAGGGGAGTAGCGGTCGATGAGCTCGCGGAGATGCGCGTCGGCGTACTCGGCGTACTGCTTGCCCGGCGGACAGCCGTTGAAGAACTTCTCCAGGTCGGTCAGCGGCAGGCCGGTGAAGGTCCAGTCCACGCCGCCGCAGTAGTAGGTGGCGAACCGCAAACCCTTGGCACGCACCGCGTCCGCGAGATCACCGACCACGTCCCTGGTGGACTGCCAGCCCTCCCGGTGCGGATTGGGGTGCTCGCTGGGCCAGAGCAGGAATCCGTCGTCCATCTTGGTGGTCAGCACGACATAGCGGGCACCGGCGCGGGCGAACAGCTCGGCCCAGGGCCGCGGATCCCAGACAGGGAGCACCTCGTCGCGGAAGGTCCGCACGAAGTCGGCGTAGTCCAGCCCGGGGTAGTTCTCCTGGTGGTGGCGTTCGGTGGGGCTGCCGGGGATGTGCATGGTGTTCCAGTACATGTCCGCGTACGGGTTGCGGCGCATGGCCTGCACGCCGGACTCGTCGTAGCCGAGCAGCTCATCGACCGGGTGCGCTGAGGGCACCGGCGCGTAGGCCGGGACCACCGCCGGGTTCCAGTGGATGAAGATGCCCAGCTTGGCCTGGTCGAACCAGGTGGGCGTGACGCGCTCGGTCATCCCGCCACCGCCTCGGCGGGGGAGATCCGCAGCACCAGCGCGACCTGCTCGTCCGGCGCCTCCGGCAGCCGCACCCGAACCCCGCCCTCGCCCGGCTGCCAAGCCACAGCGTTGCCCAGCAAGGAGATCTCGGCCCCCGCGTCGACGGTCACATCCAGCTCGACCAGCTCGGCGGCCGGTGTGCCCAGCACGATCGCGTGCACCGCGTCGGCGGATCGGGTGTAGCGGACGTCCAGGCCGCAGCCGGTGGTTCCGGTGGCGCGCAGCCAGGGCCGGGTCCGGTAGATCGCCTCGCCGTTCTCCCGCAGCCACCAGCCCAGGGTGAGCAGCCGGGTGGACTGCGCCCACGGGATTCGACCCGAGGCGGTCGGTCCGGCGGCGAGCAGGAAGTTGCCGCCGCGCGCGACGCAGTCGACGAACTCGTGGATCAGCTCGGCCGGGCTGAGGTAGGACTCGTCGTTCTCCATCCGGTTGTAGCCGAAGGAGGAACCCAGCCCCCGGCAGGACTCCCACTTGCGGTCCGCCGGCGCGTCGTTCTCGTAGTCGCGCTGGTACTCCAGGGTCGTGAAGTCGGCCAGCTGCTCCTCCGAACCCGTCGGCGCTGGACCGAACCGGTCGTTGACCAACCCGTCCGGCACCTGCTCCCGGTACCAGGACACGAGTTCCCCGGCGTCCCCCGGGTATCCGGCGTCGTTCCACAGCACCGACGGCTGGTAGCGCTCGACCAGCTCGCGCCAGTGCGCCTCGGCGTAGGCAAGGTAGTCCGGGTTCTCCGCGATGGCCGGGGGCAGGCTCTCGTAGTCCTCGGGCGCGGGCGGCTCGGCGAAGGTGAAGTCCAGCCCACTGCTGTAGAGCACCCCGAACGCCAGCCCGCGCGCCCGCACCGCCTCGGCCAGTTCACCCGCCACATCCCGCTCGACCTGCCAATTTCGCCGATGCGGGTTGGGCGTCGAACTGGGCCAGAGCAGAAAGCCGTCCTGGTGTTTGACGGTGAGCACCACGTATTTCACGCCAGCCGCGACGAAAAGATCCAGCCAGGGCTCCGGATTCCACCGTTGCACACCGTTCCGGAATTCTTCGACAAAAGACGCGTAGTCGGTCCCCGGATGGTGCTCGGCGTGGTGCTCCGCGACCGCGCTGGTCGGGATGTGCAGCTGGTTCAGGTACATCTCCGCGAAGGGCAGCCGATCGCGCAGCAGCGTGCCCGCGTCCTCCTCGGACATTTCCGCCCATTCCTCAGGCGAGGGGAACAACGGCGCGAACGCCGGTACGGCGGCCGGAGTCCACACAATCATGACTCCGAACTTGGCCTCGTCGAACCACGATGAATTCGCCATGTCCTCACATTTCCCTGGGCGGTGGAAAACCGACGCTAGCCAGCCAAGGAATCCATATGCATACGAGTTCACCCGTTCGGTCTAATCGGATAGAGTTTCCCGCCGTGACCGAAACCCACGGCGACCAGGACCTCGCGACCCGCCTGCGGGCCGCCCTCGGCAAGCGCCACCCGGTCTTCGCCGCGGCCATCGTGACCGCCGAGTCGACCCGGCTCGCCTGCGCGGGCGCCGCCCTGTCCGCCGACTTCGAGATCGGCTCGATCAGCAAGGGCGTCACCGGCCTGCTCTACGCCGAAGCCCTGGCCCGCGGCGAGATCACCCCGGCCACCACCCTGGGCGATCTCCTACCGGTGAACGGAATCCCGGCCGCGAGCATCACCCTGGCCGCCCTCAGCACCCACCACTCCGGCCTGCCCAGGCTCCTGCCCACCGGCGACCTCCTCCGCAGGTCGATCGCCCTGTGGCGCCACGGCACCAACCCCTACGGCGAAACCCGCGCCCAGCTGCTCGCCGGCCTGCACCGCGCCCGCCCGAAAAAACCCCGCTTCCGCTACTCCAACCTCGGCTACGAGCTCCTCGGCCACGCCCTGTCCGCCGCCACCTCCTACCCCGCCCTGCTCCAGCAACGCCTCAGCGACCCGCTCGGCCTGTCCTGGTACGTCCCGGCCACCCCCGCCGAGCTCCGCCCCAGCGCCCTGCCCGGCCGCAGCGGCTCCGGCCGGGCCCGCGAACCGTGGACCGGTGAGGCGGTCGCTCCGGCCGGTGGCATCCGCGCCACCATCGGCGACATGGCCACCCTGACTTCCGCTCTGCTCAACGGTTCCGCGCCGGGGATCGCCGCCCTGGACCCGGTGACCGAGGTGGCCGGGCCGGCGGTGCGCATCGGCGCGGCCTGGCTGACCACGGCGAGGCGGGGGCGCGAGATCACCTGGCACAACGGGGGAACCGGCGGGTTCCGCAGCTGGCTGGGACTTGACCGAGCGGCGGGCCGGGGCGTGGTCCTGTTGTCGGCCACCGCCTCCTCGGTCGACCGCCCCGGGCTGGACCTGCTGCTCTCCGGCTGACGACACTCGCGTCGCGGTAAGTGCCGAACACGTCACTTGTTGTCACTGTGCGCTGTATCGTCGGCCTGCGAGGTGGACTGACAGGGGGAGATGGCCGTGGAGTGGATAGCGCCGCACCACATCGTGTGGCCGCGTTGGTACGTGGATCGGGCAGGTCTGCACGCGAGGATGGCCAGGCACGTCAAGGGTGAGCACGGGGCGGGCCGGGTCGCGCAGCTCAACGTTTTCGGGCCACCGGGGTTCGGTGCCAACAGCGCCGTCGACCAGTTCGCGATGCTCCATGAGCAGCAGTTCCCCGACGGGTTCTTCGTGGTGAACTTCGGTGGTCCCGCGCAGGATCTGAAACTTGCCATCAGCGAGGCTTTGGGCAGTGTGCTCACCGCGAGCGGCGTACCGGCTGCACTGCTGCCTGCCTCGTCCTCGGACCGGGAGGCCCTGTTCCGGAGCCGGTCGTGTGGCAGGAGACTGTTCCTCAAGATCACGGGTGTGACCGACTCGAGGCAGGTGCTGCCGTTTCGCTTCGAGTCGCCGGGATCGGTGGTGGCCGTGGTGACCCGGCACCGCATGCCTTCGCTGCGTGCGATGGACTTCCGTCCTTTCGAGGTCCCCAGGTTGCCGGAGAGGTTCGGCAAACAGCTGTTCAGGCGCGTCGCAGGCGCGCGATGTATGTCTACTTTGGACTGTGTGAACGAGGTTGTCCGGGGTTGCCATGGCAGTCCGCTGGCGATTCAGACGGTGGCCGCGGTGCTGGGCTCCGGAGCCGACTGGGAGTTCGACGAGCTGGTCAGCAGGTTCGCTGAGCACGGACTGCACGCCCTGGGCGCGGACAACGACGAGACTCTCCGGCGCCACTTCGACTCCATCTACGAGAGCCTCGGTAGCCAGGCACAGCTCACCTTCCGAGCTCTCAGCTGCCTGCCCGGTGTCGAGTTCGGCGAGGAGGCGGCCGCGGTCGTGCTGAAGATCCCTGTGCTGGAAGCTAGAGCTCGACTGCGGGGCTTGGTGGTGCAGGGCTTGCTCCAGTTGCAGCCGAGAGATCGCTACACATTCCACGAATCGGCGTACTGGTATGCCCGTCGACGGGCGGAACAGGACACGGAGGCGGAATACCTGCACGCGGTTTACCGTCGCTTGTACGATTGGTACCTGGAAACCGCAGTCCGCCACGATGCGACGCTGATCGGCCGCTGGCGGGTAGGTCCGAAGTTTCGCGCGCTGCGGCCGGGGGAGATCCCGAAGGGGCGACGTGCGCAAGCAGCCGCCATGGACTGGTTCGAGACCGAGCGGACGAACATCCGCGGCGTCATCGCGGAGGCCGAGCGGTTGGGATGGCTCGAGACTGTGTGGCAGCTCTGCGAGGCGCTGTGGACCCTGTACCACCGCCATCGTCACTTCGGTGACTGGATCGACACCCACCGGCGAGGACTCGCCGCGGCGATAGCGCTGAACGACGATCAAGCGATCATGCGGATGACCTCACAGCTCGGCTCCGCGCTGCTGCGCTTCGGCAAGCCGGACGAGGCCGAGCCGCTGTTCGAGCAGTCCCGGCTCGCCGCCGAACGTTGCGGGGATGACCGAGGTGTGCAGAGTGCCGGGGACTGGGCTGCCAGGGTCGCCGCCGAACAGGGAAAGCACCCGCTCGCCTTGGCGCGGGTGAAGGAGGCTCGGCACGTGGCTGAGACCGGCGACATCAGTTCTGATCAGCGGGGCCGGATGCTGGCCCTGCTGCGGTTGGCGGAGGCTCGGAGCCGTATCGCCTTGGGGCAAGCTGACGTGGTGCCTGCCGCGCTGTGGCCGGATGTCGCCTACTTCGAGGGCATCGGCGAGCCGGACAATCAGGCGAAGGTGCTCTTCGAGCTGGCCAGGGCGCTGTCCCGCACCGAGCAGCTGGCCGAAGCGGCAGCATGCGCGCGGCAGGCGGAAGAGCTCTTCGCCGCGGGTGGTTCGTGTTGGCATCACGCTGCCACGCTGGATCTGCTGGCCGAGATCAGCGACAGGCTGGCCGATGGCGAGTTGGCCCGGCGGTACCGGGAGGACGCATCGGCCATCCGCTCACAGCTGGATACGGGAACTAGCTCGGGAAACCTCAACTCGACGGGTTACTGACCCAGGAACGCCAGCAGCTGCTGGATCTGGGCCGTGCGCGACTTCACGATGCGGTCCGCCAGCTCCTTCACCTGCGGGTTGCTGCCATCCCGCAACACGTTGCGCGCCATCTCCACCGCCCCGTGCTGGTGTCCGGTCAGCACGTTCACCGCATCCCGGTCGAACTTGTCCCCGCCGGTCCTGGCCAGCGCGTCGATCACCTCCTTCGAGGTCGCGGGCATGCCGCCGTGGTGGGCGTGCAGGTCCGGGTTGGTGTCCACTGTGGTCGGTCGCCCCCAGGACCGCAGCCAGCCGGTCATGGTCTGCGCCTCGGCGAGCTGGGTGGCTTCGACGGCGGCGGCCAGGTCCTTGATCTCCTTGCGGGTGGCCTTGTCCTTGGCCAGCTTGGCGATCTGCACGGCCTGTCCGTGGTGCGGGAGCATCATCTGCAGGAACATCACGTCCGCGTCGTTGAAGTTCGCGGCGGCCGTGGCCGTGGCACGCGGCGCGGACGGCGAAGGCGGTGCGGCAGCGGGGTTTGGCGGGGTGCTCGCGCAGCCGGAGAGCAGTGCGGCGGCGAGCACGGCGGCGAGGAGGGCTCGGTTCACGGTCGTTGCCTTTCGGACACCGGCCCGCGCCCCCGGCGGCTGGGGCGCGAGCCGGTAGTGGTCAGACCTGTTGCCACAGGGCGGGGGTGTTCGGGGGTTCCCAGCCGGGCAGCGCGGTGTGCGCCAGCGTGCAGCGGAACGTGCTGCCGTTGTAGGTGACCTGGCTGCCGACCTGGTAGGCGGTGCCCGAGGCCCAGGTGCCGCCGGGCGGGGGAGTGCTGGTCGTGGTCGGCGTGGTGGTCTTGGTGGTCGGGCTGGTGGTGGGGGTGCCGCCACCGCCGATCTGCAGGTCCACGCAGGCGTAGAAGGCCATCGGGGTGTCGCCGATGTTCCAGATCGCCAGCAGCTTCTGCCTGCCGGTCGCGCCGCCCAGGTTCACCGTGTGCGAGACGGTGGGCGGTGGCTGCACGTTGCCGCCGTCGATCAGCGCGACCCGCTGGCCGTTGAGGTAGTACTCGTAGTCGCGGGTGCGGTGCCGGGCGGTGAAGGTCCAGGTGAAGTTCACCGTGCCGCCTACCGCGGTCGCCTTCCAGCCCTTGCTGTCGTCGTCGAGGTCGGCGAACGGCGCGTTGCCGCCACTGCAACTGCGCAGCCCCTTGGGCCCCTCCACGCTCTGCGGCTCGTACTTGATCGGCCCGCAGGGCACGGTGCCCTGCGCGCACTGCGCCTGTCTGCTGGGCGGGGAGGAGATGTAGCCGTGCGCGAACGCCGGGCTCGCCGGCATCACCACCAGCAGGAAGGGGGCGATGCCGAGGGCGGCCACGGCCATGGTGAACAGGCGTCTGAGAGTCATGGGTCAGCTCCCTGCCGGGATCGTCCCGGCGGCTGCGCCCGACGTCGTGCCCCGTCGCACGCGATCAACAGGTGCCTGCGCCGGGCAGGGCCGGCGCCGCGGCGCGGGCAGCACGGACACGCCGCCACCTCGCTCCGCTCACGCGCGTCACGGCGGCGACCGGCGGGCCGGCTCCGTGGCACACGGACGAGGCGGCGGGTCCGAATGTCACACAGGGTAATGTGGTCTAGACCATAAGGTACCCAGGTTGTTCATGTCAATGAACAGCCGCGGCTGGGGCGTGTCCCGTGGATCATGGAATCGGGTCGTGGAGCCAGGACGCACGGCCACCGCCCCTCCCCGGCCTGAGCCACAGGTTTGCGCGAATCGCAAAATAGCTTCCGCGTTTAGCGGAGAATGTCCATTGCCGTGGGATGGCACGTTAAATTCGGCAGGCATGGAGCTCGTTCGTCAGCAAGTGGGAGCGTCATCATGACCAGTGTCATCAGCAAGCCTCGCCGGGTCATCACGACGGCCGCCATCACACTGGGTGTTTTTGGAGCCCTGTTGGCGTCGCAGGCGCAGGCTGTCGCGGGCTCGGTGAACCCTTCGTGCTCTGTTCGCGCGGGCACGACCGTCTGTACGACTCCGCGGTAGCGGCCTTTGATTTCATCGACCAGTGCGTGCCCCGTGGACGCCCCGCGGCGGGGTGCCCTAACCCACCGGTGTGTTGGCCGAATGGGCGTGCCAGTTCGGCCAAGACTCCGTACGACAACGGCCAGCACACGTGTGGATCACCGTGTGGGTGCGGCGAAAGCGGCCGATCGGCGCACCACGAGCAGGGCGAGGAGTCCGCAGAGCGCCGCCGTGCCCACCGCCAGCGGCAGCGCGCCCTGGGCGAGGAAGAACCCGCCGAGGCCGGCGCCCGCCGCGATGCCGACCTGGAAGGCCACGATGTAGACGCTGGAGGCCAGGTCCTGCCTGGTCGCCGTGGCGCGCAGCACCGCCGCCTGCAACACCACGCCGATCGCGCCGGCGGGTGCCGCCCACAGCACAACCACGGCTCCGCTGAGCATTCCCGAGCTCGGTCCGAGGGTCAGCAGCACCAGCATGCAGATCGCCAGCCCGCCGGTCACGAACAGGCCGGTGGCCTGGGGATGGCTGTCCAGGGCTCGCCCGATCAGCACCAAGCCGAGCAGGCCCGCTGCCCCGTAGGCGAACAGCAGCGCCGAGGTCGCCGGTCCGGTGAGGTGGGCGTAGTCGGCGATGATCGCGGTGATGTAGGTGTAGGCGGTGAAGTGGCCCAGCACCATGAGCACCGTGGTCAGGTTCACCGCGGCCAGCGATCGGTCGGTCACCACCTGCCGGAGCGCGGAAAGTCCTTGTCCCGGCGCGGCATGCTCCGCGGGCATCGGCTCGACCGTGGCGCGGATGGCCACCGCGGACAGCGCCGCGACGACGGCCAGCGCGACCACGGTGGGCCGCCAGCCCAGGGTCGCGCCGAGCCAGGAGCTCAGGGGCAGGCCGAACAGCAGGGCCAGTGAGTTGCCGGCGAAGACCACCGCGGTGGCCCGCCCGGCCCGCTCCGGTCCCAGCAGGCGGGCGGCCATCGGCGCGACCACCGACCAGAACACCCCGTGGCCCACCGCCGAGACCAGCCGGGCGGCCACCGCGACGCCGTAGCTGGGCGCGAGGGCCAGTAGCAGGTTGGACAGCGCGATCGCGATCACCGTGATCAGGGCCGTGGTCCGGCGGTCCCAGCGGGCGGTGAGCACCACCAGCGGCATCACGGTGATCGCGACGACCACCGCGTAGCCGGTCATCAGCAGGCCGATCGCCGGGTCTGAGGCTTTCAGGCCCGCCGCGAGCTGCGGTAACAGGGCCACCGGCAGGTTCTCCGAGGTGACCGAGATGAAGCAGGCGGTGCTCAGCGCCACCAGGGCCATACCCGTTCGAGAGCTTGTCGCCACGCGCATTGTGTAACGATACACAGATAGGCTGTGGGCATGTCCAGCCCCGGATCGCCGCGCGTCACCATGGCGGCGGTGGCGCGCCGCGCCGGTGTCTCGCCGATGACGGTGTCCTACTGCTACAGCCAGCCGGACCGGGTCGCCCCGGACACGCTGCGCCGGGTCCGCGAGGCCGCCGCCGAACTGGGCTACCAGGGACCGGACCCGACCGCGCGGTCGTTGCGCAAGCGGCACAACGACGCGATCGGGGTGGTGCTCGGCGAGCACCTCGCCTACGCCTTCGAGGACCCGCAGGCCCGCCGGTTCCTGACCGGGGTGGCCGAGGTGTGCCGCGAGCGCGGCAGCGGCCTGAACCTGATCCCGACCACCGGCGCGGACCAGGACGTCGAGCGGGTGCGCTCGGCCGCCGTCGACGGCTACATCGTGTGGACCACGGTGGAGGACGACCCGGTGCTGGCGGTGGTGCGCGGGCTGGGCAAACCGGTCGCCATCCACGGCGGCCCTGCGGTGCCCGGCGTGCAGGTGGTCGGCATCGACAACCGCGCCTCCGCCAGGGACATCGCCGCACGCACCTTCGCCGGAGCCCAGCGCCCGGCCGTGCTCAGCTTCCCCTTCGACCGCGAACGCAGGGCACGGCTGGAAACCGGGCCGAACGCCGACCTGGTGCCGTTCCCGGTCACCCGCGAGCGCCTCCAGGGCGTCTACGACCACTGCGCGCAGGCAGGTCTCGACCCGCGCGGCCTGCCGGTGGCCGTGGTGGCCCGCAACGACCGTGCGGAAGCCGCCGCCGTGGCCGCCCTGCTCTTCGACTTCCGCACGCCGGACGCGGTGGTGGCCATGAGCGACCAGCTCGCCTTCGCGGTGCTCGACGCCGCCCGCGCCCGCGGCCTCCGGGTGCCCGAGGACCTCGCGGTCTCCGGCTGGGACGACGGCCCGGAGGCCGAACGCGCTGGCCTGACCACCATCGCCCAGTCGCTGCACGATCAGGGCAGGACCTGCGCGCTGATCGCGCTCGGCGACCGGGGACCGGGCGGCAGCGCCGAGTGGACCACCCGGGTGCGCTCGAGCACCCGGTGATCTTCGGTACCCTCCGGTGTCAGGAGGTCACCGAATGTCACAGGATGCCCAGGCCGAGCAGCTCACCGCCTGGCTGGCCGAGCACGCCATCCCGCTGCGCACCGTCGAACCCGGCAACGGCGTGGACGACCTGAAGCCGTTGGCCGAGGCGCTCGACGGGGTGCGGGTGGTCGGGCTGGGGGAAGCCACGCACGGCAGCAGGGAGTTCTTCACGCTCAAGCACCGGCTGGTCGAGTTCCTGGTGACCGAGCTGGGTTTCACCACCTTCGCCATCGAGGCAGGCTGGTCGGCCTGCCGCGCGGTGGACGACTACGTGGTGCACGGCACCGGAACCGCTGAGCTGGCCCTGCGTCAGGTCGGCTTCTGGACCTGGTACACCGAGGAAGTGCACGCCCTCGTCGAATGGCTGCGCGCGCACAACGCGAACCTGCCGCTGGAGAAGCGGGTGCGCTTCCGCGGGGTCGATCCGGTGCTGGAGAAGGCAGGCGTCGAGGCCATCGGCGGCTATCTGTCCACTGTGGACTCCGAAAGGGCAAGGGCGTTCCGGGCCGCGGCCAAGGCATTGCGCCCGGACGTCACCAAGATCAGCGTCGGCGGCGTGCTGCGCGCGGCGTTCCGGCACCTGTGGCGGCGGGTGCCGGGAGTGCGGGCCGCGGCCGAGCACAACGAGGTGCTCGCGGCCAGGGAGGTGGTGCGCGAAACAGTATCCTGGCTGGCCGGGCACCCGGCGCAGGACCCCGCCTGGCACGAGGCGCAGTGGCACGCCTGGGCGGTGGACCGGGCCGCGGAGCTGCGCACCCTGCCCACCCTGGGCCAGGCCGGCGGGCACCTGCGCGACCGGATCATGGGCGCGGCGGTGAGCCGCATCCTGGACGAGCGGCCGGACGGCCGGGTGATGTTGTGGGCGCACAACGGACACCTCTCCGCGGCCACCCGCTCCAGCAGGGAGGCCGCGCTCGGCGCGGAACTGCGGGACCGGCTCGGCGACGGCTACTACGCGCTGGCGCTGGTGGCCAACGAGGGCGGCTTCCAGGCCCTGAAGATGGGTGGCACCGAGCTGGCCGAGTTCGTCATGGATCCGGCCGAGCCCGGCACCCTGGAATGGCAGCTGGCCAAGGTCGGCGGCGACCACCTGGTGGACCTGCGGCACGCGCGGCCGGACCCGGTGGCCAGGGAATGGCTGGCGGGCAAGCACAAGATGCGCGGCTACGGCTCGGTGGTCGGGTTCTGGAAGACGATGAAGAAGGAGTCGCTGACCTTCCGGCTGGGCGCGGAGTACGACGGCGTCGCCTACCTGGCCCGCACCACCCGCGCCCAGCCGCTGAAACCGGGCTGACTCAGCCCGCGCGCTGGATCAGCGTCGGATCCTCCAGCTCGGCCAGCGTCGTCGCGTACTCCTTGACCAGCTCGTGCAGCACGTACCGGCCGGGCGCGGACTCGGTGAGCAAGTGGTTGTCGTACAACAGTTCCAGCCCGCGCCGGGCCGCGGCGGCGGTCAACCCGGCCAGCGCCGCCGGGTGCGGCGGGTCGACCTCGACACCCGAGCACAGGCCGAGGCAGCGGAACAGGCGCTGGGTCTCCACCGGCAGGCCCTGGTAGGACAGCTCGAACGCGGCGGTGAGCGTGCGGTTCTCCGCGTGCAGCTCGCTCAGCCGGGTCCGGGCCGAGCTGAGCAGGTCCACCAGGTAACGCTCGGTCCAGCGCGGGTGGTGCCGCAACCGACCGGCCAGCAACGTGATCGCCAGCGGCAGCCCGCCGCACAGCGCCACCAACTCGTCGACCGCGGCCGGGTCCACCGGCTGCTCGCGCGGACCGGCCAGCCGCTGGAACAGCCGGGCGGCCTGTTCCAGCGGCAGCGGGTTCAGCTCCAGCGAGCGCACGCCCTCCAGCGCGCTCAGCCGCCGCCTGCTGGTGATCAGCACCCGGCACCGGCCGGGTCCCGGCAGCAGCGGCCGGACCTGCTCGTGCCCGGCGGCGTCGTCCAGGATGAGCAGCAACCGCTTGTCCCGCAAGCGTTCCCGCCACAGCGCGGCGCGGGCGTGCTCGGTCTCCGGCAGCGCGGCGGCGGGCACACCGACCGCGAGCAGCAGCGCGGCCAGCGCCTGGTACGGCGGCAGCGGCGGCTGCGCGGCGGCGAAGGCGTTGAGGCGCAGGAAGATCCGTCCGTCCGGGTAGTCGGCGGCGAGCAGGTGCGCGGCCTGCACGGCCAGGGTGGTCTTGCCGATCCCCGGCATGCCGTCCACCACGTGCACCACCGCGGCCGCCGACGGCTCGGTGAGCCGCCGCAGCTCGGCCTCCCTTCCGGTGCAGGACAACGGATCCGCGGGTAGCTGCTCCACGGTCACCGCGGGCGCGAGCACCACCGGCGGACCGGCCAGCCGCGGCGGCGCGGACAGTTCCGGGTCCCTGGTCAGGATGCGCTGGTGCAGCCCGCGCATGGCCGGGCCGGGGTCGATGCCGAGCTGTTCGGCCAGCACCGCGCGGGCGTCCTGGAACACCCCGAGCGCCTCGGCCTGCCTGCCCGAGCGGTACAGCGCGAGCATCAGCAGCTCCCGCAACCGTTCCCGCAGCGGGTGCCGGGTCACCAGCGCGGTCAGCTCGGCCACCGCCGTGCGGTGCTCGCCGCGATCCAGCGCCAGCGCCGCGGACAGCTCCTGGGCGAGCAGGTGGCACTCGCGCAACCGCAGCCGGTGCGCGTGCAGGTACGGGCTGTCCAGGCCGCTGAACGGCTCCCCGCGCCAGCGCCGCAGCGCCGAACCCACCGACTCGGCGGCCGCCCGCCACTGCCCGGCCCGCTGGTGCTCCTGGGCCGCGGCCACCTCCTGCTCGAAGACCAGGGCGTCCAGTTGGTCGGGCTCCCCGCGCAGCAGGTAACCGGCCTCGGTGCGCACCACCACCGCGTCCCGGTCGTCGGTGGCCCCGGCCGGCCGCAGCGCGCGGCGCAGCCTGCTGATGTTGGTCTGCACCGTGTTCCGCGCGCCCTGCGGCGGGTTGTCCGCCCACACCGCCTCGATCAACGCCTCCACCGGCACCGGCTGGTTCATTCGAGTGAGCAGAACAGCCAGCACTGCCTGCTGCCGCGCCCAGCCCAGCTCGATCCGCACCGGACCGCGGCGCGCGGCCAGCGCCCCGAGTACCTCGCAGTAAAGCCTGTCGTCGTGTTTGAGCACGTCAAACCCCCAATTAAGCATCGGAGAAGGACACCTTAACCCGCGGGCGGTGCGTTCGGAACTACTCACAGTAAGAGCCTGTTGACATGCGACTGCAATCCTGTGACAGCGCTGTGTACGCGGCCCCGCCTAGGGTCCGAAGTGAGCGCGAGAAAATCGCGCAGCACAATCACAGAAAGGTGAAATGTCAAATGGACGCTTTTGATCTGGACGCCAGGGTCAGCACTCCGGCGGCGAGCAACGGCCAGGCGCAGCCGCTGTCGATTACCAGTGTGATCACCCGCCTGGCGTGCACCAGGACCCCGCTCTGCTCCGGCTTCACCTGCCGCTGCACCCAGGGCGCCTGCACCGCCGGCTGCCCCAAGCGGTAAGTACCCGCAGCTAGTCGGGCTGAAGGCGGGTGCTGCCGTGTGTCGACGACACGGCAGCACCCGCCGCTCAACCTACCGCATCAGTGCAGAGGAACAGGGGTTGTCATGCGCGCAGAAACAGTGGCCAGGGAATCCGCGACAGCCTGGCACGGAGTAGTCCCCGCGGCGCTTGCGGCCAAAGCCCGCGAAGTGGCCTGGGAGGTCGCGCGGAGAACCGCGGATTCCGCCGAGGTCATCGATCATGTCATGCGATTCACCGAGCAGACGATGCATCCGATGGAATGGTACTTACCCAGCTTCGGGTATGGCCACGCCGGAATCGCATTACTCCATGTGCACGCCGCGGCCGTCGCCCCCAATGAGGTAGAGAGCGCGCGTTCCCTGGCCGCTGGGTTCGCTTTCATCCGGGAGGCGGTGGCGGGCACCCAGGTCCAACCGCTGTTGGCCCCCGGCGTGTTCTCCGGCACCGGCGGCCTCGCGCTGTGCGTGGCCGGCTGTGTCGAGGCCGAACCCCGGTTCGCGCCCAGCCTTCGCCGCCTGCACGAGCAGTTCGCCGCCCAGGTCGCCGAGCTGGAACTGCCCATGGCCGAACGCGCGGTCAGCGACTCCGACTACGACCTGATCACCGGCGCCGCGGGCACCCTGGCCTACCTCTGCTCCATCCCGGACCCCGACGAGTCGCTGCGCGCCGCCGCCCAGCGCCTGCTGGACTACCTCATCTGGCTCAGCGAGCCACCCCGCGACCTCACCATCACCCGCCGCTGGCTGATCTCCCCGGAGCTGTGCGCGCCACTGGGCCGCGACCCCAGGGAGTTCCCCGGCGGCTACCTCAACCTTGGCCTCTCCCACGGCATCCCCGGCGCGGTCGCCGCGCTGGCCGTGGCCAGGCAACGCGGGCACCGGCGGCCCGGACAGCTGGCGGCCATCCGGCGGATGGTGGACTGGCTGCTGGAGGTCGGGCGCGCGGATGAGCACGGTCCGGTGTGGGCCACCGAGATCCCGGTGGCCGGCTCCGGCGAGGAGGTCCGGCCGAACCAGCCGAACGACCAGATCGGCTGGTGCTACGGCACCGCCGGTGTCGCGGTGTCCCTGCTCGCCGCGAGCGAGGCACTGGGCGATGCCGAACTGCGGGCCGCGGCCTTCGAGGCGTTCGAGGGCGTGTTGCGGCGCAGCGAGGAACGGCCCGCGCTCTCACCCACCTTCTGCCACGGCGTGGCCGGTGTGCTGGCCATCTGCCTGGAGTTCGCCGCCGCGGGCAGCGAACCGGCCCGCGAGCACACCCCCCGCCTGCTCGCCGAGCTGCTCTCGCACGCCGATCCGGCGCACCCGCTGGTTTTCCGCGACCAGGAGGAGCCGGGGCTGTTCGTGGACTGCCCAGGGCTGCTCACCGGTTCGACCGGGGTGGCGCTGACCCTGCTCGCCGCGATCAGCCCGGCCCGCCCCACCTGGCTGACCGCGTTCCTGGCGCGGTGAGCATGGCCCGCTACGAACCCGCCGACTTCTTCCTGCTGCGCGCGCCCGCGTTGCCCGCCAAGGTCTTCCAGGACCTGCTCGCCGATCCGGCGCGTGCGCAGGTCGAGGCACGCCTGCGCGCGCTGGCCGCGCGGCCGGA
>NZ_JBSFUA010000079.1:0-25172 GCF_053591555.1 Crossiella sp. NPDC003009 | reverse complement strand
CGTTCGTGACCCCGGCACGAACGCACGACTCAGGAGCGAAAAAATCCCGCGCGCGGAGCGCGCCAATGTGACAGCTCTAGGCGCTTGCCGCCATGCGGCGGAAGAGCCCGCGGGTCGAGCCGCACCGGGACTGCGCGCGCTCGCCATCTCGGGCCAGGGCCAGGAACGCCGCGCCAACCCGCTCGATCTCCTCGGCGGACTCGCGCACGTCGGCCAGCCCGGTCACCAGCGCCAGGGTCCGCCGCTCGTGCGCGATCGCCTCCGGGATCTCGCCGGCGCCAGCGTCGAGCAGGCGGCGGAGAGTCGGTTCCTCGGTGGCGAGGCGTTGCCAGGCGGCGGTGGCGGCTTCGACTCGGTCGCCGTGTTCGTGCAGGGCGAGCTCGAGGTGGCCGGTGAGCCGGAGCATCCAGCGGTAGTGCAGGGCGGCCAGCAGTTCGGCGTGGTCGGTGAAGATGTCGGCGGCGTGGGGGACCTCGTCCAGCGGCACGGTGG
This sequence comes from Crossiella sp. NPDC003009, assembly GCF_053591555.1. NCBI lineage: Bacteria > Bacillati > Actinomycetota > Actinomycetes > Pseudonocardiales > Pseudonocardiaceae > Crossiella > Crossiella sp. NPDC003009. The sequence continues at coordinate 24,680 of NZ_JBSFUA010000079.1, read as the reverse complement.
ATTCCCCAGTGCGCTCGGCCCGGCGCAGGGCGGCGTCGATGACGTCTCGCCGCCGGTAGAAGTCGTTCCAGCTCATGGCGCCCCTCCTTGTCGCTCACCGCCCGTACCCGGAGTTTCCGGCGTACCGACGGTATGGCTCCGACATGGAGAACATACCACCAGTACGTACCGTCGGTATGTCGTAGTGTTGTGAGTATGGCGACAGCGCGGCCGCGGCGTATGGAGTATTCGGAATCCACCAGGCAGGCCCTGGTGGACAGCGCCGTGGAGCTGTTCACCAGAAAGGGTTACGCGGGCACCTCGCTTGATGAGATCGCGGCGAAAGCGCGGGTCACCAAGGGCGCGCTCTACCACCATTTCGGCGGTAAGCAGGCATTGTTCGAGGCCGCCTTCGACTCGGTGGAGACCGACATGCTGGCCAGGCTGGCCAAGATCGTCGCGCAGCCCGGCGACCCGTGGGAGAGCGCGATGGCCGGTCTGCGCGCCTACCTCCGGGTCTGCCTCGAGCCCTCCTACCAGCGGATCGTGCTGCACGAGGGGCCGGTGGTGATGGGCTGGGAGCGCTGGCGGGAGGCCGAGGAGCAGTTCAGCTACGGCCTGGTGCGGGCCACCGTGGTCGGGCTGGCCGAGTCCGGCGAGATCGACGACCTGCCGGTGGAGCCGATGTCCCGGCTGATGTTCGGCGCGCTGGCCGGCAGCGCCACCCAGATCGCCAACGCGGCCGATCCGAAGAAGGCCAGCGAGGAGGTCGGGACCTGCATCGAGCGGGTGATGCAGGGCTTGCGGTTGCTGCACAAGGTGGGCAATGCCGAGCCGATCCGGGTGGAGACCTCGGTGCCGCGCAGGACGCGCCGCCGCTGAACCCGGGATAGCGTGTTCCGCGTGGACTTCAGGATCTTCACCGAGCCCCAGCAGGGGGCCAGCTACGACGATCTGCTCCGGGTCGCGCGCGCGGCCGAGGACGCCGGGTACGACGCGTTCTTCCGCTCCGACCACTACTTGAAGATGGGCTCGGTCAGCGGTCTGCCCGGCCCCACCGACGCCTGGGTGACGCTGGCCGGTCTGGCCAGGGAGACCAAGCGGGTCCGGCTGGGCACGCTGATGACCGCGGCCACCTTCCGCTATCCGGGGCCGCTGGCGATCCAGGTCGCGCAGGTGGACCAGATGTCCGGTGGCCGGGTGGAGCTCGGCCTGGGCGCGGGCTGGTTCGAGACCGAGCACCGCAACTACGGCATCCCGTTCCCGGACGTGGCCGAGCGCTTCGACCGCTACGCCGAGCAGCTGGCGGTGATCACCGGGCTGTGGCGGACGCCGGCGGGTGAGACCTTCAGCTTCGACGGCGAGCACTACCAGCTGACCGACTCGCCCGCGCTGCCCAAGCCGGTGCAGGCCGGTGGCCCGCCGGTGCTCATCGGCGGCCGCGGCGCCAAGCGCACGCCCGCGCTGGCCGCGCGCTACGCCGCCGAGTTCAACCTGCCCTTCGCCGACCCGGCCACCGCGGTGCGCCAGTTCGAGCGGGTGGAGGCGGCCTGCGCGGAGATCGGCAGGGACGCCAAGGAGATCGTCCGCTCGGCCGCGCTGGTGCTCTGCCTCGGCCGGGACGAGGCCGAGGTGGCCCGCCGGGCCGCGGTGATCGGCCGCGAGGTGGACGAGCTGCGCGCCAACGGGCTGGCCGGCACGGTGGCCGAGGTGGTGGACAAGCTCGGCGCCTGGCGCGAGCAGACCGGCATCAGCCGGGTCTACCTGCAGGTGCTCGACCTCAACGACCTGGACCACCTCGAGCTGGTGGCCGCCGAGGTGCTGCCGCAGTTCCGCTGATCAGGCCTTCAGCTGGCCCGCGATGTCCGCCGCGGCCGCCAGCAGCACCAGGGCCGGGACCAGCGCGGTCCCGCGCAGCCGGTAGCGACCGCGGCCGTCCTGTTCGACCAGGCCGGCCGCGGTCAGCGGCTTGAGGTGGTGGTACAGCTGGCCGGTGGAGCCGACCTCGGCCTCGGCCTGCAGCTCGGCCGCGGACCGCGCGCCCTGCTCGGCGAGCAGCCGGACCACCTTGGCCCGCACCGGATGGCCCAGCGCGGCCAGCACCTCGATGCGCGGGCCGTCCGGCAGGGCCAGCACCCGGGTGGCGGGCAAGGTGATGGACCACTCCAGATCGGGCGCGCTCAGGCGGCCCTGGTAGCTGATCACGCCACCGGCCTCGGCCACCGCCTGCTCGGCGATGCCCTCCAGGGCCGCCACCCTGGCCTCCAGGTCGGCGACGCGCTGGGCCAGCTGCTCGTTGGTCATCAGCTGAGCATGCCTGGCGTTCCGGTGAGCGCGGTGGCCACCCTGTCCAGCCATGCCGGGTCGAGCAGCAGGTCAAGCACCGAGCGCAGATAGATCGAGCTCTCCCCGGTGGCGGCGGTCCAGTCCGGTTCGGTCATGCCGGTGAGCAGCACCGCGACCGTGCCGATCCGGCCGTCCCGCCAGCGCACGGACATGCCCGCGGTGAGCACCCCGGCCAGCGAGCCGCCCTTGAAGCCGATACCCGCCACCTCGGGCGGCCGGATCGCGGCCAGGCTGTGCTCCAGGTGCCGCCGGGCCGGTTCCGGGAAGCGGCCGGTGGCCAGTGCCCGGTGCAGCCCGGCCAGGGTGGCGGCGGAGGCGCCGCCGCTGTCCCGGGCCCAGGCGGTCTGGGTCTCCCAGGACGGGGTGCCGCTGAGCACCTTGGCGCGGGCGTGCGCGCGGAAGGCCGGGTCGGTCAGGAAGCGCTGTTCCAGGCGGGCGCCCATGTCCCGGCGCGGCACGCCCGGCCGGACCTCCTCCGGCAGCAGCAGGTAGAGGAAGTCGGCCAGCTTCGAGCGGGTGTCCGCACCGGCCCAGCCGCCGCGCAGCGCGGCCCGGCGCAGTGCGGGCTCGCCGAGCAGGTGGCGCAGGTAGTCGGTGGCCGCGTTGTCGCTGAAATAGATCATCGTCCCGGCGATCTGGTCCAGGGTGACCAGCTGGTCCGGGTCCTTGGCCAGGAGGGTCGCCGGGTCCATCGGGATGCCGAGGGACTCCTGCGCCGCCACGTGCGCGCCGCCGTCGGTGTAGGGCAGGTAGAAGTTCTCCCAGTCGCCGACCCTGACCTTGGTCGCCGGGTCCAGCCGGGCCAGCGCGTAGGCGGCCAGGTGCACCGGTTTGACCGCCGAGGCCAGTGGCTGGGCCACGTGCGCGCGGTGGGCGAGGCACTTCGTGCCGTTGTCGGCGTAGGCGCTGACCAGGCCGGGGTTGGCGGTGAGCCAGGCGAGCAGGCCCTCGCGGGTGGTGAAGTCGGTGGTGGCGCGGGGTGCGGCGGTGGCCAGGCCGGGCAGCAGCGTCGCGCCGGCGGCCAGGGCGCCGGTGATCAGCAGGTGGCGTCGGGACAGCATGGTTCCCCTATCCTCTGGATTTCCGTAATTCCGGAAGTCTAGAGGATCGGAGTCCGGTTGTCCGTGAGCGCTTCACCGAGCAGGGCCAGGCCCTGGTCCTGCTCCAGTCGCTGACCGGCGGCGGTGGCCTGGCGGATGGCCAGTTCGGCGGCGGCGCGGGCGGCCTCGGCCTCGCCGAGGTCCAGCAGGGCCGCGCCCTGGGCGAGCAGCGCGCCGGGGCCGAGGCGGGTGGGTTCGCCCGCGGCGGCGATCAGGTCCAGGGCGGCGGTGGCCGCGGTCAGCGCGTCGCGTGGGCGGCCGGTCTGGCGGTGCGTGCGGGACTGGCCGACCAGCGCGGCCACCTGCGCCCACAGGTAGCCGCCGGCCTCGGCCAGCGCCTGCGCCTGGGCGTGCAGCTCGGCGGCGCGGCGGGGTTCGGCGCAGTCGGCGAGCACGGTGAGCGCGTCGGCCTCGCAGACCCGGTGTGCCAGGTCGCGGGCCAGCCGCAGGGCCTGTTCGGCGTCGCCGGCCGCCTGGTCGTGGTCGCCCAGCAGGCGGTGCGTCTCGGCCAGGGTGGTCAGCACCTCGACGGCGAGGCGGCGGTGGCCCAGCTCGCGGAAGTCGGCGAGGGCCTCGGTGAGCACCGCCTTGGCCTGGGCATGCGCGCCGCGGACCAGGTGCGCGCGGCCCAGGCCGTAGCGGCCGTAGGTGACCACCAGCTGGGAGCCCTCGGCCAGGCCGATGTCCACGATGGTGCGGAAGTGATCCTCGGCCTCGGCCAGTTCGGCCAGGTCCACGCACAGGTGGCCGAGGTTGGCCCTGACCATGGCCTGCCGGTGCGGGTCGGCCGAGGCGTGCGCCTGCCGCAGGTGCGCGCCCGCCTCGGTGAGCCTGCCCAGGTTGAGGCAGACCAGGCCGAGGTTGTTCAGGGTGGCGAACTCGCCGTCCCGGTCACCCAGCCGCCGCTGGATGCGCAGCGCCTGCTCGTAGTGCCGGGCCGCGGTGTGGTTGTCGCCGAGGGTCCAGTGCAGGGTGCCCAGGCTCAGCCGCATGGCCGCCTCGCCGGGCAGGTCGGGTTCGGCGATGGCGGCGGCCAGCCCGGTCTCCACCACGTGCAGCCAGTCCGCGACCTGGCCGGTGTGGTGGAAGTAGCCGCGCAGCGCGTCGGCCAGGTACCAGGAGTAGTGCGCCAGCGGTCCGGCGCAGATGGTCGCGGTGGCCGCGATGTTGGCGCATTCGGCGCGCAGCCAGGCGATCGCCGCTCCCGGCCGAGGGGTCCGGTTCGGCCGGGGCGCGGGCAGCGGGAGCTGGACGATCTCCGGGTACAGGCTGCGCGCGGCCGCGCGGGCGGTGTGCAGGTAGTAGGCCAGCAGCGCGCGCCGGGCCGCGTCCAGCGACTGGGCGGTCTCCTCGGCGGCGGCGCGTTCGGCGGCGTAGAGCCGGATCAGGTCGTGCGCCTGGTAGCGGTCGCCCGCCTGGTGCTGCACCAGGTTGGCGGTGCAGAGCTGGCGCAGCAGCGGCAGCGTGGTGTCGGCGGGCAGCGCGGCCAGCGCGGCGGCGACCTCCTTGGTGAAGTCGTTGCCCGGCACCAGGCCGAGCAGCCGGAACAGGCGCTGGGCCGGTGGGTCGAGCATGTCGTAGGAGAGGTCGAAGGCGGCCTGCACCGCGGTCGCGTCGTCGCCCTCGATGCGCAGCCCGGCCAGGCGTTCGGCGCTGAGCTCGGCCACGTAGTCGGCGATCCGCGCGCTGGGGCGGCCCGCGAGGTTGCCCGCGGCCACTCGCAGCGCCAGTGGCAGGTGGCCGCAGATCCGGGCCAGCTCGGCGGCCGCGGCGGGTTCGGCGGCGACCAGGTCCACGCCCAGGATCCCGGCCAGCAGGTGCTGGGCCTCGCCCGGCGAGAGCACCTCCAGCGGCACCGGGCGGGCGCCGTCCAGCACGGTCATCCCGCGCAGCGCGTTGCGACTGGTGATCAGCACCGCGCAGCCGGGCTCGCCGGGCAGCAGCGCGCGCACTTGTTCCGGGCCGACCGCGTTGTCCAGCACGATGAGCAGCCGCCGCCCGGTGAGCAGGGAGCGGTACTGCGCGGCCCGTTCCTCCGGCTCCAGCGGGATCTGTTCCGGGGTGACGCCGAGGGCGCGCAGAAACCGGCTGAGCACGTCGGCGGGGGCCAGCGGCGGGCCGGGGGAGTAGCCGTGCAGGTTGACGTAGATCTGGCCGTCCGGGAAGTGCGCGCGCACCTCGTGCGCGGCCTGGACGGCCAGCGCGGTCTTGCCGACGCCCGGTGGTCCGGTGAGGGTGACCACGGGCACCGACATGGCCGAGCCCGCGCCGCGGAGCAGCTCGCCGATGTGGCCGATCTCGGCGTCCCTGCCCACGAAGTCGGCGATGTTGGGCGGCAGCTGGGACAGCCCCGCTCCGCGCGGGGCGGCGGTCGCCGGGGCGCTGGTGTGCGGGGTGGCCGGGCCGAGGGAGCTGTCGTTGTTGAGCACGGCCCGGTGCAGGGCGCGCAGCTCCTCGCCGGGGTCCACGCCGAGCTCCTCGGCGAGCTTGCGGCTGACCGCCTGGAACGCCTCCAGGGCCTCGACCTGCCGGTTGGAGCGGTAGAGGGCGAGCATCAGCTGCGCCCAGAACTGCTCGCGCAGCGGGTACTGGCCGGTGAGGCCGTACAGCTCGCCGACCACGTCCTGGTGCGCGCCCAGCCGCAGCCGGGCGTGCAGCCGGTCGGCCACCGCTTGCAGGCGCAGCTCCTCCAGCCAGCGGGCCTCACCGGACTGGAGCGACTCCGAGGGCACGTCGGCCAGCGCGGGACCGCGCCACAGGCCGAGTGCCTCGGTGAGCAGGCCGACGATCCGGCGGGGGTCGTCACCGGCGAGCTTGACCTGCTCGGTGAGCCGCCGGAAGCGGTGGATGTCCAGGGACTCGGGGTCGAGCTCCAGGCGGTAGCCGTCGGGTTCGGTGTGCAGCAGCACCCCGGCGCCCAGGCTCTGGCGCAGCCGCATCACGTAGACCTGGAGGGTCTGCCTTGGCTGGCTGACCGGCTGTTCACCCCAGACCCGTTCGGCGAGCTCGTCGAAGGAGATGTGCTGGTTGGCCCGCAGCAGCAGGCTGGCCAGCACGGTCCGCTGTTTCGCGGCCTTCACCGTGGTGGGCTGCCCCCCGAGCAGCACCTGCAGTGGACCCAGCAGACCGAAGGACAACGGGCCGTGCACAGAAACCCTCCCCTGGACCGGACCCTCCGGCGCATGACCCCCAGCTGTCGGACAGCGAGGAGTCAGCTTACGTCGCTGAGTGCCGAATTCGGACACGTCCGAGTGAGGGCAACCCCGATTGGAGCAGTCAGCGAGGTGGGGTGAGCGGTGGGTCCGGCCGGGCGAGGATTCCGGCGTCGTTCAGTTCGGCAGCGCGAAGGTGATGCCCGGGGCACTGACCTCCGGCCGCGGCAGCCAGCACTCCGACAGCGGCAGCGCGCCGGAGAGCGCGTCCAGCACGGCCTTCTCCGCCAGCGGCTCGACCTCGGCCACGGTGACCCGGCGGCCCAGCTCCGCGGTCAGCGAGGTGACCCCGGCGTCGGCGATGCCGCACGGGATGATCCGCTCGAAGGCGGACAGGTCGGCGTCGCAGTTGATCTCGAAGCCGTGCATGGTGACCCCGCGCTGCACCCGGATGCCGATCGCGGCGATCTTGCGCTCGATCCGGGTCTCGTCGGCGGCCAGCCACACGCCGCTGCGGCCCTCGACCCGGCCCGCGGGCAGGCCGAGGTCGCGGCAGACCTTGATCAGGCCCTCCTCCACCCTGCGCACGTAGTCGACCACGTCCACCGGGTCGGTCAGCTTGACGATCGGGTAGCCGACCAGCTGGCCGGGCCCGTGCCAGGTGATCTTGCCGCCGCGGTCCACCTCCACCACCGGGGTGCCGTCCACCGGCCGGTCCTCCGGCTGGGTGCGCTTGCCCGCGGTGTAGACGCTGGGATGCTCCAGCAGCAGCAGGGTGTCCGGGCCGTTGCCGTCGGCGCGGGCGTCCAGGACCTCGCGCTGGAGGTCCCAGGCCTGTACGTAGTCAATGCTGCCGAGGTGACGGACCAGCACGGGTTCGCTGGACTCCCGGCAGGAGAGGTGACTGTTGTTCAGCACCCCTCGACCCTACGCCGCGGGTTGGCCCTCCGGAACGGCGGCGGCCAGTGCCGCGGCCACCGTGGGGTGCTGGTGGACGTAGCCGTTGCGGCGCAGCACCGCGGGCAGCGCGCGCTGCCCGAACAGGGCCATCTCCTGGGCGGTCTCCGCGCCCAGGGCCAGCTTGAGCGCGAACTCCGGCACCACCCAGGGCGCGGGCCGGTGCAGCGCCTCGGCCAGCGCGGCGGTGAACTCGGCGTTGGTCACCGGCACCGGTCCCGTCAGGTTGACCGGGCCGCTGACCTGGCTGTGCTCCAGCGCGAACCGGATCGCGCCGACCTCGTCGTCCAGCGAGATCCACGGCATGTACTGGGTGCCGGCGCCCAGCCGCCCGCCGAGCAGGAAGGAGAACAGCGGCCGCAGCCGCCCGAGCAGGCCACCGTGCGCGGAGAGCACCAGCCCGGTGCGCACCCGCACCACCCGCCCGCCGGACTCCTCGGCCGCCTCGGCCGCGGCCTCCCAGTCCCGGCACAGCCCGGCCAGGAAACCCGCGCCGGAGTCGGCGGTCTCGTCGATCTCCCGGTCACCGGTGTCGCCGTAGTAGCCGACCGCGGAGCCGCTGACGAAGACCGGGATCCGGTGCCGGGCCACCGCCTCGGCCAGCACCGTGGTCGGCACGATCCGGCTCTCCCGCAGCTGCGCCTTGCGCTCCTCGGTCCAGCGCTTGTCGCCGATGCCCGCCCCGCCCAGGCTGACCACCGCGTCCGCGCCGTCCAGCGCGTCGTCGGCGAACCTGCCGGCCGGTGGGTCCCAGCGGCGTTCGTCAGGGGCGGCCGGGGCGCGGCGCACCAGGCGGATCACCTCGTGGTCGTTCTCCCGGAGCTCGCTCACCAGGGCGCTGCCGATCAGGCCGGAGGAACCGGCGACCACCACTCGCATGACTCGATCGTGCCGCCTCCGCCCGTGCGGCGCGACCCCGGCGGGCACGGGGAGAAACGGCCCGAGGGCCCCGCCGCGGTGTGCGGCGAGGCCCTCGGGAGTCGATCCGTGCCGGTCAGAGACCCAGGTCGGCCTCGAACGAGCCGTCCTCCAGGCGCTGCTTGACCGCGGTCAGGAACCGGGCCGCGTCCGCGCCGTCGACCAGCCGGTGGTCGTAGGACAGGGCCAGGTAGACCATGGAGCGGATGGCGATGGTGTCGCCGCCCGCCTCGTCGGTCACCACGACCGCGCGCTTGACCACGCTGCCGGTGCCCAGGATGCCCACCTGCGGCTGGTTGATGATCGGCGTGTCGAACAGCGCGCCCCGGCTGCCGGTGTTGGTCAGCGTGAAGGTGCCGCCGCTGAGCTCGTCCGGGGAGATCTTGCTGCGCCGGGTGCGGTCGGCCACGTCGGCGATCTTGCGGGCCAGGCCCGCGATGTTCAGATCGCCCGCGTCGTGGATGACCGGGACCATCAGGCCCTTCTCGGTGTCCACCGCGATCACCAGGTGCTCGGCGCCGTGGTAGGTGACCTCGTTGGACTCGGCGTTGATCGAGGCGTTGAGCTTCGGGTGCTGCTTGAGCGCCTCGACGGCGGCCTTGGCGAAGAACGGCAGGAACGAGAGCTTCACGCCCTCCCGCGCCTCGAACGCGCCCTTGGCCCGCGCGCGCAGCCGGGCGATCTTGGTGACGTCCACCTCGACCACCGTGGTCAGCTGCGCGGAAGTCTGCAGCGACTCGACCATCCGGCGGGCGATGACCTGGCGGGGCCTGGTCATCTTCACCGTCTTACCGCGCAGCTCGGCCTCGGGCGTGCTGGCCGGTGCGGCCGCCCTCGGCGCCGAGCCCGAGCCCGAGCTCGCGGCCGGAGCCGGCGCCGGTGCGGGCTTGGCGGCTTCCGCGGCGGCGGCCTTGGCGGCCTCAACCGCGGCGAGCACGTCCTGCTTGCGGATCCGGCCGCCGACCCCACTGCCCTTGAGCGAGCCCAGGTCGACCTTGTGCTCGGCGGCGAGCTTGCGGACCAGCGGGGTGACGTACGGCGCCTCGCCGTTGCTCTCCTCAGCCGAGGGGGCCTGCGGAGCCGGTGCGGACTGCTGCGGCGCGGGGGCCGGAGCGCTCTGCTGCGGAGCCGGGGCCTGCTGCTGGGGAGCCTGCTGCTGCGGGGCCGGAGCCTGCTGCGGGGCGGACTCCTGCTGCTGCGGGGCCGGGGCGGGCGCGCTCTGCTGCTGCGCGGGCGCGCCGCTGCCGATCACCGCGAGCTGGGCGCCGACGTCGACCGTCTCGTCCTCGCCGACGTTGATCTCCAGCAGGGTCCCGGCCACTGGGGACGGGATCTCGGTGTCGACCTTGTCGGTGGAGACCTCGAGCAGCGGCTCGTCCACGTCGACGGAGTCGCCGACCTGCTTGAGCCACCGGGTCACGGTGCCCTCGGTGACGGACTCACCGAGCGCGGGCATGGCCACCGGGGTGCCCTCCGCCGCGCCGCCGCCGGACGGGGCCGACTGCTGCTCCTGCTGCTCCGGCGCGGGCGCCGGGGCGGACTGCTGCTGCTGGGCGGGCTCTGGCTCCGGTGCGGGCTGCTCGGACGGGGCGGCCGACGGCTGCTCGGCGGCGGGCGCCGGGGCGGAGTCGCCACCGCCGTCCCCGTCGCCGATGACCGCCAGTTCGGCGCCCACGTCCACGGTCTCGTCCTCGTTCACGACGATGCGCTGCAGCACACCGGCGGCAGGGGAGGGGATCTCGGTGTCCACCTTGTCGGTGGAGACCTCAAGCAAGGGCTCGTCGACCTCAACGGTGTCGCCGACCTGCTTCAGCCACCGGGTGACAGTGCCCTCCGTGACGCTCTCGCCGAGCGCCGGCATCTGGACGGAGAAGGCCATCTTTCGCTAGCTCCTCGTGCTTGTGCTCACTGGGTTTGCCTCGCGCCGATCGATCAGCCGTGCGCGTGCAGCGGCTTGCCGGCCAGGGCGAGGTGTGCCTCGCCGAGGGCTTCGTTCTGGGTCGGGTGCGCGTGTACCAGGGGGGCCACGTCGTCAGCGTATGCCTCCCAGTTGTAGATCAGCTGCGCCTCGCCGATCAGTTCGCCGACCCGCGAACCGACCATGTGCAGCCCGACCACGGGGCCGTCGGTGGCCTTCACCAGCTTGATGGCGCCCTTGGTCTTGAGGATCTGGGACTTGCCGTTGCCCGCGAGGTCGTAGGTGACGGTCTCGACGGAACCGTACTTCTCCTTGGCCTGGGCCTCGGTGAGGCCGACCGAGGCGACCTCGGGCTCGCAGTAGGTGACGCGGGGGATCCCGGCCTCGTCGATCGGCTTCGGGTTGAGCCCGGCGATCTGCTCGGCGACGAGGATGCCCTGCTGGAAGCCGCGGTGGGCCAGCTGCAGGCCCGGCACCAGGTCGCCGACCGCGTACACGTTCGGCAGGTTGGTGCGCAGGTACTCGTCGGTGAGCACGAAGCCGCGGTCCATCTTGACCCCGGCCTCCTCGTAGCCGTGGCCCGCGCTGTTCGGGCCGCGGCCGACCGCGACCAGCAGGAGGTCGGCGTCGAGCTGCTCACCGGACTCCAGGGTGATCGACACCGCGGAGTCGGTCTGGGTGGCGCCGGTGAACCGGACGCCGGTCTTGAACTTGATGCCGCGGCGCCGGAAGGCCCGCTCGACCTGCTTGGAGCAGAACTCGTCCTCGGCGGGCACCAGGCGGGGCAGGGCCTCCACGATGGTGACCTCGGCGCCGAAGGAGCGCCACACGCTGGCGAACTCCACGCCGATCACGCCGCCGCCGAGCACGACGACCTTCTCCGGCACGAAGTCCAGGTTGAGCGCCTGGTCGCTGGTCATGACCCGGCCGCCGAGCTCCAGACCGGGCAGCGAGCGGGCGTAGGAGCCGGTGGCGAGCACCACGTTCTTGCCGGTGTAGCGCTGACCGTCCACCACCACGGTGTTCGGCGCCTGGAAGGTGCCTGCGCCTTCGACCACGGTCACGCCCTTGCGCGACTTGAACATCCCGGTCAGGCCCTTGTACAGGTTGCCGACCACGGTGTCCTTGTAGGTGTTGACCCCGGCGATGTCGATGCCCTCAAGGCTGGCCTTGACACCGAACTGGTCGCTCTCCCTGGCCATGTCGGCCACCTCAGCCGCGTGCAGCAGCGCCTTGGTCGGGATGCAGCCGCGGTGCAGGCAGGTGCCACCGAGCTTGTCCTTCTCGACCAGGATCACGGACAGGCCGAGCTGGCTCGCGCGCAGTGCGCAGGCGTAGCCGCCCGAGCCGCCGCCAAGGATCACGAGGTCGGCGGAGGTGTCGGTCACTTCGATCTCCTCATGGAGGCATCGTTTGCTGGGCGTTCTCTTGGTGCCGACAACGCCGGTTCAGCGCGACGGGCATCCGCCATCTTGTCACCATGTCAGGGGTGCTCGCGACGCGGGATACCTACATCTCAGTACGCATGTCCTGGGTCACGCTGGGTGGATCATCGAGGCGGAGTTTCGCCCGGAATGTGACGTCCGCCTGACATCTGGCCTGGCAAGATCGGTGGCTGGAGCGAAGGAGGTGCGCGGTGGGCCTGTTCGACCGTTTCCGCCGCAAGGAGCGACCCGGCCAGCTGCGGTCGGCCTCGAACGCCGACACCGCCCACCTGGAAGCGTGGGCGGCGGCCCGGCACGGCGTCGAGGCGTACCTGGAACCCAAGACCACGGTGACCGAGACCACTGTCGTGTTCATCGCACACGACGGCGAGTGGACCCGGCGGCGCATCTCCGGGTTCGACGCCGCGCAGAAACTTGCCCGGAAATTGAAGATTCCGATGTACGAGGCCAACAAGGTCGGCTATCCACAGCGGATGCGCGACTACACCGCACGACAGCGCGCGCAGCAGCGCCGCGACGGGAAGGCGTCAGGCTAGGTGTCCACTTTCCTCGACCGACTCGCCGGAGTGGCCCAGGAACCCCTGTTCCTGGACCCGGCCGACCGCGCCCGCGAGCAGCGCGAGAACACCTGGTGGCTGACCACCGACGAGGCCGAGCGCGCCCACCTGGACACCACGACGCTGGTCGCGGTGCTCTCCGAGCTGGCAGGCCGGCTGGCCGAACGCGCGGTCGCTCAACTTGCCGCGGCTCCGGTCACTTTTTATGCCTGGTACGAGGAGCTGGCGCGGCAGTTGCGGTGTTCCACCGGCTCCTGCGCGCCGTCGGAACTGCCGTTCCCGAGCCGGGTGGTGCCGGTGACGGCGGAGACGGTGGTGTCGGCGTTTCTGGGGGAGAAGGAGCCGAAGGATCGTGACGGCGCGATCGCGGCCTGGGTCGTGCCGCTGATCTGATTGGCGCGCTCCGCGCGCGGGATCTTTCGCTCTTGAGTCGCGAAAGATCAACCCCACCGTGATGTCAAAGGCCCGCCGTGGCGCTGGTGCGCCACGGCGGGCCTTTCACCTGCGCGCGGAGCGCGCCAATGGGTCAGCCGTTTTCCGCGATGTCCGCCAGAACGGCGGCCAGGGTCCGGACCGGGACGCCGGTGCCGCCCTTGGGGGTGTAGCCGTGGGGACCGCTGGAGTTGTAGGCCGGGCCCGCGATGTCCAGGTGGGCCCACTGGACGCCTTCCGGCACGAACTCGCGCAGGAAGATGCCCGCGGTCAGCATGCCGCCCCAGCGGTGGCCGGAGACGTTGGCCAGGTCGGCCAGGCGGGAGTCCAGGTCGGCGCGGAGCTCCTCCGGCAGGGGCATGGCCCAGCCGCCCTCGCCGGTGGCGCGGGCGATGCCGGCCACCCGGTCGCGGAAGTCGTCGCTGCCCATGATGCCCGCGGTGCGCCTGCCCAGGGCGACCACCTGGGCGCCGGTCAGGGTGGAGGTCTCGATCAGGTAGTCCGGGTTGTCCTCGCCGGCCCGCACGATGGCGTCGGCCAGGATGAGGCGGCCCTCGGCGTCGGTGTTGAGCACCTCGACGGTCTTGCCGCCGTACATGGTCAGCACGTCGCCGGGACGGTAGGCGGTGCCGGAGGGCATGTTCTCCGCCATCGGCACGGTCGCGGTGACCTCCAGCGGGTACTTCAGCTTGGCCGCCAGCACCACGGTGGCCACCACCGCGGCCGCACCGCCCATGTCCATGGTCATCTCGTCCATGCCGGGCGCGGGCTTGATCGAGATGCCGCCGGTGTCGAAGGTGATGCCCTTGCCGACCAGGGCGACCTTCTTCTTCGCCCGCGCGCCCTTGTAGCTCAGCCGGACCAGCCGCGGCGGACGGGAGGAGCCGCCGCCGACGCCGAGCACGCCGCCGAATCCGCCCTTGCGCAGCGCCTTCTCGTCCAGCACCTCGACGGTGAGGCCGACGGCCTCGGCGAGCTGGACCGCGCGCTCGGCGAAGGAGGCCGGGTACAGGTCGTTGGGCGGGGTGTTGACGAAGTCGCGGGCGGTGGTGACCGCCTCGGCGATCGCGGTGTTGGCCTTGAGCACGGCCTTGGCGTGCTTGTCCTTGGCGTCGGCGACCAGGAAGTCGGCCTTGGCCAGCGGCGCCTTGCCCGCGTCGGACTTGTAGCCGGTGAAGGCGTACGCGCCGAGCACGACACCCTCCACCGCGGCGCCCAGGTCCACAGTGGACAGCGTCACGGTCGCCTTGGTCACCCCGGCCAGCGCGCGGGCGGCCACGCCGGCTGCCCTGCGGACCTGCTCGCTGCTCGGGCCGTCCTGCCCGGCGGCGATCGCGCCGAGGCCGACCGCGACCACCAGCGGGGCGGTCAGCGCGCCGCGCGCGGGCAGCTTGACGAGTTCATCGGCCTTGCCGGTGGCGCCGAGGGTGCTCAGCAGGGTGCTCAGCTCGCCGTCGAACGCGGCGTCGACCTGCTCGGCGCCCGGCGCGAGGAGCACGCCGTCGGATCCCTGGACGGTGCCGATGACCACCGCGTCGGTCGCGGCGGACTTGGGATCGCTGTCGATCAGCGCAAGCTTGGGCGCGGTCACGTGTGCTCCTTAATCCCGTCCCGCCCGAGCTGCGCGTGTCGAGGTCGGCGACGGCGTGTGTTCGTCGTTGTCGCGGCAAGCGGTTTCTCGGCCGCCGGCCCGGTGTTGTTCCCTGGGTCAGTGTTGCCGAAGGCTAATCCGAGTGGGCTATCCGCCCCCACGGCGGCTATCGCTCTTTAATACAGTCCGAATACTGTGTGTCGGTGGCATTGGACGTACAGCGAGCATCGCGGGCCGGATCCGGTCACCCGGCCGGCGTGCCCGACCTGGTGGTGCTCGGCCTCGGCGGCATGCTCGGCGCGGGCGCCTTCGTGGGGCTGGCCCCGGCTGCCGAGGCGGCCGGCCGCTGGCTGCTGGTCGGCGTGCTGCTCGCGGCGCTGGCGGCATTGTGCAGTGCGTTCTCCACTTCTGACCAGTCCGCCGCCTATGTGGGCTACGGCAGCGGTTATGCCTGCACCAAGGAGCACCTGGGCCGCTGGCCGGGCAGGCTGGCCGGCACCGGGCTGCTGGTCGGCAAGCTCGCCTCGCTGGCCGCGGTGGCCGGGGCCTTCGGCGCGTACCTGATGCCGGCGCGGCCCTGGGTGGCCGCGGTGACGGTGATCGTGCTGGCCGCGGCGCTCGGCTCGGCGAACCTGGCCACCCCGCGCTGGGTGAGCTGGGCGGTCACCGGGTTCGTGGTCGCGGTGCTGGTCGTGGTGATCATCGTCTGCTTCACCGTGCCACCACCCGAACAGGTGGTTCCGGTGAGCGGTCAGCCGGGCGCGGACAACCCCCGGATGCTGCTCACCGCGGGCTCGGTGGTGTTCTTCGGGCTGATCGGGTTCGAGCGGATCACCTCGCCCGCGGACGGCCGCGCCTACCCGCAGCGCAAGGTGCGCATGGCCATCCCGTTCGTGATCGGCCTCGGCGCGCTGCTCTACCTGCTGCTCGGCTGGGCCACGCTGCGCCAGCTCGGCTCGGCCCGGCTGGCGCTCTCGCCCGCCCCGCTGCGGGACGCGGTGGTGGCCGCCGACGGCGCCGTCCTGCTGCCGCTGATCAGCGCGGCCGCCGCGGTGGCGCTGGGCGCGATGGCGCTGATCGTCAGCGTGGACCTGCGCCGCGCGCTGCTCTCGCTGTCCAGGAACCGCGACCTCCCGCTGGGCCTGAGCAAGGCCCCGTGGCGGGCCCAGCTGCTGGCCGCCGCCGGCGCGAGCGGGCTGGTGCTGCTGCTCAGCCCGGAGATCGCGCTGCAGTTCGCGGCCTGCTGCCTGCTCACCTACTACGCCTTCACCAACGCCGCGGCCCGGCTGCTGCTGGTCGAGGACCGCACCTGGCCGATGCGCACCGCCTGCCTCGGCCTCGGCCTGTCCGTGGTGCTGCTGATGAGCCTGCCACCGGTGCTGTTGCTGGCGACGCTGGTCACGGTCGTGGCTGGATCCTGCGTCGCCGCCATGATCACCCGGCAATGGCGGTAACTTCCCCCCTTGTGACTGACACCCCGTTGCGCACCAGCCCCCTGCACGAGTCACACCGTGCCCTCGGCGCCACCTTCGCGCCGTTCGGCGGCTGGGAGATGCCGATCCAGTACACCGACGGCGGCGTGGTCGCCGAGCACACCGCGGTGCGCGAGGCGGTCGGCGTCTTCGACGTCTCGCACCTGGGCAAGGCCCTGGTCGCCGGTCCCGGCGCGGCCGAGTTCGTCAACGCCAGCCTGTCCAACGACCTGAACCGGATCGCGCCGGGCAAGGCCCAGTACACGCTGTGCTGCACCGACTCCGGCGGCGTGGTGGACGACCTGATCGCCTACCTGGTCTCGCCGGAGGAGGTGTTCCTGGTCCCGAACGCGGCCAACACCGCCAAGGTGGTCGAGCTGCTGGTGGCCGCCGCCCCCGAGGGCGTCACGGTGACCGGCCAGCACGACGGCTTCGCGGTGCTCGCGGTGCAGGGCCCCAAGTCCGCCGAGGTGCTCGCCGAGCTCGGCCTGCCCAGCGATATGGACTACATGGCCTTCGCCGACGCGGACTGGAATGGCGGCACGGTCCGGATCTGCCGCACCGGCTACACCGGCGAGCACGGCTACGAGCTCATCCCGGCCTGGGACGACGCCCCCGCGCTGTGGGCGAAGCTGCTGGAGGTCGCGGCCAAGCACGGCGGCCGGGCCTGTGGCCTCGGCGCCAGGGACACCCTGCGCACCGAGATGGGTTACCCGCTGCACGGCCAGGACCTGTCCCTGGAGATCACCCCGGTGCAGGCCGGTTCCGGCTGGGCGGTGGGCTGGAAGAAGCCCGCGTTCTGGGGCCGCGAGGCGCTGACCGCCGAGCGCGCCAACGGCCCGGCCCGCAAGCTGTTCGGCCTGCGCGCGCTGGACCGGGGCGTGCCCAGGGCCGGGATGACCGTGCTCAGCGGCGGCGCGAAGGTCGGCGAGACCACCTCCGGCACGTTCTCCCCGACCCTGAAGACCGGCATCGCGCTGGCCCTGCTGGACACCTCGGCCGGACTGGAGCCCGGCGCCGAGGTCACCCTGGACGTCCGGGGCCGCTCGCTGCGCTGCGAGATCGTGAAGCCCCCGTTCGTGGACTCGCACGTCCGGTGACCCGCACCCAGCCGCCACCCGAGTCGGTGACCATGCCCTGGCAGCCCGGCCACGAGGTCCTCTACCGCTTCCGCCGCCTGGACGGCAGCCTCGGCTCGGTCACCCCGGCCAGGGTGCTCAGTGACGACGGCGCCCAGCTGGTCTGCTGGATCCCGGACGGCACCAGGGTCCGCGCGACCCGGCTGGCCGACGGCCGCCACCAGCGCGAGGCCCCGCTGTCCGAGCGCTTCCGGATCCCGCGGATCCCGGTGCTCTCCAGCTGGCACGGCCACTCCAACCTGCGCCTGGTGGACGAGCACGCCTGGTCCAGCGTGTGGTGGTTCTTCAACGCCGACGGCACCTTCCGGCACTGGTACGTCAACCTGGAACTGCCGATGGGCCGCGGCGCGGACTACGTGGACCGGGTGGACGGGGTGCTCGACGTGGTGGTCGAGCCGGACCTGACCTGGTGCTGGAAGGACGAGGACGAAGCGGAGGAGGCGGTCGCCGCCGGACTGTTCACCGTGGCCCAGATGGGCCGGCTGCGGGCCGAGGGCGAGCGGATGATCGCGCTGGCCGAACAGGGCGCGTTCCCCTTCGACGGCAGCTGGTGCGACTTCACCCCCGGCGCGGGGTGGCCGGCGCCGGTGCTGCCCGCGGACATCGCCGAGGGCCTGCCCGCGGTGTGAGACGTCAGTCCGCCCGGCCGGAATGGCCGGGCGGACTGAACAGTAGGTCGTCCGACCATTGGGATGACGATGGTCGGGGGCAACACGAAGTACTACGCTGCTGCCATGACGTCAACGGTGTCGTTCACCCGTAGCCTGAACCCCCAGCCCGCGTCGGGGGAGCGGCGGGCCGAGATCCTGGCCAAGCCCGGTTTCGGTCAGTACTTCACCGACCACATGGTCACCATCCGCTGGAACCACGAGCAGGGCTGGCACGACGCGGCGGTGGTGCCCTACGGCAGCATCCCGCTCGACCCGGCGGCCATGGTGCTGCACTACGGGCAGGCGATCTTCGAGGGCCTCAAGGCCTACCGCCAGCCGGACGGCTCGATCGCCTCGTTCCGGCCGGAGGCGAACGCGGCCCGGCTGCGCGCCTCGGCGCAGCGGCTGGCCATGCCGGAGCTGCCGGACGAGCTGTTCCTCGGCTCGGTGCGCGAACTGCTCGACGTCGACAAGGCCTGGGTGCCCACGGCGCAGGACGAGTCGCTGTACCTGCGGCCGTTCCTGTTCGCCACCGAGGCGGGTCTCGGCGTGCGCCCGGCCAAGGAGTACCTGTACGTGCTGATCGCCTCCCCGGCCGGCGCCTACTTCGCCGGTGGGGTCCGGCCGGTGAGCGTGTGGCTGTGCACCGAGTACGTGCGCGCCTCGCCCGGCGGCACCGGCGCGGCCAAGTTCGCAGGCAACTACGCCGCCTCGCTGCTCGCCCAGGCCCAGGCCGCGGAGCAGGGCTGCGACCAGGTGGTGTGGCTGGACGCGGTGGAGCGCCGGTGGGTGGAGGAGATGGGCGGGATGAACCTGTTCTTCGTCCTCGGTGAGGGCGAGAACGCCCGCGTGGTCACCCCGGAGCTCAGCGGCGCGCTGCTGCCCGGCATCACCCGCAACTCACTGCTGACCCTGGCCGCCGACCTGGGCTACGCGGTGGAGGAGCGGCGGTTCTCCACCGAGGAGTGGGAGAAGAAGGTCGACTCCGGTGAGCTGACCGAGGTCTTCGCCTGCGGCACCGCCGCGGTGATCACGCCGGTCGGCCGGGTCAAGCACGCCGGTGGCGAGTTCCTGGTCAACGGGGGCGAGCCGGGCGAGCTGACGATGAAGCTGCGGGCCGCGCTGACCGGCATCCAGACCGGCGGCGCCGACCCGCACGGCTGGATGACCAAGCTCGGCTAACCGCGGACGATCTCCCTGGTGAGCGCGAGGAACTCGGCGAGCCGCGGGTGGCGGTGCTCGGCCGGCCAGGCCAGGTGCACCGTCACCGGCGGCACCCCGGACAGCGGCAGGTAGGCCACGCCCGCGTGCATGTGGTGGTGCCGGGTGCCGTCCGCGGTGACGCCGACGGCCCGGCCCGCCGCGATCACGGTGAGCCACTCGTCGACGTTGTGCACCCGCACGGTCTCCCCTGGCGGCGCGTCCGGCGGCCACAGCTCGGGGGTGGTGGTGCCGGAGAGCTCGTTGCGCGCCAGCGGCAGTCCGCTCAGCTCGCGCAGGGTCAGCTCGGTCCGGGTGGCGAGCGGGTGGTCGGCGGCCACCGCGGCGAAGCGGGCCTCGGTGTAGAGCGCCGTGCTGTCCAGCCGCGGGTCGTCGAGCTGGTGCCGCAGCAGGGCCACGTCCACCTCGCCCCGGCTCAGGCCGGCGGTCCGCTCGTCGAACCGGCGGATCTCCAGCGGCACCTCGGGCCGCCGCTCCCGCCAGGCGCGCAGGATCGCGGTGGTGTGCGGACCGGCCGCGGCCCAGGCATAACCGAGGCGTAGCGGCGGTTCCGGGCCGGGGTCGAGGGCGGCGGCCACCGCGGCGAGCACCGCGCGGGCCTTGTCCGCGAAGGCCTCCCCGTCGGCGGTCAGCCGCAGGTGCCGGGTGGAGCGGTCCACCAGCCGCCGCCCGAGCCGCTGCTCCAGCTGGCCGAGGGTGCGTGAGACCGCGGGCTGGGTGAGGTGCAGCCGCACGGCGGCCGCGGTCACCGAGCCCTCCTCCGCGATGGCCAGGAAGCACCGGAAGTGACGCAGCTCGACATCCATTACCGCCAAGCATAACCGCTGCGTGATAAGCATTTCCGGGTTCGTGCCCGGCTACCTAGGCTCAGGCCCGTGACCGCGACCCTCGCCCCGGCCGACCAGCTCGGCGCCCGCCTGCACGGGGTGGCGCTGATCCTGGTCGGGATGAGCTCGGTGCAGTTCTCCGCCGCCCTGGCGGTGAGCCTGTACCCGGCGCTGGGCCCGCTCGGCGTGGTCACCCTCCGCCTGGCCGGCGCGGCCGTGCTGCTGCTGGCCCTGGCCCGCCCGGCGCTGCGCGGCCGCTCCCGCCGCGACTGGCGGACCATCATCCTGTTTGGCCTGGTGATGGCCGTGATGAACGTCTGCGTCTACCTGTCCATCCAGCGCCTGCCGCTGGGCGCGGCGATCACCTTCGAGTTCCTCGGCCCGCTGACCCTGGCCCTCGCCCTGTCCCGCCGCAAGCTCGACTTCCTCTGGGCCGCACTGGCCGGCACCGGCGTCCTGCTGCTGGGCAGCGGCCTGGACGGCGCGGACGCGGTCGGCGTGCTGTTCGCGCTGGCCGGCGCGGCCTGCTGGGCGGCCTACATCCTGCTCACCCGCCACCTGGGCCAAGCCTTCAACGGCATGGAGGGCCTGGCGCTGGGCGCGGCGGCAGGCGCGATCGCGGTGCTGCCACTGGGGATCAGCGCGGCCGGGGCGGAGCTGGTGCGGCCGGGGAACCTGGCGCTGGGCCTGCTGGTGGGGTTGCTGGCCTCGGCGGTGCCGTACTCGATGGACCTGCTCGCGCTGCGCCGGCTGCCCGCCGGGGCCTTCGGGATCATGATGAGCCTGAACCCGGCGCTGGCCGCGCTGGCCGGGTTCCTGGTGCTGGGGCAGGAGCTGGGCTGGTGGCAGCTGGCCGCGGTCGGGCTGGTGGTGCTGGCCAGCGCGGGCGCGACCGCCGCTAGCGGAACGCGGCCAGCGCCAGCACGAGCAGCACGGTGATCTCCGCCGCCGCGCCCAGCACGTCCCCGGTGACCCCGCCGAAACGCTTCCGCACGTGCCGCACCAGCAGCAGCACCACGCCCACCGACAGCAGCACCCCGATCGGCCCGAGCCAGGGCCGGTCGTAGGTGGCGGCCGCGGCGGCCACGGTCAGGAACGCGGTCCAGGCGATCGGCACCGCGACCGGCTGGGAACCCGCCACCAGCGCCCCCAGGCCCTCTGGGCGCGCGGCCGGGACGCCGTGGCGGCAGCACCAGGCGAAGGCGGCGCGGCCGGCGGCCAGCGCGACCACGACCGCGCCCCAGCGCCCGGCCTCGGCGACCGCGGACAGGCTCACCGCCTGCGCGCCCAGCACCACGATCAGGGTGACCACGGCGAACGGGCCAGCGGGGCCGTCGCGCATGACCGCGAGCGCGCGCTCCGGCGGGCCGTAGCAGCCGAGGCCGTCGGCGGTGTCGGCCAGGCCGTCCAGGTGCATGCCGCGGGTGGCCAGCGCGAGCAGGCCGACCACCAGCAGGCCGGCCAGCAGACCGGGGGCGCCCAGCCAGGTCAGGGCGAACAGGACCGCGGTGGCCGCCACGCCGAGCAGCAGACCGGCGAAGGGGGCCAGCGCGATCGCGGTGCGGGCCACGGCGGTGTCGACCGGGCCGGTGCGCACCGGCAGCACGGTGAGCCAGGACAGCGCCAGGCGGAGGCCGGAGGTCATTGGTCAGTGCCGGGGTCCAGCGGCACGGGGCACGGCCCGTGGCGGCCGGGCACCGTGGTGCGGCCGGGTGTCACAGGTCTTCCGGCGGTGCGACCGTGATGACGGGGGCGGCCGGGGGCGCGGCGCGGTAGGTGGTGTCGGCCGGGTTGTCGCGGGGCTCGTCGGTCGCCTGGGTGGCGGTGTGGCCGTGCCCGTAGCCGTAGCTGGCCGCGCTGGTGTCCGGGGCGGCATCGCTGGCCGCCTCGGCGACCGTGGCGGCCAGGCCGGCGGCGGTGGCGGCCACCGCTTCGACCGCGGGCGGCGTGAGCGGGGTGTCGCTCGGGCCGGAGATGCCCGCTTCCTCGAAGGTGGCCATGTCGGCCAGCACCCGACCGGCCATGACCAGCAGCGGCAGCGCGGCGACCGCGCCGGAGCCCTCGCCGAGGCGGAGCTCGAACTCCAGCAGCGGGGTGAGGTCCAGGTGTTCCAGCACGATCGAGTGGGCCGGTTCGACCGAGCGGTGCGCCGCCTGCCACCACTCGCGGGCGCCCGGGGCCAGCTCTTCGGCGACCATCGCGGCCGCGCCGACCACCACACCGTCCAGCAGCACCGGGGTCTGCCGGATCGCCGCCTGGGCCAGGAAACCGGCCATCGCGGCGATGTCCGCGCCCGCGCTGGTGCGCAGCAGGCCGATCGGGTCGGCGCTGACCGGGCGGGCGCGGCGCAGTGCGTCCCGGATGGCGGCGGTCTTGCGCATCCAGCCGTGGTCGTCGATGCCGGTGCCGCGGCCGACCACGGCCACCGGCTCGCTGCCGGTGAGCGCGGCGATCAGCACCGCGGCGGGGGTGGTGTTGCCGATGCCCATGTCGCCCGCGATGAGCAGGTCCGCGCCCCGGTCCACCTCCTCGTCCGCGATCGCCCGGCCCGCGGCCAGCGCGGCCACCACCTCGGCGCTGCTGAGCGCGTCCTCGCGGTCGATGACGCCGGAGGAGCGGCGGATCTTGTGCCCGGACACCGAGTCCGCGGTGTCGGCGTCCACCGACAGGTCCTCGACCCGCACGGTCGCGCCCGCGGTCTCGGCGAGCACGTTCACCGCGGCGGTGCCGGCCAGGAAGCCGCCGACCATCTGCGCGGTGACCTCGCTCGGGTAGGCCGAGACGCCGTGCCGGGCGATGCCGTGGTCCCCGGCGAAGACGACCACCCTCGGCCGGGTCAGCGGCCGCGGCGGGCACTCGCCCTGGCAGGCCGCCAGCCACACCCCGAGCTGCTCCAGCCTGCCCAGCGAACCGGCGGGCTTGGTCAGCTGCGCCTGGCGCGCCTCGGCTGCACGGCGGGCCTGCGCGTCCGGCGGCGCCACCGGCGGGAACTGGACAACCTCGTCCACTGGGGAAACCTCCGTCAGCGCAGCTTCAGCGGGACACCGGCGACGAGCAGCACAACCTCGTCGCACACCTCGGCGAGCCGGGCGTTCAACCGGCCCAGCTCGTCACGGAAGAGCCTGCCAGAACGGGTCGCGGGCACGACGCCGAGGCCGACCTCCGCGGACACCAGCACCACCGGCGCGGCGCACCCGGCCACCGCCGCGCGCAGCGCCTCGCCGCGCGCCCGCACCGGTTCCAGCGTCTCCGGACCGCCCTCCCAGGCCCCCGCGTCGTCCAGCAGGCCGGTCAGCCAAGTGGCCAGGTCGTCCACCAGGATCGGCGGATCTCCTTGCGCGGCTTGGGTAAGCAGCTCCGGCAGCGCCCCGCCGCACTCCACCGTGCGCCAGCTCGCCGGGCGGCGGCGCACGTGCTCGGCGATGCGGGCCTCCCAGTCCGCGTCGGCCGGATCGCGGCGGGCGGTGGCGACGTAGGTGGCGGCCTCAGCGGGCAGCAGTCCTTCGGCGTGCGCGGACTTGCCGGAGCGCGCGCCGCCCAGCACCAGCGTGCGTCGCGTCACTGCTCGCTCCTCCTGCTCCGGCCTCGGCGATCACGTTACCGTTGCCGCATGGCGTACCGGTGGCGTTACGAGGACTCGGCTGGCAGCGCGGTGGACGGCCCGGCGCTGGAGTTCGCCGACCAGGACGAGGCCGAGGCCTGGTTCAGCGCGGAGTGGGCCGAGCTGGCCGAGGCCGGTATCGAGCAGGTCCGGCTCTTCGACGGCGAGGACGAGGTCTACGGGCCGATGAGCCTGCGCCCCGCCGACTAGCGGAGCGCAGGACCCACTCGGCTCAGGCGACGGCGGTGCGCCGCGGGTCGGTCTCCACGAACCCGTCCAGCACCTCGTCGATCTTCTTCAGCAGCTCGGGCTCCAGGGTGACCCCGGCCGCCTTGACGTTCTCCTCGACCTGCTCCGGCCGGGTCGCGCCGATGATCGCGGAGGCCACGTTCGGGTTCTGCAGCACCCAGGCCACCGCCAGCTGCGCCATGCTCAGCCCCGCCTCGGCCGCCAGCGGCCGCAGGTTCTGCACCGCGGTGAGCAGGTCATCGCGCAGGAACCGGCTGACAAAGCCGCCGCCGCGCTCGTCGGTGGCCCGCGAGCCGGCGGGCGGGGCCGCGCCCGGCTGGTACTTGCCGGTGAGCACGCCCTGTGCGATCGGCGACCAGACGATCTGGCTGATGCCCTCCCGCTCGGAGGCCGGCACCACCTGGGACTCGATCACCCGCCACAGCATCGAGTACTGCGGCTGGTTGGACACGAACGGCACGTTCAGCTCACGGGCCAGCGCCGCGCCCCGGCTGATCTGCTCGGCGTTCCACTCCGAGACCCCGATGTAGAGCACCTTGCCCTGCCGCACCAGGTCGGCGAAGGCCAGCATGGTCTCCTCCAGCGGCACCGTGGTGTCGAACCGGTGCGCCTGGTAGAGGTCCAGGTAGTCGGTGCCCAGCCGCTTCAGCGAACCGTGCGCCGCCTCCATGACGTGCTTGCGGCCCAGGCCCTTGTCGTTGGGCCCGCCGGGACCGGTCGGCCAGAAGACCTTGGTGAAGATCTCCAGGCTCTCCCGCCGCTGCCCGGCCAGCGCCCGGCCCAGCACCGACTCCGCGGCCGTGTTGGCGTAGACGTCGGCGGTGTCGAAGGTGGTGATGCCCGCGTCGAGAGCAGCCCGCACACACGCGTGCGCCTGCTCCTCCTCGACCTGGGAACCGTGGGTGATCCAGTTGCCGTACGAGATCTCGCTGACCGACAGGCCGCTGCGGCCGAGGCGTCGAAACTCCATGCAACGAACTGTGACATTGGCGTGCTCCGCACGCATGATTTTTTCGCTCCTGAGTCGTGCGTTCGTGACTCCGACACACGCGAAGCAAGCTTCGGAGTGACCTCGACCAGCACCTGCCCCTCCGCAGCGACCGGGTCCGGCAGCTCGACCAGGGTC